>NZ_CP102931.1:6396000-6702500 GCF_024734665.1 Variovorax paradoxus
GAAGTCGAAGGCCTTGCCGATTTCCCACGGACGGCCCTGCTCGCGCATCTTCATCTGCAGGTCGCGGCGGGTCATGTCCAGGCCCACGGCGTAGCTGTGGATGTGGCTGGCGGCCTGGTCGACGGGGATGTTCTTGCCGCTCTTGCCGATGGCGACCACCAGCTCGGCCTCGTAGTGGTAGTTGCTCGTGAGCGGCGGGTAGGGAATGGACGCGCCTTTGCCGTCGAACACCGGCACCACGGAAGCGTCGTCGTTCGGCTTGCAGAAGAAGAAAGGCGGTTCGCGGTCGGGGTCGAAGCCCATCTCGCGGGCATGGGCCGCGTAGTTGCGGCCGACGCAGTAGACGCGGCGCACGGGGAACTGCTGGTCGGAGCCCACGATGGGCAGGCCGACGATGGAGGGAGGCGTGAAGACGAAGGACATGAAGGCTCCTGCCGCGCGTGGCGGCACACGGTCGAACAAAAAAAGAAAAGAAGGGTCGCCCGTGCTTCAGGCGTCTTCGAGAAAGGCTTCGCGCAGGATGCCCATGGCCTGCTGCACAGGGCGATCGGAGAAGCTGAAGAGCACGGTGTCTTCGCCCGGCGACGACAGCCGCAGCGGCGCCCACGAAGGCACCACGAAGGTGTCGCGTGGACCGAACGCGAAGCGCTGGCCGGCAATCTCGGCCGTGCCGTGGCCTTCGACCACGCTGTACACCGCGCCATCGGTCGCGCGGTGCGTCTTGCCCGCGAAGCCCTTTGGCAGCAGTTGCAGGTTGGTCGAGATGGTCGGCATCGGCGAGCCGCCCGTCAGCGGGTTGATGTAGCGCAGCTTGTGGCCCAGCCAGGCATCGGGCGCTTCCTGCGTCTGCAGTTGCGCCAGCGCCTCGCGGCTGCGTGCGTGGGGGTAGTTGAAGATCGGCGAGGTGGCCGATGCGTGGTCGTGCCGCACCGGCACCATGTTGTGGCCGAAGCGCGCGAGGCTGTTGCCTTCGGGGCGCGACACGTGCTGCACCTTGGCGTCGTCGTTCTCGGCGAAGCCGGCGTCGAAGAAGCGCAGCATCGGAATGTCGAGTCCGTCGAGCCACACAACCGGCTCCACGCTGCCGCCGATGCCTTCGTTGCCATGGTCGTGCCAGGCCCACGAGGGCGTGATGATGAAGTCGCCGGGGTACATGGTGGTGCGTTCGCCGCCCACCGTGGTGTAGGCACCCTTGCCGTCGACGATGAAGCGCAGCGCCGACTGCACGTGGCGGTGCGAAGGCGCCACCTCGCCCGGCATGATGAGCTGCAGCCCGGCGTAGAGCGACTGCGTGATCGACGAGTTGCCGGGCAGCGCCGGGTTCTCGAGCACCAGCACGCGGCGCACGGCCTCTTCGGCGGTGATGAGTTCGGCCGACTCCATCAGCAGCGGGCGGATCTCGTCGTAGCGCCACAGCGCGGGCACGCAGGGCGTCTGCGGTTCGCGCGGCACCAGCGCGTGCAGCGATTCCCACAGCGGCGTGAGGTTCAGCGGGCGGATGCGGGCGTAGTAGTCGCGGCGTTCTGCCGCATTGGAAGGCGCGGGTTTCATTGCGTGGTTGTCTCCGTGGCGGCATTGTTGAGCCGGACCACTATTTCCTCAAGACCGGTAGCCAATACACGGAATTCGAAATTTCGATAATGGTGCCTTTCACCGTACGCAGGAGCCCCGGATGTCCAAGCTCGATCTCGAATGGCTCGCCGTGTTCGACGAGGTCTACAAGACCGGCAACGTCTCGAAGGCGGCCGAGCGGCTGGGCATGGCGCAGGCGGCGGCCAGCACCGCGCTGAACAAGCTGCGCGCGCATTTCGACGACCGTCTGTTCACCCGCACCGCCCAGGGCATGCAGCCCACGCCGCATGCCGAGCGCATCTATCCGAACCTGCGCGAGGCGCTGGCCCAGCTGGCACAGGCCCAGGGCAACCGCAGCAGCTTCGAGCCCGCGCAGGCGCAGCGGCGCTTTCGCATCTGCATGACCGACATCAGCGAGGTGGTGCTGCTGCCTGGCCTGCTCGACCACCTGCGGCGCGCGGCGCCGGGGGTGCACATCGAGACCGAGATCATTTCGACGATCAGCGGGCGCCGGCTGCAGGACGGCGAGGTCGACCTGGCCGTGGGCTTCATGCCGCAGCTGGACGCGGGCTTCTACCAGCAGACGCTGTTCATGCAGAACTTCGTCTGCCTGGCGGCGCAGAACCATCCGCGCATCGGCGCGAAGCTCACGCGCAAGCGCTTCGAGGCGGAGGCGCACGCGGTGGTGTCGACCTCGGGCACCGGGCACGCCATCGTCGACACGACCATCGCGCGGCTGGGCCTGAAGCGCGACGTGGTGGTGCGGCTGTCGAGCTTCCTGAGCGTGGCGCGCATCGTGGCGCACACCGAGCTGATCGTGGTGGTGCCGCGCATCCTCGGCAAGGTGCTGGCCACGCAGGAGCCGGTGAAGCTGCTGGAGCCGCCCTTCACGCTGCCGGCCTATGCCGTGAAGCAGCACTGGCACGAGCGCTTTCATGCCGACCCGGGCAATGCCTGGCTGCGGCGCACCCTGGCGCAGTTGTTCAGCGGCAGCTAGCCGCCGACTGACTGAGCGTGCATGCCCGGACGACGGGCGGCAGCCGCAAGCGTGCGCCCGCTCGCATAATCGCGGCTCCCCACCTCATAGCCATATTCGAAAAGGCGGCCCCATGTCTTCGATCACCCTGCGTTTTCTTGCCGAGCCCAGCACCGTCAACTTCGGCGGCAAGGTCCACGGCGGCACGGTCATGAAGTGGATCGACGAGGCCGGCTACGCCTGCGCGACCAGCTGGGCCAAGCGGTATTGCGTCACCGCCTTCATCGGCAGCATCCGCTTTCACCGGCCGATCATGATCGGCGATCTCGTCGAGGTGGAGGCCCGCCTGGCCTACACCGGTAACACCAGCATGAACATCTCGGTCGAGGTGCGCAGCGGCGACATGAAGGGCGGCTCGATGGAAAAGACCACCGAATGCCTGATCGTGTTCGTCTCGGTCGACTCGCACGGGCGGCCGCTGCCGGTCGAAGCCTTTGTGCCCGGCACGCCTGGTGAAATGGCTCTGGCCGAGCGCGCCAAGGCGCATCTCGACGCGAGCCGCGCGGCGGGCGCAACGCCCTGAGCCTTTCCCAGGGCTTCGCCCCATAGACGCGAAGCTCTAATGCAAAGCACGTCGAACAGCTAGAGTCAGCCGCTTGTTTGCAAAGGAACATTCGCATGGCTACCCAGGACGACGACAGCAACGGCAAGGCCGCAGACCGCATCAAGGATTCCGCCCAGCAGATCTGGCTTGCCGGGCTCGGCGCCTTCGCCAAGATGCAGCAGGAAGGCAGCAAGGCCTTCGAAGCGCTGGTCAAGGACGGCGCCGGCATGCAGAAGAAGACCCAGCAGGCCGCCGAGGAAACCCTGTCCCAGGCCCAGCAGCGCATGGCCGGCTTCGCCAGCGAGTTCGGCACCAAGGCAGCTGGCCAGTGGGGCAAGCTGGAGAACATTTTTGAAGAACGCGTGGCGCGCGCGCTCGAAAAGCTCGGCATCCCCAGCGCCGCCGACATGGCCGCGCTGCAGGCGCGCGTCGAGGCGCTCGAAGCACAGCTGAAAAAATCGCAGGGCGCCACCGCCGCTCCCCGCAAGACCGCGGCCCGCAAGACGGCTGCGCCCGCCGCCAAGAAAACCTTGCGCCGCAGCAAAGCCGGCTGAGCCAGCCCGCGCCGTCTGCCGACCGGTCGGTATTGCGGCACTGCACAAAAATTCAGCGCCGCAAAACATGTCCCGCACCGTTCATGGTGCGGTGCACATGCGCTAGAGTGCCCCCAAGAGACCACGAGACAACCGGGGGCACCGACATGGCAAAGAAGGCGCCACGCCGCACAGCGCAACGCATCCTCGAAGCCGCATTGGATCTGTTCAACCGCTTCGGGGAGCCGAACGTCTCGACCACCCTGGTGGCGGGCGAACTCAACATCAGTCCGGGCAACCTGTACTACCACTACCCGGCCAAGGAAGAGCTGATCAACAAGCTCTACGAAGCCTACGAGATCGAGCTCAACGAGCTGCTGCACGCCAGCGAAGGCGTGCACGACGTGGAGGACGCGTGGTTCTTCATGCACAGCCTGTTCGAGCTGATCTGGCGCTACCGCTTCCTCTACCGCGACCTCAACGACCTGCTCAGCAAGAACCGGCGGCTGGAAACCCAGTTCCAGCTGGTGCTGAAAAACAAGGCACGCGCCATCCGCCAGCTGATCGCCGGCCTGAGCCGCGCCGGCCACCTCGAGATCGACGCGCACGAGGTCGACACGCTCGCGCAGAGCATGGTCGTGGTGCTGACCTACTGGCTCAGCTATGAATATGTGCGCAACCCGCGCGAGGCGCTGGAGCCCGCGCATGCGGCGGGAGCGCTGATGCGCGGCGGCCACCACACCCTGCACCTGCTCGCGCCCTACCTCGGGCGGGAACAACGGCGGCATCTGCTGACACTCAGCAATGCCTACAACGGCGAAGATTCCAGCAACAGCGGTGCCGGCAGCAGCGCCGGCGCCGTGGCTTCCCCGGTCGATATGGCGGTCTAGCAACCATGCCCCACCCCGATTTCAAACCGCTCTCGCTGATGTCTGCCAGCCCGATTGCCACCGCCGACGCGGCCCCCTGGACGCCCCTGCCCTGGGCCGACGTGCCTCGCTTCGATGCCCGCAGCGTGCTGCTCCACTGGCCGCGCCTGCATGCCGGCCACGAGTTGCCGCTGCCGGCCGAAAGCTCTGCGCTCGCCGAAGGCTGGGCGCTGTACCACAGCGGCGAATTCGAACGCGCCGCCGCCGTCGGCCTGCTGCAGGGCGCCGAAGGGATGGCGCTGGCCAACCAGGCGACCGCGATCTACGCCAACTACGTCGAGCCGCGCGAGGCCGTGCGGCTCGCGATGTTCCGCCAGGTGATCGAGCGCGCGAGCGCGCAGGCCGCTGCCGAGCCCGAGAACTGCCAGGCGCTCTACTGGCAGTCCTACGCACTGGGCCGCTACAGCCAGGGCATCAGCGTGGCGCGTGCGCTGGCGCAGGGACTGGGCAGCAAGCTCAAGGGAGCGCTGGAGCGCGTGATCGAGCTGCAGCCGCGGCACGCGGACGCGCACCTCGCGCTGGCTTCGTTCCACGCCGAGGTGATCGACAAGGTCGGTGCGCTGGTCGGGCGCATGACCTACGGCGTGCGTGCCGAGACCTCGCTCGAATTGTTCGAACGCGGCCTCGAGCTGCACCCCCATTCGGCCGCCGGAATGATGGAATACGCCCGCGCGCAACTGATGCTGCACGGCGAATCGCGCATGGGCGAGGCAACGCGGCTCTATGAAAGGGCTGCAGGGCTGAAGCCGGCCGATGCGCGGGAGCGGCTCGATGTGGAGCTGGCGCGGGCGGGGCTGAAGGACTGAATCTGGTACCACCGGGTACCGTGCAATTTAAGATGCACAGTTTCCGCTTTCTTCAATTCGACCGCCATGTCTGATCTCAACGCCCAATTCGAAGCCGCCCAGGCCAACTCCAAGCTGCTCGCCGAGCGCCCCGACAACCCGACGCTGCTGAAGATCTACGGCCTCTTCAAGCAGGCGACCGAAGGCGACAACACCGCCAAGAAGCCCGGCTTCAGCGACATCGTCGCGCGCGCCAAGTGGGACGCGTGGACCGCCCAGAAGGGTGCGAGCGCCGACGAGGCCAAGCAGAAGTACATCGACCTGATCGAATCCCTGCGCGGCTGATCGACCGCGCCTTCGCTCCAGTCAGGCCGGAAGCTTCGTATCGGCGTAGCGCCGGATGGGCTGGACGAACGCGATGTCAACGCCATCGAGCACGTCACGCCCTTCGAGGCTTTCGAACTTGAGCCCGGTCTCCGCCTCGATGAACGCGAGCGGACGCTGCGATGTGTCGAAGTCTTCAAGGTCGCGCGCCACCCCCGAATCGAGATAGGTGCCCTGGCTCATCAGGTAGGCGATGGCGCTCAGCTCGCCCGTCGCCTCGCTGATGAAGGCAACCACCTTCCAGAAGTCCCGCGGGATCTGTATGCCGAATCTCTCCGGGTCGCCCGACCGGAGGATGGGGCCCGTGAAGACGCTGATGCGCTTGTCGTCGCCCTGGGCATTGCCGAGGATGTAGTCCTCGAGGTCGCCCCACAGCCCATCGTTGAAAGGCTGCCATTGCGGGCAGGCGTTGGTGGCGAAGAATGTGTCGATGTTGGCCCGTTGCGCCGTCGCCAGCGAGCCCCAGTTCGGGTCCTGCCTGCGCGTCATGTGGCCGCGGGAGAATTTCTTGTCCTGCTCGGGGCCGTAGGCCTCCCGCAGCATCTGGTATTCCTTCCTGATGCGGCCGTCGTAGTTCCAGGTGTCATGGCGCGGAACGTTCTTCGACTTCGACCCGTCGATGTTGCACGCCGAGTAAAGCGGCACGCGCCGGGAAATGCATTGCACCGTGCTGAAGTGCTGGTACTTGAGCTCGAAGGAGCCGTCTTCGAGCTTTGCGATGTCGTCCATGGAGATGGCGTCGCCCATCGACGGCAGTTCCACACGATTGGTGTCCCCGAAGAACTCGGGTACGTAGCCTTCGCGGCCCCTGAAGAACTCAGGCGGCTTCGGCGTTGCGGCAACACGCTGGATGCCAGCCCATGAATTGCTCACGACCTGGATGTCTGTATCGGACATGAAGCTCCCTATCCAAAAAACTCCATGACCACCAGCGGCCATGGGCGCCTTGCGGCTATTTCGCGAGCTTGGCGCGTGCGTTTTTCAGATTGAAGACAGGTTTGCGGATTTCCGCGAAGGTAGGCTGGGACACGGCCCATTCCGGGTTCTGTTCGAGCACCGCCAGTTGCTCCTCGTCGAGCTGGGCTTCCACCAGGGTGCTCGTCTTCGGCGTGAGCACCGCGCCCGGCACGCTGCGACGCAGCCGTGCTTGCGCCGACAATTTCTTGCCGGGGCTGCCTGTGTAGGTCAACACGACGCTTGTCACTTCAGAACTCCAAAACCTTCATATTCGGCTGGCCAACCCACCTTTTGCGCTGTCTGAGACAGCATCTTGACGATGGCGTCGGCCTTT
This sequence comes from Variovorax paradoxus, assembly GCF_024734665.1. NCBI lineage: Bacteria > Pseudomonadati > Pseudomonadota > Betaproteobacteria > Burkholderiales > Comamonadaceae > Variovorax > Variovorax paradoxus. The sequence continues at coordinate 6,403,075 of NZ_CP102931.1, forward strand.
TCAGGACCGTCAGGCATGTTAAGCAGCTTCGAATTCCCTGACAACAGACGGGCCGCCATGCCCGAGGAGTACGGCGTGGCCATCGAGGTGCCGGACATCATTGCGTACTTTTCACCCGGAAACGTCGACAGCACCGCCACGCCGGGGCCGATGAAATCGGTCGAAAGCCCGTAGTTCGAGAACTCGGCGACAAACTCCTTCTTGCGGCGGATCTCGCTCTCCTGAAAGCTCTCGGGGCAGTCGGCCGGAAATGTTCCGTCGCGCCCCAGCGCGCCAACGGCCAGGGTGTGGCTGTAGCGGGCCGGATAGCGCAGCAGGGGCTGGCCGTCGTTGCCGGTGGCCGCGAACACCACGACGCCGGCATCGCGCGCCTTCTGGAGGATGTCCGGCATCTCCGGCATCGGCTCCAGGCTGCCCATGCTGATGTTCACGATGTTGCAGCCGTCGCTGATGGCGCGTTCGAGCGCGCTGGCAATGTCGGTCGATTTCGCGCGTCCACGCTCGCCGGTCTTCGGGCAGACGCGATAGGCCAGCAGGCGGCAGGCCGGCGCCAGGCCATAGATGCCGGTGGCGGACGCCTTCTTGCCCGCGATGATGCCGGCGACGTGGGTCCCGTGCCCGATGCCGTTGTCGAGAAAATCCGCGGCATTCTCGCCAGTGACGAAACAGCCGCCGCCCGCCACGGCGATGTCCGCATGCGGCCCGACGCCGCTGTCGATCACGCCGACCGTCACGCCCGCTCCGGCCTGGGGGTCGTATGGCGCGTAGTTCGCCAGCAGCTGGAAGCTGTCGGGCACCAGCGGCGTGGCTTGCACGTTCAATCGCTTCGGTGCCGCGACCCGGTCGAACCCCTTGATGAAGACCGACCAGTGCGTGTGTTCCGGCTCGACCAGGATCATTTCCACCCGCGGATAGAGCACCGGAATTCCCAGGCTCGCGATTCCCTTGCTGTCGGTCACCGCGGGCACGTGCGCGCCGTCCCAATCCACGAGCGCCTTGACCCGGACGCCCGGCACGGGCTTGCCCTGCGGGTCCGCAAGATGCAGCTCGAAGCTCTTGACCTTGGCCCCCGGCGCAACCTGGATCGCGCTGGAATCCATCTCATCGCCCAGCGGCCGGATGTACTGGAGGTAAGCCCATGCGGCGGGTGCCACCCGCAGCCCCGGCGTGTTGCGGCGCATCGCCAGCAGGGCGGACGAGTTGGCCTGCATCACGGACACGTCGTCGAGCTGCTTGATGAGCTTCATCCGGGGAATGCCACGACCTTCCACTCTTTGGCCGAGCGCCTCCGCCGCGTTGCCGAGATTGATTGCGCTCAGCGTCGCCATCTCTGCGCCGCCAGCCACGGCGCTCCTGGAGGGCCACACGATGACGTCGTCGGAGAACTTGGGCTCAGCAGCCATGCGGCGCAGACGCAGCTGCTGCAGCAGGTGCTCCACCTTCTCGCAGTCCAATTTCGACAAGTCCCATTTCGCAGTCCCGTAGACGCGTTCGGTTTCACGCGCAGGGGTGCTGCTGTTCCGCCTCGGGGCTTCCTGTCGCCTGTTCGCTGCTGCCATGGACTCTCCTTGTTGCCCGGTTTATCGCACGGGGGCCATTGCAGGCCCATGAATGGCCCGTATCGGCTAGCCCACTATTCCGCGCTCGTGCAGCGCGGCGATCTGCTCGGCGCTCAGGCCGATTTCCTTCAGCACCGCATCGGTGTCCGCGCCCAGCGCCGGCGCGTTGTGCCGGTGGCTGGCCGGCGTGAGCGACAGCTTGGGCACGAAACCAGGCACCGCGAGCGCGCTGCCGTCAGCCATCTGCACCTGCTGCAGCATGCCGCGCGCGGCGTAGTGCGGATCGGCCGCGATGTCGGCGATGGTGTAGATCCGGCCGCCTGGCACATGCGCCGCGTCGAGCGCGGCCAGTACTTCGTCGACCGTGCGTTGCGCGGTCCAGTCGCCGATGGCGGCGTCAAGCATTTCGACCTGCGCCACGCGGCCCGTGTTGCCGGCCAATGAAGGATTCGCCGCGAGGTCGGGCCGGCCGATGCACGCCATGAGCCGGCGAAAGATGCTGTCGCCGTTGCCCGCGACGATCGCGTAGCCACCGTCCGAACATCGGTACGCATTGGTCGGCGCAATGCCCGGCAGCGCGCTGCCGGCCGCCTCGCGCACCGCGCCGAATTCGCCGTACTCGGGCAGCAGGCTTTCCATGCAGTTGAAAACGGCCTCGTAGAGCGCCACGTCGATCACCTGTCCGCGGCCCTTCGGATATTCGGCGCTCACCGTCGCATGCCGGTGCTGCATCGCCATCAGCACGCCGATCACGCCGTGCAGCGAGGCCAGCGTGTCGCCGATCGACACGCCCACGCGCACCGGCACGCGGCCCGGCTCGCCCGTAAGGTGGCGCAGCCCGCCCATGGCCTCGGCCACCACGCCGAAGCCGGGGCGGTCGCGGTACGGCCCGGTCTGGCCGTAGCCGCTGATGCGCAGCATCACGAGCGCGGGGTTGGCGGCCAGCAGCTCGTCGGGGCCGAGGCCCCAGCCTTCCATCGCGCCGGGGCGGAAGTTCTCGATCAGCACGTCGGCCTCGGCCGCGAGCTTGCGCACGACGGCCTGCGCCTCGGGTTCGCGCAGGTCCAGCGCCAGCGAGCGCTTGTTGCGCGACTGCACCTGCCACCAGACGGAGGTGCCGTCTTTCAGCAGCCGCCAGGTGCGCAGCGGATCGCCTCCGCCGGGCGGCTCGATCTTGATGACCTCGGCGCCGAAGTCGCCCAGCGTGCGCGCAGCAAAGGGCCCGGCGATGAGCTGCCCGAGCTCGATGACCTTGAGGCCGGCCAGCGGGCCCGCTGCCGGAGGGGAGGAGCTTGTTGTCGTCATGACGCCAGAGTGTGCCCGGGCCTGACGGGGCGGGAAAACACCTATGAATTCTTGACTTCGCAAATCCGGCGCCTGCCGCGGTGCAGCAAATACCGCCCGCGGCCCTGCTCTCCCCGAGGAGAAAGGGGTTTGCTGCGGCGCAATGCAAGTCGCCGCATCGGTCGTTCAGGCCTCCCCGGAAGTCAAAAAAGTATCGATCCGGGACGCCTTCTCTGGTTGTTGGCATCGGGAGCGGTTCGTACAGTCCGCCCCATGCAACCCGACCTGGAAATCGTTGAAGTCCGCGGTGACGAATCGTTCACCTGCTGGGCGCACGGCTACCCGTACCGCACGGTGCGCTGGCACTTCCATCCCGAGTACGAGATCCAGCTGATCGTCGAGACCCAGGGCGTGTATTTCGTGGGCGACCACGTCGGCCACTTCGAGCCGGGCAACCTCGTGATGATGGGCCCCGATCTGCCGCACAACTGGATCAGCGACGTGCCCGCAGGCCAGAGCGTCGAGCGGCGCGGCATCGTGATCCAGTTTCCGGCCGGGCTGGTGCAGAACATGGCCGGCACTTTTCCGGAGTTCGAGCGCATCGCGCCGCTGCTGGCCGAATCGGGCTCGGGTCTGCTGTTTTCGGTGGAGACCGCCGCCGCGGCCAAGCCGATCATGGAATCGCTGCTGGAGGCGCGCGGCCTGCGCCGCGTGATCCTGCTGCTGTCGCTGCTCGAACTGCTGGCCGACGGCCACGACCGCCAGCGCCTGGCCAGCCCCGCGTTCAAGCCCGACCCCAAGGCCTTCATGTCGCACGCGATCAACAACGTGCTGGCCCACATCGCGGCCAACCTCGGCGACGACCTGCGCGAGCCGATGCTGGCCGAGCTGGTGGGCCAGAGCCCGAGCGCGTTCTCGCGATCCTTCCGCAAGCACACGGGCCAATCGTTCGTGCGCTACGTGAACCGGCTGCGCATCAGCCGCGCCTGCGAGCTTCTCACCAACAGCGAGAAGCCGGTGCTCGACGTCTGCATGGACGTGGGCTTCAACAACGTGTCGAACTTCAACCGGCAATTCCTGCTGCACAAGCGCATGCCGCCGACCAAGTTCCGCAATTTCCATCGCATGCAGGCCGCGGCCTCGCGTGCCGCCAACCCGCCGTAGCCGGGCTTCCGTGTTCCCCGTGTCGTCACCGACGCGGCCCTTCGGGCGCCGCGTGGGGCGAGCCTTTGTCCGCGTTTTTCGACAGTCACAAACCCAAGGAGACAGCCACCATGAAGAACATCCTCAAAGCCACCGCCCTTACCGCCGCGCTGATCTGCGGCGCATCCGCCGCACAGGCGCAAGCCTCGAAGCAGCCGCTGCGCATCGGCATGACCTTCCAGGAGCTCAACAACCCCTACTTCGTGACGATGAAGCAGGCGCTCGAAGAGGCCGCCGCCAGCATCGGCGCCACCGTGGTCACCACCGACGCGCGGCACGACGTGGCCAAGCAGATCGGCGACGTGGAAGACATGATCCAGAAGAAAGTCGACATCCTGCTGCTGAACCCGACCGACTCCACCGGCGTGCAGTCGGCCGTGCGCTCGGCCAAGAAAGCGGGCCTCGTGGTGGTGGCGGTCGACGCCAACGCGCAAGGCCCGGTCGATTCCTTCGTCGGCTCGAAGAACACCGACGCCGGCCGCCTGGCCTGCGAGTACCTGGCAAAGAGCATCGGCGAGAAAGGCGACGTGGCCATCCTCGACGGCATTCCGGTCGTGCCTATCCTGGAGCGCGTGAAGGGCTGCCGCGAGGCGCTCGCCAAATACCCCGGCATCAAGGTCGTGAGCACGCAGAACGGCAAGCAGGAACGCGCCACCGCGCTCACCGTGACCGAGAACATCCTGCAGGCCAACGGCAACCTCAAGGGCATCTTCAGCGTGAACGACGGCGGCTCGATGGGCGCGCTCGCCGCCATCGAAGCCAGCGGCAAGGACGTGAAGCTCACCAGCGTGGACGGCGCCCCCGAGGCCATCAAGGCCATGCAGAAGCCCGGCTCGAAGTTCATCGCCACCACCGCGCAGTACCCGCGCGACCAGATCCGCCTGGCCATCGGCATCGCGCTGGCGAAGAAGTGGGGTGCCAACGTGCCCGCTGCGGTGCCGGTCGACGTGAAGCTGATCGACGCCGACGGCGCGAAGACCTTCACCTGGTAACCGACGCCAGAAGCAGCGCACGGCCATGAACGACACCGCCGAAATGCTGAGGCTCGAAGGCGTCTCGAAGAGCTTTCCGGGCGTGAAGGCTCTCGCGGGCATCGACCTCTCGATCCGCAAGGGCGAAGTGCACGCGCTGCTCGGCGAGAACGGCGCGGGCAAGTCGACGCTGATGAAGATCCTCGGCGGCATCTACCAGGCCGACGAGGGGCGCATCTTCATCGAAGGCAGCGAGCGGAAGTTCGCGGGCTACAACGATGCGATTGCTGCCGGCATTGGCATCATCTTCCAGGAGTTCAGCCTCATCCCGTACCTGAACGCGGTGGAGAACATCTTCCTCGGACGCTACCTGAAGAACCGTTTCGGGCTGATGGACAAGGCGGCGATGAAGCGATCCGCGCAGGCCTTGTTCGACGAGCTGGGTGTGCAGATCGACCTCGGCGTGCCGATCTGCCGGCTCTCGGTGGCGCAGCAGCAGTTCGTTGAAATCGGCAAGGCGCTGTCGCTGAAGGCGCGCCTGCTGGTGCTCGACGAACCGACTGCCACGCTCACGCCGAACGAGGCCGGGCACCTGTTCAAGATCATGAGGGAGCTGCGCGCCAGGGGTGTGGCGATGATCTTCATCTCGCATCACCTCGACGAGATCTTCGAGGTGTGCGACCGCATCAGCGTGCTGCGCGATGGTGCCAACGCAGGGCATGCCGAGGTGGGCGCGACCGATGTGAATGCGCTGGTCGAAATGATGGTGGGCCGCCGCATCGAACACAACTTTCCGCCGAAGCCGGTGCCTGCGCCGCGCGGGCGCAAGGTGCTCGAAGTGCCGCACATCCAGCTAGCGAAGGGCGGGCCCATCAACGCCTTCGAACTGCATGAAGGCGAGATCCTCGGCTTTGCAGGGCTGGTCGGCTCGGGCCGCACCGAACTGGCGCTGGGCATGATGGGTGCCGACCGCGTGCATCGCAAGACGGTGCTGCGCAACGGCAAGCCCGTGCGACTGAACGACCCGACGCAGGCGCTGGAGAACGGTATCGGCCTGCTGCCCGAAAGCCGCAAGGTCGAAGGGCTGATCACCGATTTCACGATCCGCTTCAACATCTCGCTGAACAACCTCGGCAGGCACCGCAGCGCGGGGCTGGTCAGCCAGGCGTCTGAGAAGCAGGCGGCCGGCGAACTCTCGCGCCGCGTAGGTGTGAAGGCGCCGAACATCGAGACGCGCGTGGCGACGCTGTCGGGTGGCAACCAGCAGAAGGTGGTGATCGCGCGCTGGCTCGGCCACGCCTCTGAAGTGCTGATCTTCGACGAACCCACGCGCGGTATCGACGTGGGCGCCAAGGCCGAGATCTACGGCCTGATGCGCGAGCTCACTCGGCAGGGCAAATCGATCGTGATGATCTCCAGCGAGCTGCCTGAGATCGTCGGCATGTGTGACCGTGTTGCCGTGTTCTCGGGCGGGGCCATCGTGGCGACGCTCGAAGGCGACGCAATCAACTCGGGCGACATCATGCGCTACGCCACTTCGTCGGGAGGCGCTCAATGACTACGACAGAGATTTTTTCGAGGCGCGATCACGCCGACGGCGCCCACTGTGCACAGGGCATCCCGTCTTCGCGCAATACCCAGTGGAGCACATGAAATGAACGCAACCGCAACCGCAACCGCAACCCACCCCACACCACCGGCACCTGCAGGCGGCTTCTTCACCCAGCTGCGCCGCTCCACAGCCTTCCTCCCACTGGTAGGCCTGGTCGCGATCTCGGTCTTCATGATCGTCGCGACCGACAACTTTCTCTCCTGGGGCAACCTGCAGAACATCGCGCTGCAGTCGTCGATCAACGCGATCATCGCGGTGGGCATGACGGCCGCGATCCTCACCGGTGGCATCGACCTTTCGGTGGGCGCGGTGGTGGCACTGTCGGGCACGCTGGCCTCGGGAATGATGGTGCAGTTCGGCCTGCCGCCGATGCTGGCCGTGCCGCTCGGCCTGGCCGTTGGCGTGGTGATCGGCCTGTTCAACGGCTACTGCGTGGCCTACCTGCGCATGCCGCCGATCATCGTGACGCTGGCCACCATGGGCATTGCACGCGGCATTGCGCTGATCTACACGGGCGGCTATCCCATCGACGGGCTACCCGATTCTTTCGCCTTTCTCGGCGGCGGCGTGCTGGCTGGCATCAAGGTACCGATCCTCATCATGCTGGCGACGTACCTCGTGGCCTACGTGCTGCTGAACATGGCGCCGTTCGGCCGCTACGTGTATGCCATCGGCGGCAATGAGGAAGCCACTCGACTCTCGGGCGTGCGCGTGTCGCGCTACAAGCTGCTCGTGTATGCGCTGAGCGGGATGACCGCCGCCATCGCCGGCATCGTGCAGGCAGCGCGCGTGACCAGCGGACAGCCCGGCGTGGGCGTGGGCTTCGAGCTCGACGCCATCGCAGCCGTGGTGATGGGCGGCACATCGATCGCCGGCGGGCGCGGCGCCATCGTCGGCACGCTGGTCGGTGCACTGCTGCTGGGCGTGCTGAACAACGGCCTCAACATGATCGGCGTGTCGCCGTACCTGCAATTGATCATCAAGGGCGGGATCGTCCTGCTCGCCATCTTCATCAGCCGCGAAGCCAAGCGCTGACTTCGCAGCCGACACCTTCCCCCCAAACTCCCCAACCTCATGTCTTATCAAAAGCTCCAACCCGGCACATCGGGCGCCATCGCCCAGCTCGCCATGCAGGCCGTCGTCTGCCACGGCCCCAAGGACTACCGCCTCGAAACCGTCGACATGCCGGCCATCGGCCCGAACGAGTTGCTGATCTCCATCGCCGCCTGCGGCATCTGCGCCTCCGACTGCAAGTGCCACTCGGGCGCGAAGATGTTCTGGGGTGGCGACGGCCAGCCCTCATGGGTCAAGGCGCCGGTCATCCCCGGCCATGAATTCTTCGGGTATGTCGAAGCCCTCGGCGAAGGCGCGGCCGAGCACTTCGGTGTGGAGAAAGGCGACCGCGTGATCGCCGAGCAGATCGTGCCCTGCGGCAAGTGCCGCTTCTGCACTTCGGGCAAATACTGGATGTGCGAAGTGCACAACATCTTCGGCTTCCAGCGCATCGTGGCCGATGGCGGCATGGCCGACTACATGCGCCTGCCGTCAACCTCGCGCGTGCACAAGATCCCCGACGGCATCTCGCTGGAAGACGCGGCCATCATCGAGCCGCTGTCTTGCGCGATCCACACGGTGAACCGCGGCGACATCCAGCTCGACGACGTGGTGGTGATCGCCGGTGCCGGCCCGCTGGGGCTGATGATGGTGCAGGTCGCCGCGCTGAAGACGCCGAAGAAACTCATCGTGATCGACCTCGTGCCGGAACGCCTGGCGCTCGCGAAGCAATACGGCGCCGACGTCGTCATCAACCCGAAGACCGAGAACGCAGACGCCATCGTCAAGGGCCTGACCGAAGGCTACGGCTGCGACGTGTACATCGAGACCACGGGCGCGCCCATCGGCGTGACGCAGGGGCTGGAGATGATTCGCAAGCTCGGCCGCTTCGTCGAGTTCAGCGTGTTCGGCTCGGAAACCAGCGCCGACTGGTCGATCATCGGCGACCGCAAGGAGCTCGACGTGCGCGGCGCGCACCTGGGTCCGTACTGCTACCCCGTTGCCATCGACCTGCTGGCGCGCGGCCTCGTCACCTCGCAGGGCATCGTGACGCACGACTTTCCGTTGACCGAATGGGAGCGCGCCTTCGCGCTGGCAAACTCGCTGGATTCCATCAAGGTGCTGCTCAAGCCGCAGCCCCGATCCTGAGAGACAACACATCATGAAATACGTGATCGGCGTCGACATCGGCACGCAAAGCACCAAGTGCCTGCTGGTCGGCATCGACGGCAAGGTGCATGCGCAAGCGAGCGTGGCCTACCAGCCCGAGACGCCGAAGCCGCTGTGGGCGCAGCAGGACTGCGCCGTGTGGTTCGACGCGGTGCGCGAGAGCGTGCGCGCCTGCGTGGCCGGCAGCGGCGTCGCTCCGTCGGACATCGCGGCGATGTGCGTGAGCAGCCTCTACGGCGGCGCGGGCATTCCGGTCGATGAAGAGATGCAGCCGCTGCACCCCTGCCTGATCTGGATGGACCGCCGCGCCACGGCCGAGGTTGCATGGGTGAACGCGAACGTGGACGTACCACGCCTCGAAGCCATCACCGGCAACGGCGTGGACAGCTACTACGGCTTCACCAAGATCCTGTGGGTGCGCGAGCACCTGCCCGAGGTATGGGCGAAGACGCGCCATTTCCTGCCGCCCAACAGCTATATCAACTGGCGGCTCACGGGCGAGCTGGCGGTCGATCACAGCTCGGCCGGCAACATCGGCGGCGTGTACGACGCGGCGCGCCGACAGTGGTCCGAAGAGGCGATGCAGATGCTCGGCATTCCGTCGCGCATGATGCCGCCGCGCCTGACCGAGTCGAGCGAGGTGGTCGGCGGGCTGAGCACCGAATGGGCCGCGAAGCTCGGCCTTGCCGAGGGCATGCCGCTGATGGCGGGCGGTGTCGATGCGGCGGTGGCCACCTTCTGCGCGGGCGTTACAGGCAGCGGCGACCATGTGGCGATGATCGGCACCAGCATGTGCTGGGGCTTCGTGAGCCCCACGGTCGATGCACGGCACAAGCTCATCACCATGCCGCACGTGTATCGCGGTGCGGACCGCAGCTATGTGTTCGGCGGCGCAATCACGGCGGGTGCGGCCATCACGTGGTTCCGCGAAGCCTTCTGCCAGGCCGAAGTGGCCGAGGCGGCGCGCACCGGCGAAGACGCGCACGCGCTGATCGAACGCAAGGCCGTCGACGTGCCACCCGGCGCGGAAGGCCTCGTGTTCCTGCCCTACCTCATGGGCGAGCGCAGCCCGATCTGGGACGCGCGGGCCAAGGGCGCCTTCATCGGCCTCTCGCTCGCGCACAGCCGGGCGCACCTGTACCGCGCGGTGCTCGAAGGCGTGAGCTTCGCGCTGCAGCACAACATCGAGGCGGGACGCCAAAGCGGGCAACCGCTGGACGACCGGCTGATCGTGGTCGGCGGCGCGGCACACTCGGACCTGTGGATGCAGATCGTGGCGGACATCACAGGCTATCCGGTGTTCACCATCGAGCAAGAAGTCGAGGCGGCGCTCGGGGCGGCGATGCTCGCGGCACTCGGTGCTGGGCTGGTCGATGCTGCAACGGCTGAGCGCGGCTGGGTCACGCTGGTGGAGCGGGCGCGGCCTGAGCCTGCGGCGCAGGCTGTGTATCGAGAGCGCTTCGAGATCTACAAATCCCTTTATCCCGCGTTGCGTGATGCGATGCATCGGCTGATGTGACTATTCGATGCGATCGGGGGCGCGATCACGACAGCGGCGTCCATGTGCGAATGGCACCGGGTGCTCCCCGCAGCGAAATAAAGGAGGAGCCGAAGGCGGGGGACATTCGCGGAGGGGAGCACCCGGTGTCATTCGCACGCACCCCGACCGAACACTGAAGCAACTGACATGACAACCTCCTTCAACTTCTCCGGCCAACGCGCACTGGTGACCGGCGCGAGCAGCGGCATCGGCCGCGCAGTGGCGATGCGACTCGCGCAGTCCGGCGCAAAAGTCACAGCCGTGGGACGCAACGCCGCAGCACTGGAGACGCTGCACGCCGAGGCCGGCTGCACGCCACTGGTACTCGACGTGGCCGACGCTCCCGCACTGGAGCACGCGCTCGCGCAGTTGCCCGCATTCAACCTCGTCGTGAACTGCGCCGGCATCGCGTTGCTCGAATCTGCCGCCGAAATGAAGGCCGAAAGCTTCGACACCGTCATGGCCGTCAACGCACGTGCCGCAGCACTCGTAGCCTCACGCTGCGGCAAGGCCATGATCGCGGCCGGCATACGCGGCAGCATCGTCAACGTGTCGAGCCAGGCCTCACTGGTCGCACTCGACGCGCACCTCTGCTACTGCGCCTCGAAGGCTGCGATGGACGCCATCACGCGCTCACTGTGCCTGGAGTTCGGGCCGCACGGCATCCGCGTGAACAGCGTGAACCCGACCGTCACGCTCACGCCGATGGCCGAACAGGCCTGGGCCGACGCGGACAAGAGCGCTGCTGCCCTCAGGAACATTCCGCTGGGCCGCTTCGCGCAGGTGGAAGAAGTGGTGGCGCCGATCCTCTTTCTGCTGAGCGATGGCGCGTCAATGGTGAGCGGCGTGGCGCTGCCGGTGGACGGCGGCTACACCATCGCCTGAAGCCGAAGGCTCTCAGGCGAGACGGGTGCCGCTACCCCGGGGGGATTCGAGCAACGCGTCGAGGTTGCGCGTGATCTTCTGCTCGATCATTTCGCTGAAGCTGCTGAACAGGAAACCCAGCGTCGCATCGAGCGTGAAGGTGCTGGCCGTGACCTCGACGGTGCCGTCGATGCCAGCGCGCGTGAAGGTTGCCACGTCGCGGTCTTCGCCCTTGGTGTAGACGCATTCGAGGCCGAACTCCTGTTCGGCCTGCTTGATCCACTGGCGTGCGGCGACGCGCGCCCCGGCGATGCCCAGCGTGTGGTTGCGTTCGATATGGATGTCAGGCACCGTGATCTCCGTTTTTTTGTTCCGGGCTGGAATGGGTTTGCATGATGCCGGTCGCCGCCTGCAAGGCACTGCGGCGTTCTTCCGTGGTCGGCAGCGCGGCGATGCGCCGGACCTCAGTGTAAAAGCGCGGCCAGTCGTGGCCTTCGCGCTCGAAGAGTTTCTCGAAGCTGGGCACGAGATCGTCGTAGGCGCCCTGCGCGCCGAAGGCCGCGTTGTTGGCGCGCGCCACCCAGGCGTCGTAGGCGTTGCGGCGGGGGCCGGACCAGCCCTCCTTCAGCTTCGCGTAGCGCTCGCGGAAATCGGTCATGGCCGCCTGCTTCATGACCTCGACCTTGGCCCAGTCCTTGGCCTTGGCTTCGGGCGATTCGTAGACCTGCGTCAGCGCGCGGCGGGTGTTGAGCGCCAACGCCCGGAAGTCCTGGCGCTGCCCATCGAACTGGGCGTACTCGCGGCGGGCCTGCTCGCCGGCTTCGCGCTGCAGCCACATCGCCCCGCCGATGCGCTCGACGGCCGTGGCGTACGACTCGTTGAACACCGTGTCGCCGGCCACGTAGAGCACCTGGTGCGCCAATTCGTGGAACACGATGCGCGCGAGCTCGCCCTCGGGGTAGCCGATGAAGGTGGACAGCAGCGGGTCGCCGCCGGCCCAGTTCATCCAGCCCAGCGTGGAGTACGCGGGCACGGGGTACACGGCAACTTCCAGGTCTTGTTTCTTCTGCGCCTCGGCTTCGGCCTTGGCCGCGTCCTCGCTGTAGTAGCCGCGGTAGCCCACGCAGCCGGCCACCGGGAAGCACCAGCTCTTGAGCGTCAGCGAGTACGGCGGCGCGGCCACCACATTCCACACGGCGGCGGGGCGGTGCAGGTCGGCGTACGACTTGTAGCTGGCGTTGTCGGGCAGGCCGAGTTCGGCGGATGCGAAGCGGCGGATGCGCTGCGTGAGTTCGAGCTTGGCCTTCAGCGGCGCGGACACGGCCGGGTCGGCCAGCCACTCGGGCACGGGCTTGGCGGCCCGCATGATGCCGATGTGGCCGCTGGCGGACTGCCAGTAGTAGCCGAGGTCGGCGCAGCCGGTGAGCAACAGCGCGCCGGCCAGCGCAAGCGCGGGAAGAGGCCTCACGCCTTTTCGACCTCGACGAGGCAGTCGTAGAACGTAGGGCCGCGGCCGATGTCGGTCAGGCGCTGGCTGGTCAGCTCGTTGACATTGGTGCCGTCCATGCCGAGCTTGCGCCACCAGATGCCCATGCCGTGCACCACGCCCTGCCGCGCGCGGCGCGAGACCTCGGCGCGGCAGCGGTGCTCACCGCGCTTGTTGAACACGCGCACCATCGCGCCGTCCTCGATGCCGCGCGCGGCGGCGTCGGCCTCGTGGATCTCGAGCAGCGGCTCGACCTCGATGGCGCGCAGGCTCGTCACGTTGACGAAGGTCGAGTTGAGGAAATTGCGCGCCGGCGGCGAGATCATGGCCAGCGGAAATTCGGTCGAACTGCCGGCCGGCTCCCAGTTGGGCACGTGGTCGGGCAGGCCGCCGATGCCCATGGCTTCGAGGCGCGCGCTGAAGAATTCGCAGCGGCCCGAAGGCGTGGGGAAGCTGCCTTCGGCAAACGGCGCCTCGGGCAACTTCACGCTGGTGAAGCCCTGCGCCAGCAGTTCGGGGAAGTCGATGGCGTTGTCGGCAAAGGCGGTGCGGCACAGCGTTTCGTCGGAATCCGAGAAGCAGGGCTCGCCAAAGCCCATGCGGCGCGCCAACTCGCGGAACACCCAGGCATTGCTGCGGGCCTCGCCGCGCGGCGCCACGGCCGGGCGGTTCAGCAGCACGTCGGTGTGGCCGTAGCTGCAGTGGATGTCCCAGTGCTCCAGCTGCGTGGTGGCGGGCAGCAGGTAGTCGGCGTAGTCGGCGGTGTCGGTGCGGAACTGCTCCAGCACCACGGTGAACAGGTCTTCGCGCGCGAAGCCGGCCGCCACCTTGGCCGACTCGGGCGCCACCGCCACCGGGTTGCTGTTGTAGACCACGATGGCCTCCACCGGATTGGCGGTGTCCAGCAGCGCGTCGCCGATGGTGCTCATGTTGACGATGCGCGGCTTGCGCCCGGCCAGCAGGTCGGGGCGCTGAAGCGCGGCGCGGTCGACCGGGTAATGACCCGAGCTGCTCAGCAGCAGGCCGCCCGCGCGGTCGCGCCAGGCGCCAACCAGCGCCGGCAGGCAGGCGATGGCGCGGGCCGCGTTGCCGCCGCCGCGCACGCGCTGCATGCCGTAGTTCAGGCGGATCGCAGCCGGCTTCGTGGTGCCGTAGGCCCTGGCCAGCGAGACGATCTGTTCTTCAGGGATGCCGCAGACTTCGGCCGCGCGCGACGGCGGCCATTGGAGCGCGCGCTCTCGCAGCTGCTCCCAGCCCAGCGTGTGGTTGGCGATGTAGTCGTGGTCGAGCCAGTCGTGCACGATCAGCTCGTGCATCAGGGCCAGCGCCAGCGCGGCGTCGGTGCCGGGCAGCAGCGCGATGTGCTCGTCGCACTTGTCGGCGGTTTCGGTCTTGCGCGGGTCGATGCACACCAGCCGTGCGCCGGCGCGCTTGGCGGCCTGGGCATGGCGCCAGAAATGGAGGTTGCTGGCGATGGAATTGCTGCCCCAGATGAGGATCAGCCTGGCCTCGGCGAAGAACTCGATGCGCATCCCGACCTTGGCGCCCAGCGTGTAGACCATGGCTTCGCCGCCGGCCATGGAGCAGATGGTGCGGTCCAGCAGGGTGGCGCCCAGCTTGTGGAAGAAGCGCCGATCCATCGACTCGCCCTGCACCAGCCCCATGGTGCCCGCATAGCTGTAGGGGACAATAGCTTCGGGTTTTCCCTGTAATACTCGAAGATGCGCGGCAATGTCGTCCAGCGCGGCGTCCCACGACACGGGCTCGAACTGGCCACTGCCCTTGGGGCCGACACGTTTCAGGGGCTGTACCAGCCGTTCGGTGTGGTCGTTGCGTTCGATGTAGCGTGACACCTTGGTGCACAGCACGCCACCGGTGTGCGAGTGGGCGGCATTGCCCTGCAGCTTGACGGCCACGCCATCCTTGACGGTTGTAACAAGCGCGCAAGTGTCCGGGCAGTCGTGGGGACAGGCGCCCAGCACGGTGGTCGTTACGGGCTGGGGAGGCGCTTCTTCGAGCAAGGTATCCGGTGCGTGGGCCATCGGGCGAGTCTAATTTGTGCGCGAGTCAGAGCGCGGGAGTGGGTTTTCATCATGTTGAATCGACGTCATTTTTCTTTGGCCGCAGGCGCGGCCGCCACGCTGGGGGGTTTCGGCATCGCGCGGGCACAGGGCGACACGCCGCTGGTGCTGGGCCAGTCGGCAGCGTTCACCGGTCCGGCGGCGCAGCTGGGCATCCAGTTTCACCAGGGCGCCAAGCTGTTCCTGGACCAGTACAACGCCCAGTCGGGGCACCGCGACGTGGTCATCAAGAACCTCGACGACGGCTACGAGCCCGACCGCTGCGCGGCCAACACGCAGAAGCTGATCTCGGAAGACGTGTTCGCACTCTTCGGCTACATAGGCACGCCGACCAGCCTGGCGGCGCTGCCGCTGGCGGTGAAGGACAAGGTGCCGTTCGTGGCCCCCTTCA
This sequence comes from Variovorax paradoxus, assembly GCF_024734665.1. Classification (NCBI taxonomy): domain Bacteria; kingdom Pseudomonadati; phylum Pseudomonadota; class Betaproteobacteria; order Burkholderiales; family Comamonadaceae; genus Variovorax; species Variovorax paradoxus. The sequence goes on from NZ_CP102931.1 coordinate 6,418,289, forward strand.
CCGGCGCGATGTCGCTGCGCGAGCCCTTCCAGAAAAATGTGTTTCACGTGCGCGCCTCGTACAACGACGAGACGGCGCTGATGGTGAAGCAGCTCACCCACCTGGGCCTGAAGAAGATCGCGGTCTTCTATCAGAACGACGCCTACGGCAAGGCCGGGCTCGACGGGGTGACGCTGGCGCTCGGCGAGCAGCAGCTCAAGCCCGTGGCGCTGGCCACGGTGGAGCGCAATTCGGCCGACGTGGCGCAGGCGGTGAAGTCCATCGTGGCGGCGAAGCCCGACGCGGTGGTGCAGGTGGGCGCGTACAAGGCCTGCGCGGCCTTCATCCGCGAGGCGCGCAAGGCGGGCTACGGCGGCACTTTCTTCAATATGTCTTTCGTCGGCACGCAGGCGCTGGCGGACGAGCTGGGCAAGGACGCGGCCGGCGTGATGGTGACGCAGGTGGTGCCCTCGCCCTACAACCAGGCCAATGCGCTGGCGCGCGAATTCACCGAGGCGGTGCGCAAGGCCGGCGGCGGCGCGAGCGCCAATTTTTCGAGCATGGAAGGCTACCTGGCCGCGAAGGTGCTGACCGAGGGCCTGCGCAAGGCACCGGGCAAGCCCACGCGCGAGAGCCTGATCGCAGGGCTGGAAAGCATCGACCGCCAGCAGTTCGGCGGGTTCGAGGTGTCGTTCTCTGCCAAGAACCACGTGGGCTCGAAGTTTGTCGAGCTGTCGATGTTGACCGGCGACGGCCGCGTCAGGACCTGATCAGGCCGCCTTGCCGCTGAGACCGCCCACGGCCTGGAACATCGCCTGCCGCGCCTGGCTGACGATCTGTCCACGCCAGGCATCGGTGTCCGTATAGAACGCTTCCAGCATCCGTGCCCGGATACCGTCGGCCAGGTCAGCCGGCGCCTCAGGGTGCTTGTGCAGCCAGTGGTCGGCACGCAGCGCGCCGGTCACTTCGAGGATCGGCAGCGTGCCGTATTCGAGCGCGATGCCGGTGTACTCGGCCTGCGGGCACTCCTCGTAGACGGAGTCCCACATCAGCCCGCGCAGCAGCGCTGAAGTCGAGGAGCCGTCGTAGATCGAAGTGACGGGCGCGGCGGGCGTGCCCCACCACGCATTGGCGCGCGCATAGGCGACCTTGTCGTCGCGGCAGGCAAAGATGCGTTCACCCAGACCGTTCGGGCCGAGCCCCGTATGCAGGTCGATCCAGGCCAGGCGCTTGGCGTTGCCCGCGTGGCGCTTGAGCACGCTGCGGATGGTCTTGTTGCTCCAAGTCGGCGCCTTGCCGCCGAAGAACAGGCCATCGTCGAACTGGTATTGCCCGCTTGTCACGGCCGCCTGGTAGGCAGTGGCGCCGTGCTTTCCGATCCACTTGTCCACGGCCGCCTGGTTCTCGGGCGTGGGCGGCCAGGTGGCGGGCAGCAGCAGGTCGTGCAGCTTGGCATACGGCTCGTTGACCGGCACCGGCTTGGAGAAGTCGATGAAGTTGCGGTTCAGGTCGACGTTCTCGTGCGTCACGCGCCGGCCGTAGGAAAAACCGTGCGGGTTGAGCGCATGCACGTACAGCACCGCCACGCCCTGCGCCTTGGCCTTCTCGCGCCATTCAGAGTCGTGCAGCGCGAACACCTGCACGCCGCTGCCGCAGTGGCCTTCGGCGCCATGGCAGGCGCTGCTGACGATCAGCAGGTTCTGCGCATTCGCGTCGCCGTCGAGCGCGACGTCCATCGACAGGTCTTCGCCGTCGCGCCCCTTGAGCGGGTGCGCATGCGGCTCGACCGTGAGGCCGGCGCTCACGCAGCCTTGCAGGAACTTCTGGCGCGCCTGGGCGTAGCGCGGCGAAAAGGCCTCTGCGATGCCGATCATGTCGCTGCGCCGCCGGGCTTGAGGAACTGCTCGGCGATCTGCACCCAGCAGGTGGCGCCCAGCGGGATGAGGTCGTCGTTGAAGTCGTAGCTCGCGTTGTGCAGCGTGCACGGGCCTTCGCCGTGGTGCACGTCGCGGTGCGTGCCGTCGCCGTTGCCGATGAAGGCATAGGCGCCGGGCTTGGCCTGCAGCATGAAGGCGAAGTCTTCGGAAGTCATGGCGGCCTCCTGCTTCAGCACGTTCTCGGGGCCGACGATGCCGCCCATCACACGGCGCGCGAAGTCGGCCTCGGCCTCGGTGTTGATGGTGGGCGGGTAGTAGCGCTCGAAGCGGAAGTCGCAGGTGGCGTCGTGCGCCGCGCAGATGTGGTCGGCGACCTGCTTCATCTTCGCCTCGATCAGGTCGAGCACCTCCAGCGAGAAGGTGCGCACCGTGCCCGACAGCTCGCAGTTGTCGGGAATCACGTTGTTGGTTTCGCCGGCATGGATGGTGGTGACCGAGATCACGGCCGAATCGGTCGGCTTCATCTTGCGGGTGAGGATGGTCTGGAAGGCCTGCACGATCTCGCAGGCGATAGGCACCGGGTCGATGCCCGTATGCGGCAGCGCGGCGTGGCCGCCCTTGCCGATCACGTTGATGTGGAACTTGTTGCCCGAGGCCATCACCGGGCCGGGGCTCACGGCGAACTGACCCGCCTTCATGCCGGGCCAGTTGTGCATGCCGAACACGGCGTCCATGGGGAACTGCTCGAACAGTCCTTCCTTGATCATCTCGCGGGCGCCGCCGCCGCCCTCTTCCGCCGGCTGGAAGATCAGGTAGACGGTGCCGTCGAAGTTGCGGTTCTTCGCCAGGTGCTGAGCGGCCGCGAGCAGCATGGCCGTGTGGCCGTCGTGGCCGCAGGCGTGCATCTTGCCGTGGTGCTTACTGGCGTGGGCGAAGGTGTTGAGTTCGGTGACGGGCAGCGCGTCCATGTCGGCGCGAAGGCCGACTGCGCGGCTGCTGGAGCCATTCTTGACGATGCCCACCACGCCGGTGGTGCCCAGGCCGCGGTGAATGGGAATGCCCCATTCGGTGAGCTTGCCTGCCACCACGTCGGCGGTGCGGACTTCCTGGAAACAGAGTTCGGGGTGGGCATGAAGGTCACGTCGGACGGCGGCGATGCCAGCCGCCTGCGTGACGAGCGAGTCGATGAGTTTCATGGCGTGGACGTCTCAAAATGCCAGTCTATCCACTCTGGCGTTTCGAGGCACCACCAAAAATACGCACCCCGGGTGCGCACCCGGGGTTCAGTGCCCGGCGGTCCAGAAGCCGACGTGCGGCGCAGAGGCTTCCTCTTCGAGCAGCGGCCCCACCACCTCGACGCGTCGCTGCCCGCGCGCGAAAACCTCGCGGCAGGGAAGCGAAAAGGTCGGGTTTTCGGGGTGGTCGCCGGTCAGGCCGAGCAGAGCGTGCTCGGACAGCGCGTAGACCACGCGGCCGATGTTCGTCCAGTAGATGGCGCCCGCGCACATGCAGCAGGGTTCGGCGCTGGTGTACAGCGTGCAGCGCGCGAGCTGCTCGGGCGTGAGCAGGCGCGCGGCCTGCGCGGCGGCCACCAGTTCGGCATGCTGCGTAGGGTCGCCCTCGGGCGGCATCGAGTTGTTGCCCGCGGTGACGACGACCTCGCCATGCTCGTTCGCCACCAGCGCAGCGAAGGGATGGCGCCCGCGCGCCTTCGACTCATCCGACAGCCGGATGGCCATGCGCAGAAGTTCGAGGTCGCGTGGCGACAAGTTGTCGGTGGTCATTTGCGGACAACGCCCCGATCAGCGGCCGATGCTCTTCAGGTAGTCGGCGCGCGCAGCCAGCGCGGTGTCGGTGAAGTCGGTGAACACGCCGTCCACGCCGAGCTTGTAGTACACGCCGTATTCGCTCTTGCCGTCCTTGTTGTAGTCGGACGCCAGGCGGCGCGACTCGTTGCGGAAGGTGAAGGGGTGCACGAACAGGCCGGCCTTGTGCGCGTCGGCGATCAGCGAGGTGGGCGCGGTGGAGGTGGCGTCGGCGTCGTTGATCTTGCCGTCCTTGTTGACGTCCACCGGCTTGCCGTCGGCGCCGATGGTGCCCTTGATGCTCACGATGTAGCGCTTCCACGGGCCGATGCCGTCGGCGTAGGTCTTGATCTCGGCCAGGCCTGCGGGCGTGACCATGGCGTCGAAGTTGCGCTTGTCACCGGCCTTGGTCCAGTCGTAGGGGCGGTCGCTGGGCACGGCGAAGGTCACGGCGCCGGTCTTCAGGTCGACGCTGTCGCCGTCGATCAGCTGGATGAGCCGGGTGTTCAGGCCCTTGCTCTTCATGTACTTCAGGCTGCCGGGCTCGAAGGACTGCACGTAGATGGGCGCGGTCTTGCTGTTCCAGCCGGCTGCGTTGATGGCGGCGATGACCTTGTCTTCCATCGGCAGGCCGAGCTCGCGGAAGTAGGTCGGGTTCTTGGTCTCGGGGTAGATGGCGATGGTGCGGCCGGTTTCCTTCGACTTGGCCTTGGCGAAATCGATGATCTCCTGGAACGTGACGATCTTGAACTTGCCGTTGAATTCCTGCGGACGCTCGGCGTCGGTGGAGATGCCGCCCAGCGTCTTGATCTCGGCCAACGTGAAGTCGTTGCTGAACCAGCCGGTCTGGGTTTCGCCGTCGACCTTGATGGTCTTCTTGCGCGAGGCGAAGCGGGGGTGCTTGGCCACGTCGGTGTTGAGGGCGAGGTTGGGGTCGTGACGGGCGATGAGCACGCCGTCCTTGGTGGAGATCAGGTCCATCTCGATCACGTCGGCGCCGAGTTCGATGGCGCGCGCATAGGCTTCGAGCGTTTCTTCCGGCAGGTAGCCGGATGCACCGCGGTGGGCGATGACCAGCGGCGGGTTGCCGTCGAGCGTCAGCAGCTTGTTGCTGGAAGGTCCGGTGGTGCTGCAGGCGGCCACGCAGAGGGCGGCGGTGGCGGTCAAGGCGATCTGAAGGGTGCGCATGGTGCTGGTTTCTCCGTCCAAAAGAAGAGGGGCAGCGTACCCGCTTCGCGTGACGGCTACGACATCCACGCACGCGCCGCGCCGACTTCCGGGAGAATGTGTTGCATGCTCCACACGCTTTCCCCCCAAAGCCTGCTGCTGGCCCAGACCCTGGTGCGCATGAACACCGTCAGCGCCAACAGCAACCTCGAACTGATCGACTTCGCGCAGAGCCACCTCGCGGCCCTGGGCGTCAAAAGCCGCATCACCTACAACGCCGAACGCACCAAAGCGAACCTGTTCGCCACGCTGGGCGAAGGCAAGCCAGCCGGCGTGATCGTCTCCGGCCACACCGATACGGTGCCCTGGGACGGGCAGGACTGGAGCGTCGACCCGCTCTCCGCTGTGGTGCAGAACGAGCGCCTCTACGGGCGCGGCTCGGCCGACATGAAGAGCTTCATTGCCATCGCGCTGTCGAATGCCAAGCGCTTCCTCGAGAGCAACTCGCCCTTCGCGGTGCACTTCGCCTTCAGCTACGAAGAAGAAATCGGCTGCTTCGGCGTGAAGGAACTGATCGCCGACATGCGCGATGCCAACATCAAGCCGCTGGCCTGCATCGTGGGCGAGCCCACCAGCATGGTGCCCGCCATCGCGCACAAGGGCGTGTACCGCTACAAGTGCTGCGTGCGCGGCAAGGAGGCGCATTCCTCGCTCACGCCGAAGTCGGTCAACGCCATCGAGATGGCGGCCCGAGTGATCGGCAAGGTGCGCGACATGGCGGAAGACTTCGAGCGCAACGAGCCGCGCTACGAAGGCTTCGACGTGCCCTTCAGCACCGCGAGCGTGGGCCAGTTCCACGGCGGCATCGCCGACAACGTGGTGCCGCGCGATGCCGAGTTCCGCTATGAATTCCGCGACCTGCCGACCGCCGACGCCAAGCGCATGCAGGCCGACGTGGTGGCCTACGCGGGCAGCATCGAACCGGCGATGAAGAAGGTTGCGCCCGACGCGGGCTTCAGCTTCGAGACCATCTGCGAGATTCCGAGCTTCCTTGGCGCGGCCGACAACCCGATCACCAAACTGGCGCAGCGCCTGGCGGGCGAAGAACGCACCACGCTGGTGGCCTTCGGCACCGAAGCGGGTCTGTTCAAGAACGCTGGCATCCCCACCGTGGTGTGCGGCCCCGGCAGCATCGAGCAGGCGCACCAGCCCGACGAATTCGTGAGCCTCGAACAACTGGCGCGCTGCGAATTGTTCATGGAACGCCTTGCTTCCACCCCCAGCATTGGCTGACAGCGGCGATGCGCTGGGGCGCATGAAGCGCGTCGCGCTCGGTCTGCTGTGCGGCGCGGCGTTGCTCTATGTACTGGCGAGCGCGCTGCATGCGCAGCACCCGGCCTGGGGCTACGTGGCGGCCTTCTCGGAGGCCGCGATGGTCGGCGCCATTGCCGACTGGTTCGCGGTGGTGGCGCTGTTTCGCCACCCGTTGGGCCTGCCGATTCCGCACACCGCGATCATCCCGAGCAACAAGGACCGCATCGGCGCCAAGCTCGCGGGCTTCATCTGCGACAACTTCCTGAGCACCGAACAGGTGCTCGGCAAGCTGCGGCAATTCGATGCAGCCGGGCGCATCGCAGACTGGCTGGCGCGCCCCGCCAGCGGCGAGAAGCTCGGCGAGTGGGGCGTGGCCGCCACGCGCTACGGGCTCTCGGCCTTCGACGACGAACGGGTGCGCGACTTCATGGGGCGCGCCGCCGCGGCCGGCCTCGAAAAAATTGACCTCTCGCGCCTGACCGGCCAGGCGCTCGATGCACTCACCGCCGGCGGGCGCCACCAGGCCCTGCTCGACGACGTGCTGCAGCAGGTGGCCGGTCTGCTCGAAGGCGACGAGGTGCAGGCGCACATCACCGAGGCCATCGCGCGCGAGATCAAGACGCTGCGCTACGTGGGCCTCGACCAGGTGGCGGCCAAGCTGGCCACGCGCAAGATCGTCGCGGCCGTGGCGCGCACCATCGGCGAGCTGGCGGCCGAGCCCGACCATCCGATGCGCAAGCGTTTCGATCACTTCGTCGACGACTTCGTGGTGCGCCTGAAGCTCGACCCCGAGTTCCAGCAGCGCGGCGAACAGATTCGCGCCGAACTCATCGCGCACCCCGCCCTCGGCGACTACCTGCACGGGCTGTGGGGTGAGCTGCTGGCGTGGCTGCACGACGACCTGGGCCGCGACGACTCGGCGATTGGCCAGCGCATTGCCTCGATGGCCGGCTCGCTGGGCGCACGGCTGCAGGGCGACGAGGCCATCCGCCGCTGGATCAACGAGCAGATCGAGGCCGCCGCGCCGCTGGCCATCGAGCGCTACCGCGAAGACATCCGCCGCTACATCGAGGAACGCGTCGGCGAGTGGAACGCACAGGAAATGACGCTCGAGCTGGAACGCCACATCGGGCGCGACCTGCAGTTCATCCGCATCAACGGCACGCTTGTAGGTGGGCTGGTGGGGTTGCTGATCCACACGGTGACGCAGTTGCTGCGCGGCTGAACGAACGGGCTCGGGTAATCCACAGCGGACGAAAGTCCGCATCGTGTCTCCGGAGAGACTCCACCGCCTCTTCCTCCTCCTAGACTGCTTCGCGCACCCACAAGAGGAGACACCATGCCCCGTAGAAGCAGCCTCGGCGCGATCGCGCTGACCGCCACCCTCGCCCTGCTGGGCGCCTGCAGCAGCCTTGCGCCGCCACCCACCCGGCCCGCCTCGTGGGGCCCGCCCGAGGCGCTGGTCGCGCCCTCGTCCTTCTCGGGCGTGCACGGGCTGGCCATCGACGCGAAGGGCCGGCTGCTCGCGGGCTCGGTCGTCGGCAACACGCTGTGGGAGGTCGACCGCAACACCGGCGCGGCCAAGGTGCTCATCGATGCACCCGAAGGCCAGGCCGACGACATCGCCGTGGGCCCGAAGGGCGAGCTGGCCTGGACCAACTACCTCATGGGCATGCTGCGCTACCGCGAGAGCGACACCGCCCCGCTGCGCGTGCTGGCCAAGGACCTGCTCGGCCTCAACTCGCTCGACTTCGACCGCCGCAACGGCAAGCTCTACGCATCGCAAGTGTTCCTGGGCGACGCGCTGTGGGAGATCGACCGCGAAGGCCAGAAGCCGCCGCGGCTCATCAAGAAGGACATGGGCGGCTTCAACGGCTTCGAAGCCGGCCCCGACGGCATGCTCTACGGGCCGCTGTGGTTCAAGGGGCAGGTCGTGAAGATCGACCCGGCGAACGGCAACATGACCGTGATCGCCGATGGCTTCAAGATCCCGGCCGCCGCCAACCTCGACGGCAAGGGCAACCTCTGGGTGGTCGATGCGCGCAGCGGCGAGCTGGTGAAAGTAGACCTCGCCACCGGGCGCAAGACGGTCGCGAAGCAGTTGCGGCCTTCGCTCGACAACCTGGCCATCGCGCCCGACGGCACGATCTATGTGTCGAACATGGCCAACAACGAGGTGCAGGCCTTCAACCCCGCCACTGGCGAACTGCGCACGCTCACCAGCGGCAAGCTGGCGGTGCCGGCCGGCATGAAGATCGATGGCAACGACCTCTGGGTGGCCGACGTCTTCGGCTTCCGCCAGGTCGACGTGCGCACGGGCGAGGTGCGCGACGTGTTCCGCATGCAGCGCGATCCGGAGCTCGACTACCCCTTCGCGGTGGGGCTGTCGCCAAAACTCTTCGCGCTGAGCTCGTGGTTCACGGGCACGGTGCAGCTGGTCGACCGGCAGACGCTGAAGACCGTCGAAACCATCCACGGCCTGAAGGCGCCGTTCGACGCCATCCCCATGCCGGACGGCAGCGTGATCTACGCCGAAATAGCTACCGGCAGCATCACCCGCGCCAGCGGGCCGAAGTTCACTGAAAAGTCAGTGCTTGCTAGCGGCCTGAACGGCCCGGTGCAGATGATCGTCGGCCAGGACGGCGCGCTCTACGTGACCGAGGCCGCCGGCAAGCTGCTGCGCATTCCGCTGGACGCCAGCGCGCCGCTGCGCACCGTGGCCGACGGGCTGGCGCTGCCCGAAGGCGTGGCGCAAACGCCGTGGGGCAGCTTCATCGTGGCCGAGAGCGCGGCGCGGCGGCTGGTGGAAATTGCCCCCGACGGCACACGCCGCACGGTCGCCGAGAACCTGCCGATCGGCCTCGCGCCTGGGCCCGGCCTGCCCCCGCCCTACGTGGTCACGGGCGTCGCTGTGGGGCGCGACGGCACGATCTACATGGCGGCCGACCGCAACAATTCGATATATCGAATCCATCCCGTAAGGTAGGGTAACAATAAGTGTAAATTGGAGTTTACTTTTAAAAACAAATATTACAGACTGCGCGGGACGTCTTGTGGCGTCCCGATTGCATCCGGTGGTCGGGAGGTCTGCGAGGCGCTCTTTTCCTGAACTTGAAAGGACATCGCATGACTCCGCTCGTCGTAGGCCAACTCCTGTCCCCCGAGTACTCCCTGGGCATGGTGGCGCTCTCCTTCCTGATCTCATTCGCGGGCTCGCTGGTGGCCCTCATCTGCGCCAGCCGCATGGTCGGCGCGGACGGCAAGCCCAACCTCGCCGTCGTGGCCTGCGCCGCGGTGGCGCTGGGCGGCATCGGCATCTGGTCGATGCACTTCATCGGCATGCTGGCGTACCGCCTGCCGGTGGCCATTTCGTACAACATGCCGCTCACGGTGGTGTCGCTGGTTGCGGCCATCCTGATCTCCGGCATTGCGCTGTACATGGCCGGCGGACGGCGCAAGTTCAGCAAATCGGGCTGGCTCGCCGGCAGCCTGCTGGCCGGCATCGGCGTCTGCGTGATGCACTACATGGGCATGTTCGCGATGAGCATGCGCGCCTCGATGAACTTCGACCTGGCGGTGGTCGGGCTGTCGGTGCTCATCGCCGTCACCGCCGCCGCGGCGGCCCTGTGGCTGGCGTTCAACCTGCGCAAGTTCTCGCACAAGGTCGCGGCCGCTGCCGTGATGGGCGTGGCGGTCTGCACCATGCACTATGTGGGCATGAGCGCGGCCAGCATGGTCTGCATCGCAGCCGCGCCCGCCGACGCGCTGGCCATCGGCGGCAGCTACATGGGTCTCACGGTGTTCGGCACGGCCGGCGCGGTGCTGATCTTCATCTACTGGGTGGTCACGGGCAGCAGCCTCGATGCCCCCGTTGCCGCGCCACGCGCGCGCGCCGGCTGATGCCCGGTTGACGACCAGCTAGTAGGCGCAAGCGGGCGCGGCGCCCGCCCCCTAGAGTCTGTGCAGAGCGAAAACAAGCGACCTGTACAGACTCTTCCCATGCCCGTCATCGAATCCCGGCTGCAAGCGGCCAGCGACACCTTCCAGGCCAACCGCACCGGCATGCTCGCGCTACTCGACCAGGTGCGCGCACACGAGGCCCGCGCCGTAGCGGCCTCCGGCGCTTCGGCCGAGCGTTTTGCCAAGCGCGGGCAGCTGCTGCCGCGCGAGCGCATAGCGCTGCTGCTCGACACCGGCGCGCCCTTTCTGCCGCTGGCCTCGCTCGCGGGGCTGGGGCAGGACAACCCCGACCTGGCCAAGAGCGTGCCCGGCGGCGGCCTGATCTCCGGCATCGGCCAGGTGTCGGGCGTGCGCTGCATGGTCAACGCATCCGACTCGGGCATCGACGCCGGCGCGCTGCAGCCCATGGGCCTCGACAAGCAGCTGCGCGTGCAGGAGATCGCGCTCGAAAACAAGCTGCCCTACGTGCAGCTGGTGGAAAGCGCCGGCGCCAACCTCATGCACTACCGCGTGCAGGACTTCGTGCGCGGTGGCAACATCTTCCGCAACCTCGCGCGGCTGTCGGCTGCGGGCCTGCCGGTGGTGACGGTGACGCACGGCTCCTCGACCGCGGGCGGCGCCTACCAGACGGGCCTGTCCGACTACATCGTGATGGTGCGCGACCGCACGCGGGCCTTTCTCGCGGGACCGCCGCTGCTGAAGGCAGCCACCGGCGAGATCGCGACCGAAGAAGAACTGGGCGGCGCGGTGATGCACACGCACATCTCGGGCCTCGGCGACTACCTGGCGGAAGACGACCGCGACGCCATCCGCATCGCGCGCTCGATCCTCGGCGGCATCGACTGGGCGCGCAACGAAGCGCCGCGCCAGTTCATTCCGCCGCGCTACGACGCCGAAGACCTGCTCGGCATCATGCCGAGCGACGGACGGAGGCCGGTCGATATGCGCGAGGTCGTCGCGCGCATCGCCGACGGCTCCGAGTTCCTTGAGTTCAGCGAGCACTACGGTAGCGCCACCGTCTGCGGCCACATCCGGCTCGAAGGCCACGCCGTGGGCATCGTCACCAACAACGGCCCCATCGATTCCGACGGCGCGACCAAGGCCACGCACTTCATCCAGGCCTGCTGCCAGACGCGCACGCCCATCGTCTACCTGCAGAACATCACGGGGTACATGGTGGGCCGGGCGCACGAGGAGGCCGGCATCATCAAGCACGGAGCGAAGATGATCCAGGCCGTGACCAACGCCACCGTGCCGCAGATCACGCTGCACTGCGGCGCTTCGTACGGCGCGGGCAACTACGGCATGTGCGGCCGGGGCTTCGCGCCGCGCTTCTGCTTCTCGTGGCCCAATGCGCGCACAGCCGTCATGGGCGGCGAGCAGGCTGCGAAGACCATGGCCATCGTCATGGAGGCGGGCATGGCGCGCAAGGGCGCGATCGACCACGCGAAGATCGATGCGATGCAGCAGCAGATCGTCGAACGCTTCGATCGGCAGATGAGCGTGTTCACCACCAGCGCGCTGCTGCTCGACGACGGCGTGATCGACCCACGCGACACACGTGCGGTGTTGGCTGAAGTGCTCTCCATCTGCCGCGATGCCGATGCGCGCGGGCCGCAGCCGATGCAGTTTTCGGTGGCGCGGCCATGAGTGCATTCCACAAGATCCTGATCGCGAACCGCGGCGAGATCGCAGTTCGCGTGATGCGCACTGCGCGCGCGATGGGCTACCGCACGGTGGCCGTGTACTCCAGCGCCGATGCGGAGGCCGAACATGTGCGGCAGGCCGACCAGGCAGTGTGGATCGGCGAATCTCTGCCCGCGCAGAGCTACCTGAACATCGCTGCGATCATCGAGGCCGCGCGCGCCAGCGGCGCCGATGCGGTGCATCCGGGCTACGGCTTTCTCGCGGAGAACGCAGCGTTCGCGCAGGCCTGCCGAGACGCGGGACTGGTCTTCATCGGACCATCACCGGAGGCCATTCGCGCGATGGGCGACAAGGCCGGCGCCAAGCGGCTGATGCAGGCAGCGGGCGTGCCGTGCATTCCGGGCTACCAGGGCGAAGGCCAAGGCGCGGAGAAGCTGGCCGCCGAGGCCGCGCGCATCGGCTGGCCCGTGATGATCAAGGCGACTGCGGGCGGCGGCGGGCGCGGCATGCGGCTCGTGACATCGGCCGCTGACTTCGCCGCGCAGCTGCACAGCGCGCAGTCCGAAGCGCTCAACGCATTCGGCGACGCCACCGTGATCCTGGAGCGCGCCATCGTCGCGCCGCGCCATGTCGAGGTACAGATATTCGCGGACCGGCACGGCAACGCCATCCACCTCGGCGAGCGCGACTGTTCGGTTCAGCGGCGGCACCAGAAGGTCGTCGAAGAAGCGCCCTCTCCGGCAGTGTCCGACGCACTGCGCGAACGCATGGGTGCCACCGCCGTCGCTGCGGCGAAAGCCATCGCCTACGAAGGCGCGGGCACGCTCGAATTCCTGCTCGACGCCGAAGGCCAGTACTGGTTCATGGAAATGAACACGCGCCTGCAGGTGGAGCACCCGGTGACCGAAGCGGTGACGGGCCTCGACCTCGTCGAACTGCAACTGCGCGTCGCGGCCGGCGAACCTTTGCCGCTCGCGCAGCAGGACGTGCGCATCACAGGCCATGCGATCGAAGTGCGTCTGTGCGCCGAAGATCCGCGGCAGAGCTTCATGCCGCAAAGCGGCACCCTCACGGCGTGGCGGCCCTCTGCCGCGCTGCGCGCCGAGCACGCCTTGCGCGACGGGGCCGCCGTGCCGCCCTTCTACGACTCGATGATCGCCAAGCTCGTGGCGCATGGCCAAACGCGCGAGGAAGCCCGGCACCGGCTGATCGCAGGTTTGCAGGACACGGTAGCGCTCGGCATCTCGACCAACCAGCAGCTTCTGCGACGCGTGTTGTCGCATGACGTGTTCGCAAGCGGTGCTGCTACGACCGCCTTCATCGGCGATCACCTCGACGCCCTGCTCGCCGCCGACGCGGCGAACGACACCCGCGCCGCATTGCTCGCCGCTCTGCTGCTCCAGTTGGGCGAGCGCGGCTGGCCCTCGCCGCTCGCGCACACGCTCCCCAACGCCCTGCGCTTCGCGCTCGACGGCACGGTGCACGCGGCCCGCGTGACACCATGCGGCGCCGGTCGGTTCGACATTGCACTGGGCGACAAAGCACCTGTGCAACTCGCCTTGCTCGCTCTACCCGGCAACGGCAGCCTCCGCTTCTCGTGCGACGGCCTGTCCGAACAAGCCTTCGTCGTGCGGCAGCCCGACCGCGTGGATTTCCACTTCCGCGGCCAGTCATTCCAGCTGGAAAACCTCACGCACGTCGCGGTTGCACGCACCGACGACACCGCCGGCGACGGCCTGCTGCGCGCATCCATGAACGGCCGCGTGATCGCCCTGCTGGTGGCCGAGGGCGATGCGGTCGCCGCAGGCCAGCCGCTCGTCACGCTCGAAGCGATGAAGATGGAGCACGTGCACTGCGCGCCGCGTTCCGGCCGTGTCGCACTGCATGTCGCGGTGGGCACGCAGGTGGCCGCGCGCCATGTGGTGGCCGAGGTCGCCGACGCGTGACGCTCTTCAAGACAAGTTTCCGAAAGTCTTCCGCATGAATGCATCCTCCCGCTACCGCTCCGTCTTCGCACCCGGCCTGTTCGGCGGACAGGTCATCGTCGTCACCGGCGGCGGCTCCGGCATTGGCCGCTGCACAGCGCACGAACTCGCGGCGCTCGGCGCGCAGGTGGTGCTGGTCGGCCGCAAGCCCGAGAAGCTCGACAAGGTGCGCGCCGAGATCGAAGCCAGCGGCGGCAAGGCCAGCACGCAGGCCTTCGACATCCGCCAGGAAGAAGCGGTGCGCGCAGCCATAGCCGCCGTCGTCGCCGCGCATGGCCGCATCGACGGGCTCGTGAACAACGCAGGCGGCCAGTACATCACGCCGCTCGCCGCCATCTCGGCCAAGGGCTGGGAGGCGGTGATCCACACCAACCTGACGGGCGGCTTCCTGGTCGCGCGCGAGTGCTACGTGCAAAGCATGCAGGCCAACGGCGGCGCCATCGTCAACATCGTGGCCGACATCTGGGGCTCGATGCCCAACATGGGCCACAGCGGCGCGGCGCGCGCCGGCATGGTGAGCTTCACCGAGACGGCCGCCGCTGAATGGGCCGTGAGCGGCGTGCGCGTGAACGCGGTGGCGCCGGGCTACATCGCATCGAGCGGCATGGACCACTACCCGCCCGAAGCCGGCGACATGCTGCGCGCCATGCGCAACACCGTGCCCGCCGGGCGCTTCGGCAACGAGGCCGAGACCTCAGCCGCCATTGCCTTCCTGCTGAGCCCCGCGGCCAGCTTCATCAGCGGCAGCGTGCTGCGCGTGGACGGCGCACGGCCACAGGTGCGCATGGGCTGGCCGATGGAGATTCCCGATGCGCAGACGCAGCAGCGCGCGGCGGTGCGGCCTTTCGATGGCTTCCATCTCGCGCAGACGCCGCGCGTGTTCCAGGACAAGTAAAGAACGAACGACCGGAGACAAGACACCATGCAGTACACCCACGAACACCTCGAAATCCAGAAGACCCTGCGCCGCTTCATCGACGACGAGATCAACCCGCATGTGGACGAATGGGAGGCGGCCGAGATCTTCCCTGCGCACGAGGTGTTCAAGAAGCTCGGCAATCTCGGCATGCTGGGCCTGAACAAGCCAGAGGCCTTCGGCGGCGCCGGGCTCGACTACTCGTACGCGATGGCGATGGCCGAGGCGCTGGGCCACATCAGCTGCGGCGGCGTGCCGATGGCGATCGGCGTGCAGACCGACATGTGCACGCCCGCGCTCGCACGCTTCGGCAGCGACGAACTGCGCCGCGAGTTCCTGGCGCCCGCCATCGCCGGCGACATGGTCGGCTGCATCGGCGTGAGCGAGCCCGATGCGGGCAGCGACGTGGCGGGCCTGAAGAGCCACGCGCGCAAGGACGGCGACGACTACCTCATCAGCGGCCAGAAGATGTGGATCACCAACAGCCTGCAGGCCGACTGGATGTGCATGCTGGTCAACACCAGCGACGGCCCGGTGCACCGCAACAAGTCGCTCGTGATGGTGCCGATGGACAGCCCCGGCATCGAGAAGGCGAAGAAGATCCGCAAGATCGGCATGAATTCGAGCGACACCGGGCTCATCTACTTCGACAACGTGCGCGTGCCGCAGCGCTACCGCGTCGGCGAGGAAGGCCAGGGCTTCGTCTACCAGATGCAGCAGTTCCAGGAAGAGCGCCTGTGGGCCGCCGCAAGTTCGCTCGAACCGATGGAAGACTGCATCGCGCAGACCATCGAATGGGCGCAGCAGCGGCAGATGTTCGGCGCCACGCTGGCCGACCAGCAATGGGTGCAGTTCAAGCTGGCCGAGCTGAAGACCGAAGTGGAGGCGCTGCGCGCGCTCACGTATCGCGCCTGCGACCTGCATGTGCAGGGCGAAGACGTGCTCGAACTCGCATCGATGGCCAAGCTCAAGACCGGTCGCCTCACGCGGCAGGTGTCCGATACCTGCCTGCAGTTCTGGGGCGGCATGGGCTTCACGCTGGAAAACCGCGTTTCGCGGCTGTACCGTGACGGCAGGCTGGGCTCCATCGGCGGCGGTGCCGACGAAGTGATGCTCGGCATCCTCGCGAAGACCATGGGCATCGCCAAGCGGCCGCCGCGCGGTTGAACAGCACCCCATGAATGCCGAACTGCAAGCCGACCGCACCGCGCTCGCCGATACGGTGCGGCGCTTTGCCGAAAGCGAGATCGCGCCGCATGTGCAGGCGTGGGATGACGCGGGCGAGTTTCCGCGCGCGCTCTACGCGCGTGCCGCCGAACTCGGCCTGCTGGGCCTGGGCTATCCGGAAGAACTCGGCGGCACGCCCGCCTCGTATTCGCTGAAGCTGCCTGCGTGGGTCGCGCTCGCGCGCCATGGCAAGAGCGGCGGCGTGCTCGCGAGCCTGTTCTCGCACAACATCGGCCTGCCGCCCGTGGTGCTGCATGCAAGCGACGCGGTGCGCCAAGAGGTCGTACCGCAGGTGCTGCGCGGCGAGAAGATCGCGGCGCTCGCCATCACCGAGCCCGGTGGCGGCTCCGACGTGGCTGCGCTGCGCACCACAGCAAAGCGGGAAACAGACGGCGACGGCGATCACTACGTGGTCAACGGCGAGAAGACTTTCATCACCTCCGGCATGCGCGCCGACTGGATCACGGTAGCCGTGCGCACCGGCGAAGGGCGCGGCGCGGGCGGCATCTCGATGCTGATGGTGCCAGGCGACACGCCGGGCCTTTCGCGCACGCGCTTGTCGAAGATGGGCTGGCTGTGCTCCGACACCGCGACGCTGCACTTCGACAACGTGCGCGTGCCGGCGCGCTACCTTCTCGGGAACGAGGGCGAAGGCTTCCGCATGGTCATGGGCAACTTCAACGGCGAGCGCATCGGCCTTGCTGCGGGCGCCCTGGGCTTCTCGCAGGCCTGCCTCGATGAGGCCCTGACTTGGGCGCGCGAGCGCAAGACCTTCGGCTCGGCGCTCATCGAGCACCAGGCGGTACGCCACAAGCTGGTCGACATGCAGATGCGCATCGCCTCCACCGAGGCCTGGATCGAGGCGGTGTCGGTCGAGGGCGACGCGCTCGAAGCAGCCGGGCGCTTCAACGCACCCGAATGGGTCGCGCAGATCTGCATGCTGAAGAACCACGCGACGCAGACCATGCAGTTCTGCGCCGACCAGGCGGTGCAGATCCTCGGCGGCATGGGCTTCATGCGCGGCACCGTAAGCGAGCGCATCTACCGCGAGGTGAAGGTGATGATGATCGGCGGCGGGGCCGAAGAGATCATGAAAGAGTTGGCGGCCAAGCAGATGGGCTGGTAGCCGCCGGCCTCTCTTTCTTCGTGCTGCGAGGAACGCCGCCGCGCACCGGGTGTCCAACCATCCAGCGCTTTCGCTGGGTCGCAGGAGACCGACATGCTCTCTCTCACCTCAGGCATCGGCGCCGTCATCATTGTTCTGCTGGCGGTGCTGCTGTTTTCAGCGGTATGGATCTTCCGGGAGTACGAACGCGGCATCGTGTTCACCCTCGGGCGCTTCTCGAAGGTTTCGGGGCCGGGCCTGGTGCTCGTGATACCGGCCATCCAGCAGGTGGTGCGCGTCGATCTGCGCACCGTAGTGCTCGAAGTGCCGACGCAGGACGTGATCTCGCGCGACAACGTGTCGGTGAAGGTCAGCGCGGTCGTCTACTTCCGCATCGTCGATGCCGAGAAGGCCATCATCCAGGTGAAGGACTTCTTCAACGCCACCAGCCAGCTGGCCCAGACCACCCTGCGCTCGGTGCTCGGCAAGCACCAGCTCGACGACATGCTGGCCGAGCGCGAGAAGCTCAACCTCGACGTGCGCGAGTCGCTGGACGTGCAGACGGCTTCATGGGGCATCAAGGTGTCGAACGTGGAGATCAAGCAGATCGACCTGACCGAATCGATGGTGCGCGCCATCGCGCGGCAGGCCGAGGCGGAACGCGAGCGGCGCGCCAAGGTGATCCACGCGGAAGGCGAGCTGCAGGCCTCAGAGAAGCTGTTCCAGGCCGCGCGCGTGCTGGCGCAGGAGCCGCAGGCCATCCAGCTGCGCTACCTGGAAACGCTCACGGTGATCGGTGCGGACAAGAACACGACCATCGTGTTTCCGCTGCCGGTGGATCTGATATCCAGCTTCCTCGGCAAGCACGCATAGCGCACGGAAACGGAAAACTGTTCTTCACGCGCGGGGCGCGCGGCGCATAGCCTTTCGCAAGGCACGTGCTTACCATCGTCCGCATGTTCAAGCACATCGTGATGTGGGACCTGCGTGGCGACACGCCGGAAGAAAAGACGCAGGCCCGCCAACTGCTCAAGCGCAAGTTCGAATCGCTGCGCGGCCAGATCCCGGGCCTGCTGCACATCGAAGTGGGCGTCGATTCGAGCCGCGCAAGCTATGCCTGCGACGTGGTGCTCTACAGCGAGTTCGACAGCCAGGCCTCGCTCGACGGCTACGCTACGCACCCTGCACACCTGCGCGTGCGCGAAGAACTGGGCGACCTTCGCGTCGCACGGCACCAGGTCGATTACGCGGCAGACTGATCGGCGCTGGTCAATCGTTCTTCTCGGGAGCATCCCCCCGGGCCGCGGCAAGCGCAGCAGCCGTACGCAACTTGTCTTTCTTGCTCGGCCGCTTGCCCTTGATGCCGCCCGTGCCCGACGCATCGACCACTGGCACCGCCACTTCCGTCGGCTCGAAGCCTTCGACACGCTCACGTGGCAGGCTCAGCCCCTGGCGCTTCTCGATCAGCCGGAAATGCGCCTCGGTCGATGCACTCACGAAGCTGATCGCCAGGCCGCTCTCTCCCGCGCGCCCGGTTCTGCCGATGCGGTGGATGTAGTCGGTGGGCGAGCGCGGCAGGTCGTAGTTGATGACCACGGGCAGCTGCGCGATGTCGATGCCGCGCGCCGCGAGGTCGGTGGCAATCACCACGTCCCATCGGCTCTGCTTGAACTGCGAAAGGATGTCGGTGCGCGTGCCCTGCGCGATGTCGCCGTGGAAGGGCACTGCGTAGATGCCGTTCTTGTAGAGCTTCTCGGCCACGATCTGCGCGGCGTGCTGCGTGGCGACGAAGACCAGCACACGGTCCCATTCGTTCTCGTGCTGCTTCAGCAGATGGCGCAGCAGCTGCGTGCGGCGGGCGGCGTCGACTTCGATCACGCGCTGCACGATGTTCGGCTCGGTGCCGGGCTCGCCCTGCACGTCGACGACGGCCGGGTCGTGCAGCATGCCATCTGCCAATGCCTGAATGGCGCTCGGAAAGGTGGCGGAAAACAGCAGGTTCTGGCGCTGCTTGGGCAGCAGCGCGAGGATGCGGCCGAGTTCTTCGGCAAAGCCGAGGTCGAACAGGCGGTCGGCTTCATCGAGCACGAGCATCGACACGGCATCGAGCTTCAGCGCGTTGTGCTCGACCAGGTCGAGCAGACGGCCCGGTGTGGCAACGACGATGTCGGCACCGCCGCGCAGGCCCATCATCTGCGGGTTGATCGACACGCCGCCGAATGCGACGACGATCTTCAGGCGCTCGGGCAGGTGCTGCGCCAGGCTGCGCATGGTCTCGCCGACCTGGGCCGCGAGTTCGCGTGTGGGCACGAGGACCAGCGCACGCACACGGCGCGGCGACTGCGCAGCTTCGGCGACTAAGCGCTGCAACAGGGGCAAGGAAAATGCGGCGGTCTTGCCGGAGCCGGTCTGCGCCGAGCCCCGCACGTCGCGACCTTGCAGAATCGCGGGGATGGCCGCGGCCTGGATGGCGGTCGGCGCGGCATAGCCGCTTTGGGCGGCAGCCTGCACGAGCGCGGGGATCAGGCCCAGTGAGTCGAATGGCATGTAAGCAGACAGAGAGAGAAGAGACGAATCGAATGTCGACGATGAAACAGCAGCGCAATCAGTCCGGCAGCGCCCTGGTGTACTCCACCGAGGCGGGCGGGCGCATGTGCCCCGACTGCGGGGAGCCGGTGGCCCAGTGCCGCTGCAAGGAACTCAAGGCGCGCGTTCCGGCCACCGACGGCATTGTGCGTGTATCGCACGAGACCAAGGGGCGCAAAGGCAAGGGCGTGACGGTGGTCAAGGGCGTTGCGCTCGATGCGGCGGCGCTCACGGCACTCGGCAAGCAGCTGAAAACGGCCTGCGGCTCGGGCGGCACGGTGAAGGACGGCGTGATCGAAATCCAGGGCGACCACCGCGAAACGGTGATCGCCGCGCTCGTGAAGCAGGGCCACACGGTCAAGCGGGCGGGAGGCTGAGCGCGCGATGAAACCCGAAGACCTGCAGCGCCTGGTGACGCTCGAAATGCCTTTTGGCAAGCACAAAGGCACGCTGATTGCCGATTTACCCGGAAATTACCTGACGTGGTTTGCACGCGAGGGTTTTCCCTCGGGAGAAATAGGCCGGCTACTCCATTTGATGCATGAAATAGACCACAACGGGCTCTCGGACCTGCTGAAACCGTTGCGAAACCGCCCGTCGCGCCGGGATGTTTCTCAATAACACACGATTTCGCCACGTTTTTTGCAATTAGGGCTGGATAATCCGGCCTACGTGTCTGTGAGCTTTGTCTCCCGTGCACGTAATTCGGTGATCGGTCAGTTTCGCGCCACAGCGCATTTTGTTTGTTGTGATTCTGGGACTCCATCGCTTTGTCTTGTTGGTTTGAATTAGGAGTCCCTCAATGGGCAAGAAACTCTACGTAGGCAACCTCGCCTACTCCGTGCGTGACAACGACCTGGAACAAGCCTTTGGCGAGTTCGGCGCAATCGTCAGCGCCAAGGTCATGATGGAACGTGACACCGGCCGTTCGAAGGGCTTCGGCTTTGTCGAAATGGGTTCGGATGCTGAAGCACTCGCAGCCATCGAAGCCATGAACGGCCACTCGCTGCAGGGCCGCGCCCTGACGGTGAATGAAGCCCGTCCGATGGAAGCTCGTCCCCCCCGTACCGGTGGTGGCGGCGGCTACGGCGGCGGTGGTGGTGGCGGCGGCTACGGTGGTGGTGGCGGCGGCGGCGGTTACGGCGGCGGCGGCGGTGGCCGCAGCGGTGGTGGCGGCGGTTACGGCGGCGGCGGCGGTGGTCGCGGCGGCTACTAAGCCCTTCCCTCCAGAGCCTTCGGGCTTCTGAATAAAAAGCTCCTTCGGGAGCTTTTTTCGTTTGTGGCCCTCTGTGGCGCAGGGGGCGCCGAGGGAGAACCCTCGCCCTGCGGTAAGCATTTGTCCGTACCGGGCAGGTCAGCCAACGGTCAGGCCCGCAGAACGACCCTCACTCCTCCATACAAGAGGGGCGAGACGACATGCGCATCAAGAGTCAGGCTGACTTCTTTTCAGGAGTCATGTTCACCACCGTGGGGGGCGCCTTTGCGATAGGCGCGACCACCTACACCATCGGCGACGGCGCCCGCATGGGGCCGGGCTACTTCCCGCTCATGCTGGGCATCCTGCTGGCCATCCTCGGGGCCATCATCATGTTCCAGGCGCTGGTGGTCGAAACCACCGACGGCCACCCGATCGGCAAGTGGGCCTGGAAGCCGCTGGCCTTCGTGCTCGGCGCCAACCTGGCCTTCGGCGTGCTGCTGGGCGGCCTGCCCAGCATCGGGCTGCCGGCCATGGGGATGATCATCGCGATCTACGCGCTCACGATCATCTCGAGCATGGCGGGCGAGCACTTCAAGCTGCGCGACGTGCTGATCCTCTCGACCATCCTGGCGGCTGGCAGCTACGTGGCCTTCATCTGGGCGCTGAAGCTCCAGATCCAGGTCTGGCCCACTTTCATTTCGGGCTGAGGAGCGCACACCATGGACCTGATCCACAACCTTTCCATCGGTTTCGGCGTTGCCTTCACCTTCACCAACCTGCTGTATTGCCTGCTGGGCTGCATCCTGGGCACGCTGATCGGCGTGCTCCCGGGCATCGGCCCGGTCGCGACCATCGCGATGCTGCTGCCCGCCACGTACGCGCTGCCGCCCGTGTCGGCGCTGATCATGCTGGCCGGCATCTACTACGGCGCGCAGTACGGCGGCTCGACCACGGCCATTCTGGTGAACCTGCCCGGGGAGTCGTCCTCGGTGGTCACCTGTATCGACGGCTACCAGATGGCAAGGCAGGGCCGCGCGGGCCCGGCGCTCGCCGCGGCCGGCCTGGGCTCGTTCTTCGCGGGTTGCGTGGGCACGCTGATCCTGGCCGCCTTCGCGCCGCCGCTGACAGAGCTGGCTTTCAAGTTCGGCCCGGCCGAGTACTTCTCGCTGATGACGCTGGGCCTGATCGGCGCCGTGGTGCTGGCTTCGGGCTCGCTGCTGAAGGCGGTGGCGATGATCGTGCTGGGCCTGCTACTGGGCATCGTCGGCACCGACGTCAACTCGGGTGTCGCGCGCTACAGCTTCGACATTCCGGAACTCACCGACGGCATTGGCTTCGTGGTGATCGCCATGGGCGTGTTCGGCTACGGCGAAATCATCGGCAACCTCTCGCAGCCCGACGACGAGCGCGAGGTGTTCACGCACAAGGTCAAGGGCCTGTGGCCCACCAAGGACGACTTCAAGCGCATGCTGCCCGCGGTGCTGCGCGGCACGGCGCTGGGCTCGGCATTGGGCATCCTGCCCGGCGGCGGCGCGCTGCTGGCCTCGTTCGCCTCGTATGCGCTGGAGAAGAAGATCCGCATGCGCCCGGGCGAAGTGCCCTTCGGCAAGGGCAACATCCGCGGCGTGGCATCGCCCGAGTCGGCAAACAACGCTGGTGCGCAGACCTCCTTCATCCCGCTGCTGACGCTGGGCATTCCGCCCAACGCGGTGATGGCGCTGATGGTGGGCGCAATGACGATCCACAACATCCAGCCCGGCCCGCAGGTCATGACCAGCAACCCCGAACTGTTCTGGGGCTTGATCGCCTCGATGTGGATCGGCAACGCGATGCTGATCATCCTGAACCTGCCGCTGATCGGCATGTGGATCAAGCTGCTGACGGTGCCCTACAAGTTCCTGTTCCCTGCCATCGTGCTGTTCTGCGCAATCGGCGTGTACTCGACCAACAACAACACCTTCGACGTGTGGATGGTGGCGGCCTTCGGCTTCATCGGCTACCTGTTCATCAAGCTGCGGACGGAGCCTGCACCGTTGCTGCTGGGCTTCATCCTGGGGCCGATGATGGAAGAGAACCTGCGGCGTGCGCTGCTGCTGTCGCGCGGTGCCTGGAGCGTGTTCGTCACCCGGCCGCTGTCGGCGGGGCTGCTGGTGGCGGCGGCTCTGCTGCTGGGCATCGTGCTACTGCCTGCAATCAAGGCCAAGCGCGAGGAAGCCTTCGTCGAGGAGTGAGCGCTCCGGTCCTCACAAGAAGCCCCCACTCCGGGGGCTTTTTTCATTTGGGGCCTTTGTTCGGGGTGCGTGCCCCAAATGGACGCGCTCTTGTTGGTGCCCAGCAGGGTCGCCGACGGTGCCCGGAAACACGGCGAACAACGAGGCGCCCGTTACCACCAGCATTTTCATAAGGGGAGGATTGCCCCACCCGTGGCGCTATCAAAAAGGGAGCTGAAGATGCAGGTGTGTCAAGTCATGCAGGCATAAAAAAGGCGCCGACCAGCGGCGCCTTTCAAAGTCAAACACGGCATCTCGTACGGAGCCTTTGAAGCATTTTTATTGTTGCTTGGGGATTGTCTCCTCGGACCCTCGGCAGCACGAGCAGGGCCCGTTCGCGAGTGGGCAGACTTTAGGGTGCGCACCGCCTCAGTGCATTGGGAATTACCCGCTTTGCCTTAACGAGAAAGCCCGATTTGCGAACCAAAGTGTTTCTGATAGTTAACGGGGTGGCACGACTTGTGCAGGCAGCACCAAGGTCCATCACTTCAAGAAGAAGAAACGGTCATGGCCCTGGCTCCGCACGCCTCCATCAACGCGGCAGACACCGCATGGATGATGACTTCGACCGCGCTGGTGCTGCTGATGACGCTGCCCGGCATCGCACTCTTCTATGCGGGCATGGTGCGCCGCAAGAACGTGCTGGCCACCATGGCGGGGGTGGTGGCGATTGCCGCGGCGGTCTCGCTGACCTGGTTCGCGGTGGGCTATTCGCTGGCCTTTACCGAGGGCTGGCCCTGGCTGGGCGGCACCGGGCGCTTCTGGTTCTCGGGCTTCGAGTATCTGAAGGAGGCCGGGCAGGTGGCGGTAAGCCACGTCGCGCCGAACGTGCCCGAGTCGGTCTACGCGATGTTCCAGCTGACCTTCGCGATCATCACCACCGCACTGGTGCTGGGCGCTTTTGTCGAGCGCATGCGCTTCTCGGCGATCCTGTGGTTCGCGCTGCTCTGGAGCGTGCTGGTGTATGCACCTGTCGCGCACTGGGTGTGGGAGCCGGGCGGCTGGCTCGCGCAGATGGGCGCGCTCGACTTTGCCGGTGGCTCGGTGGTGCACGTCAACGCGGGCATCGCGGGGCTGGTGTGCGCCTATGCGCTCGGGCCGCGCAAGGGCTACGGGCGCGAGGCCTTCGAGCCCTACAGCCTGGCGATGACGATGACGGGCGCGGGCCTGCTGTGGGTGGGCTGGTTCGGCTTCAATGCGGGCTCGGCGGTGGCGGCCGACGGGCGCGCGGGCCTGGCGATGCTGGTGACGCACATCGCGGCGGCGGCCGGCGCCATGAGCTGGATGCTCGGCGAATGGATCGTGCGGCGCAGGCCTTCGCTGCTGGGCCTGTGCTCGGGCCTGGTGGCCGGGCTGGTGGCCATCACGCCGGCGGCCGGCTTCGTCACGCCGCTGTCCGCGCTGGCCATCGGCGCCATCGCGGGGCTGGCCTGCTACTGGGGCGCCACCGGGCTCAAGCACCTGCTTGGCGCGGACGACTCGCTCGACGTGTTCGGCGTGCACGGCATCGGTGGCATCGTGGGCGCGCTGCTGACGGGCGTGTTCGCCGATGCACGCATCTCGGGCGCCACGGGCGACGTGCTGACGCAGGCGATCGCCGTGGGCAGCGTGGCTATCTACAGCGCAACGGGGACGGCGGTGGTGCTGTTTCTGGTGCACATCATGGTCGGGTTGCGCGTCGATGCCGACAGCGAGGTGCTGGGCCTCGATCTTGCACAGCACAGAGAACATCTCGGGAGTAGTTGACCCACCGACGGAGGAACCATGCCATCCATGTCCGAAAGCGAACGCATCGCCCTTGCTGCCCGCCTTCACGTGGCGCTGCGGCGAAAGCATGGGCGCGTGACCGACACCGAGTGGATGGCGACCAACGCCGAGTACGCCGCCGAGATCGTGCGCATGACGCGCGCGCACGCTGCTGATACCAAGGACGAGGAGCTTTACCAACTGGCGATGCGGCTGGAGCAGGCGATGGAGCCGCTGGCGCGCGCTGCGCGGTTGGCGGCGCGGCAGCCTGATGGGACGCCGCCTACGCCGCCGCCTCGCTATGTGGGTGGGTTGCGCTAGGTCTTTTCGGGGTGCGTGCGAATGACACCGGGTGCTCAGCTTGCAGCCAGCGCTGCCTTGCGAATCGACTGCAGCGTGCTTCCCGGGGTGATCGCTTCCGGATCGAGCAGGCAATGCAGGATGGCCGGCTTGCCGCTGGCACGCGCACGAGCCAGTGCGGGGCCGAATTCTTCGGTGCTGGTCACGCGCTCGCCGTGGCCGCCGAACACTTCGGCATAGCCACGGAAGTCCGGGTTCTTCAACTGCGTGGCGCTGATGCGGCCGGGGTAGTGCTTTTCCTGGTGCATGCGGATCGTGCCGTACATGGCGTTGTCGAGCAGCACCACGATGATGGGCAGGCCGTACTGCACGGCCGTCGCGAACTCCTGGCCGTGCATCATGAAATCGCCATCGCCCGCGAACACGACCACTTCGCGCTGCGGCCACAGCCGCTTGGCACCGACGCCGGCCGGCAGGCCGTAGCCCATCGAGCCGCTGGTGGGGGCGAGCTGGCTGGCGTAGGCACGAAACGGCCAGAAGCGGTGCACCCAGGTGGCGAAGTTGCCTGCGCCGTTGCAGAAGATGGTGTCAGCCGGCAGCACTTCGCGCAGGTGCTGCATGACCTCGCCCATCTGCAGCGGGCCGGGAATGCGGATGGGAGCCGGGTCGCTCCAGCGCAGGAAGTCTTCGCGGGCGGTCTTCGTTTCTGCCTGCCAGGCCGGCGTCTGCGCGGGGCGCAGCGTGGACACGGCCTCGGCAAAAGCCTGCGGCGTGGCGTGAATGCCCTGCGCCGGGCGGTAGAGCTTGCCGAGCTCGTCGGCGTCGGCGTGCACATGCACCAACGCCTGCTTCGGCTGCGGAATGGCCAGCAACTCGTAGCCCTGCGACGGCACTTCCGACAAACGCCCGCCGACCAGCAGCACGAGGTCAGCGTTGCGGATGCGCTCCAGCATGCGCGGGTTGGCGCCCAGGCCCAGGTCACCTGCGTAGCAGGGGTGCTCGGCCGACATCAGCATCTGGCGGCGGAACGAGCAGTACACGGGCAGCGAGAACGCGGCCGCGAAATCCGCGAACTGCTGCGTGGCCTTCTCCGACCAGCGGCTGCCGCCCAGGATGACGACGGGGCGCTGCGCTTGCGACAGCCGCTGCTGCAGCTCTGCGAGTTGCGCTGCACCGGGATGGGTTTCCGTCACCGCGTAGGGCTGCGCGTCGGCCACTGTCGCGGCCTCGGTCAGCATGTCTTCGGGCAGCGCGATAACCACAGGACCGGGCCGACCCGAGGTTGCGACATGGAAGGCGCGCGATACCAGCTCGGGCACGCGCGCCGGCTCGTCGATCTGCACCACCCACTTGGCCATGGTGCCGAACACCGCGCCGTAGTCGAGCTCCTGGAAGGCTTCGCGGCCCAGCGCATCGCGCGCGACCTGGCCGACGAACAGCAGCAGCGGCGTCGAATCCTGGTGCGCGATGTGCACGCCGGCCGCCGCGTTGGTGGCGCCCGGTCCGCGCGTGACGAAGCACACGCCGGGCTTGCCGGTGAGCTTGCCCTGCGCCTCGGCCATCATCGTCGCGCCGCCTTCCTGGCGGCACACGGTCACGTCGATGGATGCGTCATGCAGCGCGTCGAGCACGGCAAGAAAGCTTTCGCCGGGAACGCAGAACAGCTGCTTGACGCCGTGGGTGATGAGCTGGTCGACCAGGATCTGGCCGCCGGTGCGGGGTGAGGTCATGCGTTTTCCAATGAAATGAAGGAGGTCATTCGAGCGCGGCGCAGGCAGCGATGATGCGCGCGCACGCCTCTTCCAGCTGCGCCATCGACGTCGCATACGAAATGCGGAAGTACGGCGCCAGCCCGAACACGCTGCCCGGCACCACCGCCACCTCGAAGTCCTGCAGCAGGTAGCGGCAGAAGTCGCTGTCGGTCTGCAACAGCGCGCCGCCTCGGGTGCGCTTGCCGAGCACGCCGGCGCAGCTCGCGAAGGTATAGAACGCGCCTTCCGGCACGCGGCAGTGCAGCCCCGGCGCTCGGTTCAGCGCGGCGACCACGAAGTCGCGCCGCGCCTGGAAGTCGGCGCAGCGCTCGGCCACGATGTCCTGCGGCCCGGTCAGCGCCTCGATGGCCGCGGCCTGGCTGATCGACGAGGGGCAGGAAGTCGTCTGACTCTGCACCACGGCCATGGCCGCGATCAGCGCGCGCGGCCCGGCGCCGTAGCCCACGCGCCAGCCAGTCATTGCGTAGGCCTTCGACACGCCGTTGATGGTCAGCGTGCGTTCGCGCAGGCGCGGCTCCACGGCCACCGGTGTCGCGAACGCCAGCCCGTCGTAGAGGATGTGTTCGTAGATGTCGTCCGCCAGCACCCAGACTTGCGGATGCCGCAGCAGCACCTCGCACAGCGGCTTCAGCTGCGCTGCGCTGTAGGCCGCGCCGCTCGGGTTCGACGGCGAGTTGATGAACAGCCATCGCGTGCGCGGCGTGATGGCCGCTTCGAGTTGCGCGGCATCGAGCCGGAAACCGTTCTCCCCGGTGCACGCCACGGCCACGGGCACGCCGCAGCAGATCTGCACGATGTCGGCGTACGAGGTCCAGTACGGCGCGGGCAGGATCACCTCGTCGCCGGGGTTCAGGCTGGCCATCAGCGCGTTGAAGATCACCTGCTTGGCGCCTGCGCTCACGCTGATTTCGTCAAGAGCAAAGTCGAGCGCGTTGTCGCGCTTGAACTTGAGCTGCACCGCCGCCTTCATCGCCGGGCTGCCGTCGAGCACCGTGTAGCGTGTGTCGCCGCGCCCTATGGCGCGCACTGCGGCCTCGCGCACGTTCTGCGGCGTGTCGAAGTCAGGCTCGCCCGCGCCCAGCACGATCACCGGACGGCCCGCGCGCTTAAGGGCGTTGGCGTGGTCGGTGATGCGCAGGATCTCCGAGACGCCGATGGCGCGCACGCGCTGCGCTGGCTGAAAAGCGAGAGGGGCAACGGTATCTGCTGTCACTTGGCGTAGGCCTCCAGTGGCTTGTCGTTGGGTTCGAGCATCAGCTGCTTCAGCGCCGGGCTCATCGGCAGGTTCAGGCTCGTGTTCTTCGGCGGAATGGCCGCCACGAACCACTTGGTGTAGATCTTTTCGAGGTCGCCGCTCTTCATC
Source organism: Variovorax paradoxus (assembly GCF_024734665.1). Lineage (NCBI taxonomy): Bacteria > Pseudomonadati > Pseudomonadota > Betaproteobacteria > Burkholderiales > Comamonadaceae > Variovorax > Variovorax paradoxus. Next base: position 6,446,506 of record NZ_CP102931.1, read on the forward strand.
ATGCGACGCAGCGAATCGTCCACCGCGGTCTTGAAGGCCGGGTCGTCCTTGCGGAACAGCAGCGCGATCGGCTCCGAGCCCAGCGCGTCGCCCACGATGCGGTAGCCCGCGGGGTTCTTCGAGTTCGCGATGATCCCGGCCAGCAGGTTGTCGTCGAGCACGAAGGCATCGGCGCGGCCCGACTCCATCAGCAGGAAGCTTTCGAGGTGGTCCTTGCCGAGCATGGTGTTGTACGAGACGTTCTGCGCGCGCTCGCGCTTGCGCAGCAGCTGCACCGCAGTGGTGCCGGTCGATGCCGACACGTTGCGGCCCGCGAGCTGGTCGAGCGTGGTGATGCCCGAATCGACCTTGGTGGCCATGCGCACTTCGCTCACGTAGGTGGTGAGCGCGAAGGCCACCTGCTGCTGGCGCGCGGTGTTGTTGGTGGTGGGGCCGCAGCCGATGTCGAGCGTGCCGTTCTGCACCAGCGAGATGGTGTTCTGCGCGGTCACGGCCATGTATTCGAGCCTGGCCGTGGGCGCGATGTCTTTCAGCACGCGCTCGCACAGCTCGACGTGGTAGCCCACGTACTTGTCGCCCGCGCCGAGCATGTAGGCCATGGGCGGCGAGGCTTCGCGCACGCCGAGCACGACCTTTCCGCTGGTCTTGATCTTGTCGAGGGTGCCGGTGGCGGGGGTCTGCGCGATGGCACCGAATGCGAATGCGAGCAGCGTGGCGGCCGCGACTGTCTTGAAGGGAATGCTCATGTTCTCTGTCTCCTGGTTATGGTTTTTTGGTGAATGCATGCAGCCGCCCGCCTGCCGCCGCAGCCAAACGCTGCGCGGCAAGCTCGAACGAACCGGGGGCGATCAGTCGCCGATGTCGAAGGTCACGCCTTGCGCGAGCGGCAAGGCAGTGGAGTAGTTGATGGTGTTGGTGGCACGGCGCATGTACGCCTTCCAGCTGTCGGAGCCGGCTTCGCGGCCGCCGCCCGTTTCCTTCTCGCCACCGAAGGCGCCACCGATCTCCGCGCCGCTCGGACCGATGTTGACGTTGGCGATGCCGCAGTCCGAACCCGCGCTCGACATGAAGCGCTCGGCCTCGCGCATGTTCAGCGTGAAGATCGACGACGACAGGCCCGCGCCCACTGCGTTGTGCAGCTCGATGGCTTCGTCGAGCGTGCTGTAGCGCACCACGTACAGGATGGGCGCGAAGGTCTCGCGCAGCACCGGGCCTTCATGCGACTTCAGCTCGACCAGCGCGGGGCGCACGTAGTAGGCGTCCTTCGTGCCGATGCCTTCGACGCGCTGGCCGCCGTGCACCTTGGCGCCGATCTCGCGGCACTCACCGAGTGCCTTCTGCATGCCATCGAAGGCCGCGCGGTCGATCAGCGGACCGACCAGCGTGCCGGCCTCGCGCGGGTCGCCGACCTGCACGTTGCCGTAGACCTTGGCGAGCTTGGGCACCAGCTGGTCGTACACGCTCTCGTGCACGAACAGGCGACGCAGCGTGGTGCAGCGCTGGCCGGCCGTGCCCATGGCCGCGAAGGCGATGCCGCGCAGGGCGAGGTCGAGGTCGGCCGAGGGCGTGACGATGGCAGCGTTGTTGCCGCCGAGTTCGAGAATGGCGCGGGCAAAGCGTGCGGCCAGCTTCGGCCCCACTTGCCGGCCCATGGCGGTCGAGCCGGTGGCCGAGAGAATCGGCACACGGTGGTCGTCGACCAGCACCTCGCCGACGTCGCGCTGGCCCAGCAGCAGGCCGAGCAGGCCTTCGGGCGCGTCGCCGAAGCGTTCGATGGCGCGCTGCGCGATGGCGTGCACGGCCAGCGCGGTCAACGGCGTTTTTTCAGACGGCTTCCACACCACCGAGTCGCCGCACACCAGCGCCAGCGCCGCGTTCCACGACCACACGGCCACGGGAAAGTTGAAGGCCGAGATCACGCCGCACACGCCCAGCGGGTGCCAGGTTTCCATCATGCGGTGCTCGGCGCGCTCGGTGGCCAGCGTGAGGCCGTAGAGCTGGCGCGAGAGACCGACCGCGAAGTCGCAGATGTCGATCATTTCCTGCACCTCGCCCGCGCCTTCGGACGGGACCTTGCCCGCCTCCAGCGTCACGAGCAGGCCCAGGTCGCGCTTGGCGGCGCGCAGCTCTTCGCCCAGCAGGCGCACCAGCTCGCCGCGGCGCGGCGCCGGCACGTTGCGCCAGGCCTTGAAGGCCTCGTGCGCACGGCCGATGACTGCGGTGGCCTCGGCCGGCGAGGTCTGCGGCACCTGCGCAATCACCTCGCCGCTGACGGGCGAACGCACCGTCAGCTCGCCGCCGGTGTGGGCCTCGGGGGGCACGCCCAGGCGCTGCAGCAGCTGTTCGACTTCGGTGGCGACGGAGGGGGAGGTGTTGGCTTCGGACATGGACGCGCTCCGGGAAGGAGGAGAAAGGAGGACCCGGTCAATATCTGCGAATCCCGCGCGCTTGCCTAGTGAAAATATGGAAGGACCTGATGCGTTTCAGGAATGAACTCGCACGGTTCATGTGCGGCTAGCGCACCAACCGGGTGGCCGCGAGAACCCACAACACCACCAGCACGCTGTTGCTCGCGGCGAACAGCACCAGCCGGTGGATCACGTGGTTGTAGGTCAGGTGCACCACGCTGTGCAGCGCGCGCAGGCCGACGTACACCCAGGCCAGCCAGATGGCCCCGGGCGTGGGAAGCACCGCCACGTAAAACAGCAGGCACACCACATAGAACAGCACCGGCAGCTCCAGCAGGTTCATGTAGTTGCGGTTCGGGATGCGCACGGCGTCGGGCACCGCCGCCGATTCGCCCAGCTTGAAATCGATGCCCCGGACCTCGCGGCGCCGCACCGCGCGGATGCGCACGATGGGGATGAGCAGCAGCACCAGGCCGGTGAGGCCGGCGAGGGCGAATACGGGGTAGAGGATCGAGGGGTTGTTCATAGGAGGTTCCTTGCTCAGCCTGGCCCAGGCGCCTCGGGCAACGAAATCTTCTGGCTCGCCGGTGACCCCGCCAAGCTCTGCGCCGGCCTCCTCAACGTCGCATCGAACGGATTGATCTTCGGCCCGATGGCCGCCGCCTCGCGCTTGAGCAGTTCGACCACCGTCGGCATGCGGTCCGCATTGAGCCGGTCGGCAATCGTGCCCACGCTCAGTGCCGCCACCGCGCGCCCCTCGCGGTCGAGGATCGGCACGGCCACGCCGGCCATGCCTTCGAGCAGGCCGGTGTTGCGCCCCGCGTAGCCCTGCTGCCGCACGCGCTCGATCTCGGTGCGCAGGTACACCTCGTCGTACACGCCGTACTCGCGCACGCGCGACAGGTTGAAGCGGATCACCTCTTCGCGCTCGGCCTCGGGCAGGAAGGCCAGGATCGCCAGCGCGCCCTGCCCTACACCCAGCGCGATGCGCCCGCCGATGTCGCCGGTGAACGAGCGAATGGGGAACGGCCCTTCGCTACGGTCGAGGCACACCGCGTCGAAGCCGCTGCGCGCCAATAGAAAGATGCTGTCGCCCAGGCTCGCGCACAGGCGCAGCAGCACCGGCCGGCAGATAGAACGCAGGTCGCCCGGGTTGCCAGCGCTCGCGGCGAGCGCGAAGAAATCGATGCTCAGCCGGTAGAGCTTGCTGCGCTCGTCCTGCTCGACCATGCCTTCGGCCATGAGCGATTGCAGCAAACGGTGCGTGGTGGCCTGGGTGAGGCCCACGGATCGTGCGATCTGGGTCACGCGGCCGCCTTCGGCCTGCACCGCGCCGAGCGCGCGGATCACCGAAAAGACGCGCGGCACGCCGCCGCTGGCCGCCGGCGACGCCGAAGAGGTCTCCATACCTTGCTCCTGTGGAATCCGATGTATCAATCGCAGCCATCATATTCCATTGATCGGAATAAATTGAAGAAAGATTCTGATTAATGGAATACCCGAGGCGATCTGGCGCAATCGTTGCAATAGAGTGAATTAAGAGCAGCAAGCTGTCCATGGCCCGCACCAAGGTGAAACAAGGTGCCTGAAGCCATCTTTTCGCCCCCGAAGAAAGGCCCGTTCCATGTCATTCCTCCGGCTTACCGACGTGACCAAGTTCTATGGCGCCACCCGCGCGGTGTCGGCCATGAGCCTCACTGTGGAAAAGGGCGAGTTCGTCTCGCTGCTCGGCCCCTCGGGCTGCGGCAAGACCACCACGCTGCAGATGATTGCGGGCTTCGAGGCCGTGAGCAGCGGCCGCATCGAGCTCGCGGGCAAGGACATCACGCATGCCAAGGCCAACACGCGCGGGCTGGGCATCGTGTTCCAGACCTACGCCCTGTTCCCCCACATGACGGTGGCCGACAACGTGAGCTTCGGCCTCGAGATGCGCAAGATGCCCAAGGCCGAGCGCATCGAGCGCGTGAAGCAGGCGCTGGCGCTGGTGCACCTCGAAGCGCATGCCGGGCGCTATCCGCGCGAGCTTTCGGGCGGCCAGCGGCAGCGCGTGGCGCTGGCGCGCGCGCTGGTGATCGAGCCGCCGGTGCTGCTGCTCGACGAGCCGCTGTCCAACCTCGACGCCAAGCTGCGCGAGGAAATGCAGTTCGAGCTGCGCCAGATCCAGCGCAAGGTCGGCACCACCACGGTGATGGTCACGCACGACCAGAGCGAGGCCATGTCGATCAGCGACCGCGTGGTGGTCATGGAAGGCGGCTGCGCCACGCAGATCGACCACCCGCAGCGCGTGTACGAACACCCGAGCACGCGCTTCATCTCGACCTTCGTGGGCAAGGCCAACCTGCTGGACTGCCGCGTTTCGAACAGTGGCGCCACGCGCACCTGCGTCGAGGTCGGCGCGCTCTCGCTCGACGTGGACGACACGGGCTTCAGCGTCGACGCCGCCGCGCTGCTGAGCGTGCGGCCCGAGAAACTGCAGCTCGTGCCGCCTGGTCGGGGCCGCCTCGACGGCGAGGTGCAGGAGCGCTTCTTCCTCGGCAGCCAGTGGCTCTACCGCGTGGCCACTTCCGTGGGAGACCTCACTGTGCTGAGCCCCAACGACGGGCGCGAAGCGCTCGAAGAAGGCAGCCGCACAGGCCTCGACTGGCCGGCGCACTGCATGCGGCTGCTGCCTGCGGAAGAAAAGGCCGTTGCAGCATGAGCAGCGCATTGAAGAGCAAGGCCACCCCGTGGTGGCTCTCCGGCCCCGCGCTGCTGCTGTTCACCGCGCTGCTGCTGGTGCCGCTCGCGCTCACGGCGGTGCTGTCGTTCAACGTGTACGACCCGGCCACCGGCCCGAAGTCCGGCGAGTTCACGCTCGCGCACTACGCGCTGGTGTTCTCCGACTCGTACTACCTCGGCATCTTCTGGCGCACCTTCTGGGTCTCGGCGCTGGTCACGCTGATCTGCGTGCTGGTCGGCGCACCCGAGGCCTATGTGCTGAGCCGCATGCGCAACCCGTGGCGCTCGGTGCTGCTGCTGGTGGTTCTCGCGCCGCTGCTGGTGTCGGTGGTGGTGCGCGCCTTCGGCTGGAGCATGCTGCTCGGGCCCGAAGGCGCGGTGAACGGTCTGCTGAGCCTGCTCGGCATCGGGCCGGTGAAGATCCTCTACACCAGCACGGCCGTGGTCATTGCGCTGGTGCACGTGATGCTGCCGTTCATGGTGATCCCGGTGTGGACTTCGCTGCAGAAGCTCGACCCCGGCGTCGAGAACGCGGCCCTCTCGCTCAACGCCACGCCCTTCACCACGTTGCGGCGCATCGTGCTGCCGCAGGTGATGCCGGGCATTCTCTCGGGCAGCCTGATCGTGTTCGGCCTGGCTGCGAGTTCGTTCGCGATTCCGGGGCTGCTGGGCGGGCGTCGGCTGAAGATGGTCGCGACCATCGTCTATGACGAATACCTGAGCGAGCTGAACTGGCCGCTCGGCGCAGCCGTGGCGCTGGTTCTGCTGGTGGCCAATCTCGTCGTGATGCTCAGCTACAACCGCCTCGTCGAAGGCCGCTACAAGAAGGCATTGGGCTGAGCCATGAACAAGAACGGCCCCATCGCCCTCGCGTTCAACGCGCTCGTCATCGTCTTCATGCTGGCACCGCTGGTGGTGGTGTGCATCGTGGCGTTCACGCCCGAGAACACGCTGACCATTCCGACCACGCATTTCTCGCTGCGCTGGTTCAAGGCGGTGTTCGCGCACCCCGACTTCATGCAGTCGTTCTGGAACAGCCTGTGGCTCGCGCTGAGCTCGGCCACCATCGCCACGCTGCTCGCGGTGCCGGCCGGCATGGCGATCACGCGCTATGAATTTCCGGGGCGCAACTTTCTCAACGGCCTGTTCCTATCGCCGCTGATCGTGCCGCACCTGGTGCTGGGCGTGGCGCTGCTGAGGCTGTTCGCGCTGGTCGGCGGCACGGGCAGCTTCGGCTGGCTGGTGATGGCGCATGCACTCATCGTCACGCCCTACACGCTGCGGCTGGTGGTGGCGGCGCTGGTGGGCTTCGACCGCAGCGCCGAGCAGGCCGCGCTGTCGCTGGGCGCGAGCCAGGCCACGGTGTTCCGCCGCATCACGCTGCCGATGATCCTGCCGGGCGTGACGGGCGGCTGGATGCTGTCGTTCATCAACAGCTTCGACGAAGTGACGATGTCGATCTTCGTCACCGCGCCGAGCACGGTGACGCTGCCGGTGCGCATGTACATGTACGCGACCGAGTCGATCGATCCGCTGATGGCGGCTGTGTCGGCGCTGATGGTGGCGATCACGGCCTTTGCGATGGTGCTGCTCGACCGTGTCTACGGACTCGACCGCGTGCTGGTGGGACGCAGATAAGCAATGACGACAACGACGACTTCAAACGCCCTGCTGCACCGCGTTGCCGAGACCACCGGTCGCGAGGCAGTGCCCTTCACCCTCGACGGCGCGCCTGCGGGCGCACTCGCTGGCGACACCGTGCTTACGGCCGTGCTCACGCAATGCGCCCAGCTGCGCCGCAACGAATTCAGCAACCTGCCGCGCGCGGGCTTCTGCATGATGGGCGCCTGCCAGGACTGCTGGATCTCCACCGGCGAAGGCGAACGGCTGCGCGCCTGCTCGACCTTCATCGCGCCCGGCATGGCGCTGGTCACGGGAAGGAACGGCGCATGACGACGGCAAGCGAAATCCGCCCCGTGATCGTCGGCGCTGGCCCGGCCGGCGTGCGCGCGGCGCAGACGCTGGTGGCGCATGACCTGCGGCCCGTGCTGATCGACGAAGCCTCGCGCGCCGGCGGGCAGATCTACCGCCGCCCGCCCACCGTGTTGGCACAGCGCACTGCGCGAACACTCTACGGCTTCGAGTCGAAGCGCGCCGACGCCGTGCACGCGGCCTTCGACGCACTGCAGGGCCGCATCGACCACCACCCCGACAGCCTCGTGTGGAACGCACAGGACCATCGGCTCGACGTGATGCACAACCCGACGTGCAGCACCCGCCGCGTGCCGTACAGCCATCTCATCGTGGCGACCGGCGCCACCGACCGCGTGCTGCCGGTGCCGGGCTGGACGCTGCCCGGCGTCTACACGCTCGGCGGCGCGCAGGTCGCGCTCAAGTTCCAGGGCTGCGCCATCGGGCAGCGCGTGGTGTTCATGGGCACCGGGCCGCTGCTGTATCTGGTGGCGTATCAGTACGCGAAGGCTGGCGTAGAGGTGGCCGCGGTGCTCGACACCGCGCGCCTGGCCGACCAGATCGCCGCCTCGCCCGCGATGCTGACGCAGCCTGCGGTGTTCGCGAAGGGCGTGTACTACGTGGGCTGGCTGCGCGCGCACGGCGTGGCGCTGCACAGCGGCGTGCGGCCGCTGCGCGTGCTCGGCGACGAAGCGCAGGGCCGCGTCACCGGCGTGGCATGGCAAGACGGCAATGAAGAACGCACGCTGGTCTGCGACGCCGTCGGCTTCGGCTACGCGCTGCGCTCCGAAACGCAGCTCGCCGACCTGCTCGGCTGCCGATTCGACTACGCGCCGATGCACCGCGCGCACCTGCCGGTGCGCGATGCGGCGGGGCGCTCCAGCGTCGAAGGTGTGTACCTCGCGGGCGATGGCGCCGGCATCATGGGCGCTGACGCGGCCGAGTGGGCCGGCGAACGCGCTGCACTGGCGCTGCTGGCGGACAACGGCGTGACCGTCGACACAACACGCGCCGCCGAACTCGAACGCAAGCTCGACAAGCTCACCAAATTCCGCCAGGGCCTCGAACGCGCCTTCCCCGTGCCGCAGGACTGGGCCGCGCACGCGAGCGACGACCTCGTGATCTGCCGCTGCGAGAACATCACGGCCGGCACGCTGCGCCAGACCGTCGCCACCGCCGGCGCCGACGAGATGAACCGCCTGAAGGCGCTGTCGCGCGTCGGCATGGGCCGCTGCCAGGGCCGCATGTGCGGCGTGGCGGCGGCGGAGATCCTCGCGCACGCCACGGGCCAGCCGCTGCAGCAGGTCGGCAGGCTGCGCGGGCAGGCGCCGATCAAGCCGATTCCGATCATGCTCGTGCCCGCCGAGGGAGCCGGCGCATGAGCACGATCAAGAAGCTGCAGACCGACGTCGCCATCGTTGGCGGCGGCATCGTCGGCTCTTCGGCCGCATTGGCCTTGCGCCGCATGGGCCTTGGCGTGGTGCTGCTGGAGCGCGACCTCTGCGGCTCGCGCTCCAGCGGCGTGAACTTCGGCGGCGTACGCCGGCAGGGTCGGTCGTTGAGCCAGCTGCCGCTGACGCAGCGCGCGCACCGCATCTGGGGCCAGCTGCCCGAACTGCTGGGCACCGACGGCGAATACATCCGCTCGGGCCATTTCAAGATCGCGCGCAGCGAATCGGACATGGCTTCGCTCGAACGCTACCGCGCGCTGAGCAGCGACTTCGACCTGGGCCTGGAGCTGATCTCCGGTGCGCGCCTGCGCGAGCAATGCCCCTGGCTCGGCACGCGCGCCGTGGGCGGCTCGCTGTGCGCAGAAGACGGGCAGGCCAATCCGCGCCTGGTGTCGCCGGCCTTCGCACTCGCGGCGCAGCGCGCGGGCGCGCAGATCTTCGAGCGCCACAAGGTCGACGAAGTCGCACATGACGGCGCCATGTTCATGGTGCGCAGCGGCAATGCGCTCGAAGTGCAGGCCCCCGTGCTGCTCAACTGCGCGGGCGCCTGGGCCGGCGCCATCGCCAGCCAGTTCGACGAGACGCCGCCGCTGCGCGCGCGCAGCCCCGTGATGGCCGTGACCGAGCCGGTACCTCATTTCATGCAATGGAGCCTTGGCGTGGAAGGCGGCGGCATCTACTGCCGGCAGGTGGCGCGTGGCAATCTCGTGCTCGGCGGCGGCACGGGCATCACGCTCGATGCCGAACGCGCGCGCGCCGAGCGCGACGCCATCGCCACGCTCGCGATGCAGGCCGTGGAACTGTTGCCCGTGCTGCGCCATGCGCACATCATCCGCACTTGGGGCGGCACCGAGGGCTACCTGCCCGACCGCGAACCGGTGCTCGGGCCCAGCCGCACCACGCCCGGCCTGTTCCACGGCTTCGGCTTCTCGGGCGCGGGCTTCCAGATCGGCCCGGCCGCCGGCGAGGTGCTGGCCGAGCTGGCGCGCGACGGGCGCACCGACACGCCCATCGACGCCTTCGCCATCGAGCGCTTCGACGAACAACCCGTTTCTTCACCTGCCACCGTTTTCCCCACCTGAACTTGATTGGAGAGCATCACCATGTCCCGCACCGCCAGGTCCCCCTTCTTCCTCCTCCTTCCTCTGGCAGCAGCACTGCTCGCAGCCGCCGGCAGCGCCAGCGCGCAGACCAAGACCATCTACATCGGCATGAACGGCGGCACCATGGAGAAGGCGTACACGCAGTACGTCTTCCCCGCCTTCGAGAAGGCCTACGGTGCCAAGGTGGTGGTGGTGCCCGGCACTTCGTCCGACATCCTCGCGAAGGCGCAGGCCAACAAGGACAGGCCGCAGATGCACGTGATGTTCCTGGACGACGGCGTGATGGTGCGCGCCATCGGCATGGGCCTGTGCCAGAAGCAGAAGCCCAGCCAGTCGCTCAGCGAGATCTACCCGGCCGCACGCTTCAAGGACGACATGGCCAGCGGCGTGAGCCTGGGCATGACGGGCCTTGCCTACAACGCCAAGATGTTCAAGGAAAAGGGCTGGGCCCCGCCCACCTCGTGGATGGACCTGGCCGACCCCAAGTACAAGGGCAAGGTGGTGTTCCAGTCGATGTCGTCCTCGTCCTTCGGGCTGCACGGCTTCCTGATGTTCAACCGCATCCAGGGCGGCAACGACAAGAACGTGGAGCCGGGCTTCAAGGCGTGGCCCACCACGATCGGGCCGAACGTGCTGGAGTACATCCCGAGTTCGGCCAAGCTTTCGGAGATGGTTCAGACCGGCGAGGCGGCGATCTTCCCGCTAACGCCCACGGCCGTGGCCGCACTCAAGACCAAGGGCATTCCGGTCGAGTACGCACCGCCCAAGGAAGGCGCGGTGGTGCTCATGGTCGGCCAGTGCGTGATCGCCAACAACAGCGAGCCCGAGCTGTCGCAGAAGCTCGCCGAGTTCCTGCTGAGCCCGTTGGCGCAGGCCAATGTGCTGCAGTACGGCGCGCAGATCCCGACCAACCCCAAGGCCCCGGCCGTGGGCGAAGGTGCGGCGCAGGTGGCGGACATCAACAAGTGGATGAAGACTGCGGTCACCATCGACTGGGAAAGCATCAACGCCAATCGCCCGGCGTGGAACGCCCGCTGGAACAAGACGATCGAAAAATAGGGCTCGCCCCCAGGCTGCGCGCACTTCGTGTCGCTGCGCCAACCCCCTACCGGGGGCAACACCTGAGGCCCGGCAAAGCCGGTTCCTCGGTGTTTCTGGTGTTGGACGGGAGCTATTGCCGGGCTGTCCTGCGCAGCAGCACCGGCAGGCACAGCAGGTAGAGCGACGCCCCCGCCAGCCACACGATGCCGGGAAAGCGCGTGCGGAACGCGAAGTAGAGCGGGCTGATCAGCAGCGGGCCGAACACCGCGGCTAGGCTGGTGATGCTCGCGAGCACGCCCTGCAGGCGCCCCTGCTGCGCCTCGCCCACGCGCGCCGAGAGCGTCGCCTGCAGCGCGGGTGCGCAGACGCCGCCCATGCACAGCAGCGGCAGCAGTGCGATCACCATCCAGCCCTGCGTGGCGAAGGCGATCAGCGCATAGCCCGTGCCGTCGGCGATGGTGCCGACGGCGATGGCTGCGCGTTCGCCCCAGCGCTCGACCAGCGGTCCCGCCACGAAGCCCTGCACCAGCGCATGAAGCAGGCCGAAGACCGCCAGCGAGAGGCCGACCATGGTGCCGTTCCAGGCGTAGCGGTCCTGGCCGTAGAGCACCCAGGTCGTGCCGGCGACTTCGCCCACGAGCACGAGCAGCAGGAACACGCCGAGCAAGGGCAGCAGCGCGGGAAAGCTCGCGGCCCAGCGCAGCGGCGCGAGCGGATGCAGCACGCCGCGGTCGAAGGGCTGCGACGCGAGTGCCGGCGGGCGCGACTCGCGCAACACCAGCAGCCCCACGAGAAAGGTCACGCCATTGAGCAGTGCGGCCGCGATGAACGGCAGCCGCACGCCGTGGTCGCCGAGCACGCCGCCGATCGCCGGCCCGGCGATGAAGCCCAGGCCGAAGCAGGCGCCCATGCGGCCGAACCAGCGCGCGCGCTGGTGCTCGGGCGTGAGGTCGGCAATGGCCGCCGAGGCCACCGCCATGCTCGCGCCCGTCATTCCTGCGATCGCGCGGCCCACGAACAGCATCCACAGCGAAGGCGCGAAGGCCATGAAGAGCGCGTCGACAGCCGCGCCCAGCACCGAAGCCAGCAGCACCGGCCGGCGGCCGAAGCGGTCGCTCAACGCGCCGAGCACGGGCGCGCAGAGGAACTGCATCAGCGCATAGAGCGAGAGAAAGGCGCCGAAGTGCCAGCCGAGGTCGCCGGTGTGGCCGACCTCGCGCAGCAGGCTCGGCACGATCGGCATGACCAGGCTGATGCCGATAGCGTCGAGCGTGACGATCGCGAGGATCACGAACTGCGCGTGGCGGCCGTTCGTCGCGAAAGAAGGTAAAGAACTGTTGGAATTTATCATTGATAAGGGATTATCAGCGATAAATTCCAGGCTGTGAAGTACCCACCCGAACTGGCATCGACATCGACATGAAACTGGACCGCGAAGTGATCCTCGAGGCAGCGCTCGCGCTGCTCGACGAGGTCGGCATGGACAAGCTCAGCACCCGGCTGCTGGCCGAGCGGCTCGGCGTGCAGCAGCCCGCGCTGTACTGGCATTTCAAGAACAAGCGGGCGCTGCTCGACGCGATGAACAGCGAGATCCTGCACCGCGCCCACGGGCGCAAGCTGCCGCTGCCTGGCGAGACCTGGGACGGGTTCCTGCGCGAGAACGCGCACAGCTTCCGCCGCGCGCTGCTGGCGCGGCGAGACGGCGCGCGGCTGCATGCCGGCTCCGAGCCCGATCCGGGCGACCTCGACATGGTCGAGGCTCAACTCGCGGCCGTGGTCAACCTGGGCGTGCCGGCGACGCAGGCGATGACGCTGTTGATCGCGCTGGGCCGCTACACCGTAGGCTGCGTGCTCGAGCAGCAGGCGACGCCGCCTGACGCGGCAGCGCAGCAGCAGGTGCTCGATGCCGCCGCGGCCTCGCGTCCGCTGCTGGCCGAGGCGTTCGCCCACTACCGCCGGGCCGGGCCCGACGCGCTGTTCGAGATCGGCGTCGACCTGATGCTCGAAGGCGCGAAGGCGCGCCTCGCGGGCAAGGGCCAGGCCGCCGAGGCTAGCCCCCGGCTCCGCCGAGAATCCAGCCGGCGGCCTTCTCCGCCATCATCAGCGTAGGGCTGTTGGTGTTGCCGCTGGTGATGGTCGGCATCGCGCCCGCATCCACCACGCGCAGGCCCTGAATCCCGCGCACCCGCAGCTGCGAATCGAGCACGGCCATCGGGTCGCTCTCGGCGCCCATCTTCGTGGTGCCGACCGGATGGAAGATGGTCGTGGCGATGTCGCCCGCCAGGCGCGCGAGGTCTTCGTCGGTCTGGTACTGCACGCCGGGCTTCCACTCCTGCGGCTTGTACTTGGCAAGCGCGGGCTGCTCGGCGATGCGGCGCGTGACGCGCAGCGAATCGGCCGCCACCTTCCGGTCTTCTTCGGTGCTCAGGTAGTTGGGCGCGATGGCCGGCGCGTCTTCGAAACGCTTGCTCTTGATGCGCACCGAGCCCCGGCTGGTCGGATTGAGATTGCACACGCTCGCGGTGAAAGCCGGAAAGCTGTGCAGCGGATCGCCGAAGGCGTCGAGCGACAGCGGCTGCACGTGGTACTGCAGGTTGGGCCATTCGCGATCGGGCGAGCTGCGCGTGAAGGCACCGAGCTGCGACGGTGCCATGCTCATCGGGCCGCTGCGCTTGAGCAGATATTCGAGGCCGATCTTCGCCTTGCCGACCATCGACGAAGCCATCACGTTGAGCGTGGGCGCGCCTTCGATCTTGTAGACCGCGCGAATCTGCAGATGGTCTTGCAGGTTGGCGCCGACGCCTGGCGCGTCGAGCACCACATCGATGCCGTGCTGGCGCAGCAGGTCGGCCGGGCCGATGCCCGAGAGCTGCAGGATCTGCGGCGAGCCGATGGCACCCGCGCTCAGGATCACCTCGCGCGAAGCGTGCGCGGTGGTCATCTCGCTGCCGTTCCAAACCTCGGCGCCGGTGCAGCGGCGCGTACCGTCGGGCAGCGTCTCGAACAGCAGGCGCGACACCTGCGCGCCGGTCCAGAGCTCGAAGTTGGGCCTGCCATAGCAGGTCGGCCGCAGGAAGGCCTTGGCGGTGTTCCAGCGCCAGCCGTTCTTCTGGTTGACCTGAAAGTAGCCCACGCCCTCGTTGTTGCCGCGGTTGAAGTCGGCGGTGTGCGGCACGCCGGCCTGTGAGGCGGCTTCGGCAAAGGCGTCGAGGATGTCCCAGCGCAGGCGCTGCTTCTCGATGCGCCACTCGCCGCCGGCGCCGTGCATCTCGTCGGCGCCCAGGTAGAAGTCTTCGTGCTTCTTGAAGGCCGGCAGCACGCTCTGCCAGCGCCAGTCGTCGTCGCCGGTGAGATCGGCCCAGTGCTCGTAATCGCGCGACTGGCCGCGCATGTAGATCATGCCGTTGATGCTCGACGAGCCCCCGAGCGTCTTGCCGCGCGGATAGCGCAGCACGCGGCCGTTGAGGCCAGCGTCGGGCTCGGTGCTGTAGAGCCAGTCGGTGCGCGGATTGCCGATGCAGTAGAGGTAGCCAACCGGGATGTGGATCCAGTGGTAGTCGTCCTTGCGGCCTGCCTCGATGAGCAGCACGCGCTTGCTCTTGTCGGCACTGAGCCGGTTCGCCATGAGCGAGCCGGCGGTGCCCGCGCCGATGATGATGTAGTCGAAGGTGTTGTCGTTGTCTCTCATCTTTTTTCTCAGGGTTTCACGGTCATGGTCTGGGCGGTGCCCTCGCCGAAAACTTCAGGCGCGTACATGGCTTCCACGCGCACCGGGGGCAGCTTGAAGTCGCCCGCGTTGTTCAGCCGCACGGTGTATTCCACGCGCCAGTTGCCGCGCGGCACATAGCGGAAGTACGCGCGGTAGCTGTCGGTGGCGCGTTCGATGTAGCTGGGCCAGGCCCAGCCCTCGCTGGTTTCGCCGCGCTGCGCGAGGTTGCTCTCGCGGCCCAGGCCGCGGCCGAGCTGGCTCGCGCCCGAGGGCACGGCGTCGCGCACCACCACCCAGGTCTGCTCGGCGGTCGACTCGAGATCCAGCCGCACGCGGTAGACGTCGCCCACCGACCACTGGCCCTTGCGCTTCTGCTCGACTGGCGTGACGCTGCGGCGCACCACGAGGCCGTTGGTGACGGGCTGCGTGTTGCGCACTGCTGCCAGCGTGCTGATGGTGGCCCACGGCTTGCCGCTGCCTTCGTGGCGCAACTGCAGCGTGCCTCGGGCGCCTTGCGCGGGCCAGGGCAGCAGCATGCTCGGGGCCTTGGCATCGGCCCATGTGGCGTCGCGCGTGGTGCGGCCCAGCGTGGCGCGCGTCACGCCATCGACCGGGCCCGCCTCGAACTGCTGCTGGAAGCGGCGCAGCGCGACCGTGCTCCAGGCATTGCCGGTGGTGGTGCTCCAACGGCCTGCGCTCTGGCGGCCGACCAGCCCCTGCGTGATGAGCGGCGCATCGGCCTTCCAGCTTGCATCGGTCTCGGCCCATTGCTGCGCGAGCAGGGCCATGCGCGCGGCGGTGCTGTCGCCGCTCCACATGAACCACCACCAGTGCTGAGCCGATTCGTCGCGCCAGCGCAGGCGCGTGCCTTGCACGTCGAAGCGGCTGCGCAGCTGCGCGCCGGCTTCCTTCAGTGCAGCGTCGCGCTCGGCATCGGCGGGCATCGCCATGAGCGCGCGCGACCAGTCGACCAGCGACTGGGCCGAGAGCGCATCGAGCGCCTTGGGCTTGACCACGATCTTCGCGCGGCCGTGCTCCACCAGCGTTGCCTGCGCGGCGAGCTGCTGCGGCTCCAGGTAATTGCGCGGCGCCCAGTCTTGCGCGGCCAGGCGGCCCTGCAGCAGGGCATCGAGCGCGTCGAGCATCTGGCGGCGTGGGGCCTCGGGCACCGGCCAGCTCTTGGCGTGGGCGAGGTCGAGCAGCTGCACGGTGAGCATCTCGCTGCCGGACAGCGAGGACTCGGGGAAGTAGCGCGCCAGCCCCTTGCCGTCGATGTACTTGGGCAACTGGGTCATCAGCTTGTCCCAGCTCGCGCGGTCGTCAAGCGACACGTAGCGCGAGCTCTGCTGCTCGAGGCAACTGTACGGGTACTGCGCCATCCAGCGCGTCGATTCGGCGAGTGCCGCATCGACGAGGCTGGACTGCAGCGCGACGCGCACGCCGCCTGTGAGCGGCACCGCATCGCGCGGCTGCACAACGGGCACGGCGCCCGCGTCGGCGACCGACAGCAGCGTCGACTGGCGCACCGTGGCGGTCAGTGCTGGCACCACGCGCTGCGTGACTTCCAGCGCGTCGCGTTCTTCACCACCCTGCGCACTGATGCGCCAGCGCAGCGTGCCGGCGCCACCGGGCACGGCGACAGGCCACAACACTTCCTGCGTCTGGCCGACCGCGAGCTGCACGCGGCGCTCGATCTTCAGGCCGCGCGCGGCCAATGCATCGGCGGGCACTACATCGCGTGCGCCGGACAATTCGCCATTGGGCTCGACGACGGCCTCGGCCTTGAGCACCACGGCGAGCGGCGACTCACCCGTGTTGCGCAGGCTGAGCTTCTGCACGATGGCGTCGTCCGCGCGCAGCAGCTCGGGCAGGCCACTGAAGATCTGCAGTGGCTGCGTGCTGGTGATGGTGGTTTCGCCCTGGCCGAACTGCGCCTCGCCCGCGCTGGCGATGGCGACGATGCGGAACTGGGTGAGCGCGTCGTTGAGCGGGACGGTAGCGCGGGCGATGCCTTGGGCGTCGGTGCGCAGGTCGGTGCGCCAGAGGATGAGGGAGGAGAGGTCAGTGCGCGGGGGCGGCTCGTCCGGCGCGTCCGGCTTCGAGGCGCGCATCGCGGCGGCCGCGACCGGGGCCGGAGCGCCCGGTACGACGCCGAACAAGCCGCGCGCGGCCTCGTCGTCCGGCCGGTGCTGCGGCTGCAGACCGAGCTCGACCCGGCGCAACAGGCGGGCATCGAGCGCCGTGCTGGTGACCGAGTTGCCACGCGCCGCGAACATCGCCCGGGCCAGCGCCCAGGTGCCATTGGGCTTGAGCGCCAGCAGGGCCTGGTCCACCGCGACCAGTGTCACGCGCGCGCCACCCACGGGCTGGCCGGCGACATCGCGCACCGCGACTTCCATCGGTAGCTGCGTGCGCGGCCGCGCCGTCGCAGCCTCGGGACGCAAACCGACGGAAAGCGTCCACGCGTCGGGACGCACCGGCACCTCGGCTCGCTGCACGCTCGCCAGCGGTGCGTCCTTGCCTGCGTCCTGCAGCGGATACACATAGCGCGCCGCCAGATGCACGTTGGGCGCATGTTGCGCGGTCAGCGGCAGTTCGATGCGCTGCGCCATCGCGGTGATCACATGCACGCTTGCGGCCATCACACCTTCGCGTTCCACGGTGAGCAGCAGGTTCGCCGGCAGACGCTCGGGACGCGCGACCACGATGGCGGTCTCGCCAGGGCCGAAGGACGGTCCGTTCTCCAGCTGCAGCGCCGAGCGGGCCAGCGCCTCCTGCCAGCCCAGTGTCCAGCGGTACTGCAGCATGTCGGTGCGCACGACGGCGCGGCTGTGCTTCAGGCTGCTGGCGCTCGCGCTGAACAGCCATTGCTCGGGCACCTGCTGGCCCGACACCGCGGCGGGTAGCTGCCAATCGCAGGCCCACCGCCCTTGCGCGTCGGTGCGGGTGCTGCACACATCCACCTCGGGGCCGAGGTCGGTGACTCGCGTCTGCCCGCTGTTCCAGTTCCGCTGCACCGGCTTGACGCGCACGCTCACGGGCTCGTCGGCCACCGGCCGGTTCTGGTCGTCGAGGGCAATGCCTTCGATGGCCTGCGGCCGATCCCGGTCTTTCGCCCGCACGCGCAGGCCGAGCTTCATGCGGTCGGGCCACAGCATGGTGCTGGCGCCGACGGTCTGGGTTTCGCCGTTGGGGTCCTGGAACTTCAGCTCGGTCTGCAGCAGCATCGGTCGTTCCAGCGATGGCGCCTTGAGCCGCAGCTGCGTCCTGCCGGCGGCATCGAGCTTCGTGGCTTGCGGTGGAATGGACGACGGCATGGCAGGCGCGGCATCGAGCGTTTCGTCGTAGAACGCGTAGCCGGGCTGCGGGCCTTGCACCTGGCGCGCCCAGCCCTGCTGCACGGTCACCGGCAGCCCGGCCGCGGCGCCGCCGGCGAAGTAGCTCAGCCGCGCATCGACCACCGCGAGCTGAGCGTCGCGCTCCCACAGCGCCTTGGTGCGCAGTTCGCTGTCGAACACCGGCGTGCGGAACTCCTCGACCTGGAACTGCGCACTGGCCAGCTGCCGGCCGCCCTGCAACACCAACACGGTGTAGTTGCCGAGCTTGGCGTCGACCGGGATCGTCCACTGGCTGGTGGCGCTGCCGTCGGCGCCGAGCGGCACACTGGACGTGTTCACCTTGTCGCTCCAGCTGTAGCGAATCTCGACATCCAGCGTGCCCGCCGGCGGCAGCGCGAAGCCACGGCTTTCGAGCAGCCGCACGACGTGCTGCATGCTGACGGTCTCGCCCGCCTTGAACAGCGTGCGGTCGAGCACGGTGTGGGCGCGGATGTTCTGCGCATCGCGGCCTGCGGAGAAGCCGTTCCACCCGGCCGAGACCTGCATCAATGCCATGTCGTCGCCGGCGCGCACCACCACCCAAGGGCTGTTGTTGCCGCCGCCACCGTAGCGTGGCGTCACGGCACGGGTGTTGTTGCTGCACGCCAGCTTGCCGCGCAAGGCTTCGTCCGGCCGGGCCAGGCCCTGCGCATCGGTCTTGCCGCGCCAGAGCAGTTCGCGGTTGCATGAGTACACAGCCACATCGGCGCCCGCCACCGGCTTGGCGCTGTCGAACGCGGTGACCCAGATCACCGAAGCGCCCGCATTGCCGAAGCTCGCGCCGGGGTTGAGGTTGGTGGCTTGCACCACCGCATAGCGCTGGCGCGGCGAGGCATCCCGGGTTTCGCTCGGACCAAGCGGGCGCGTGTCGATGTATTGCGTGAAGGCGGCGCTGTCAGCACGCACCACGTGCAAGCCGGGCGCGGCGAGCGGCACGCCGACGAATTCCATGCCTTCGCCCTGCGTGGCCAACGTCGATGTACGCGGTACCCCTGCCTTGGCGTTCAGCTGTTCGGTGGGCCACTGGCCGGCCTGCTGGTTCTGCAGCAGTTCGATGGCGTAGGCCTCGATGCCCACGCCCATCTCGCCGCCGAGCCGCCATTGCCGCAGCGGCACCGACTTCTCGACGCGGCGCACGGCAAAGGCCGCCACTGCGTCGGACTTGCCGGCTTGCCACGGCATGACGGCGAGAGAGTTGGCCACACCCAGATATGGCGGCAGGCGAGCGAATTCGACTGTCTTGGGAAACTCCGACGCGTTGACCAGCGGCCGGCCGAGCACGTCGCGGAAGTCCTCGGGCAGGCGCACGGTGAAGCGAGTGCCCTCGCCAAAACTGCCCTTCGGCGGCATCACACGCAACTGCCGAACCTCGTCACGGCGCCACGTGTCGACGGCATCGAAAGACAGGTCGGCGCCCGACGCGTCGGTCAGGCGGATGCCGCCGGACCTCATGAGGCCGATGCCGGCGGAGAAAGTCAGTTCGACCGGCCGGCGCGGGTCGCAGGCCTTCTGTCCCTGGGGGTAGTCGAGCACCGTGCACTCGACACGCGCGGTGAAGCGCGGACGAGTGGTGTAGTTGAAGAGCTTCGGCTCGGCACCGTCCACGGGCACCTGGCGCAAGCGCAATTGCACGCCTTCGGGCAGCGGCTGCGCGCAGCGCAGTGCCAACGCGTAGGTACCCGACTGGGCTGCGCGCAGCGCCGAGGTCAGGGCGGCCCCGGTGACCAGCTCTGTCGGCTGGCTCTGCACCTTGTCGCCGTCGCGCAGCTCGCAGGTGAAGCCGGCCGCCAGCGTCTGCGGATCACCCACGGGCTGGGGGTCGTAATGGCGCAGCAGGAAGACCTGATCGGGCGCGACCTGCGAGCCCTCGGCCGGAAAGGAAGTAGAAAAACCATGGGGGCCGGCCACGAAGCTCGCGGCCGGCGGCGTGGTCACCGCCTCGCCCGCCAGCGTCTTCAGCCCAGCCTTGAACACGACATTGCATCGCGTCCCACCACGCACATCTTTCTCGAACTCGAAGGCCCAGGCGCGCGGACCGATCCAGCGCGCGCGCCCTGCCGGCGTCTGCGGCGAGCACTGCACGCTCGCGGGCTCGGCCCCTTCACTCTGGCCCAGCGGCACCATGTCGGCATCGAAGCGGATAGCCACCTGCCGCACGTCGCGCGCTTCGCCTTGCGGGCTCACGCTGAGCACGCTGGCCGCGTGCAGCGTCGGCGCCGCGACGAGCGCCGTGGCCAGGGCCAGCAGCCGCCAGAGCGCGCCGCCGGCCGAAGCCGGGTTTCGGAAAGTCCTCGTGTTGTTGTTCGCAGCCATGTCTCCTCGGTCCTCTCTGGTCTTCTGATGTTGGACGCGAGATGCGTCCGGGTTTCTAGGCGGTCATGGCGAACTCTACGGAAGAAACGTTTCAGAACCCGAAGGATCGGGGAGGCCCCGGCGCAACGGCGGCCGGGGGCTTGCTTTTTTATCTGATTACTTGGCAGTCGGCATCACGAACTCGGCACCCTTGCCGATGCTCTCGGGCCAGCGCTGCATCACGGACTTCTGCTTGGTATAGAAGCGCACGCCCTCTTCGCCGTAGGCGTGCATGTCGCCGAACAGCGAGCGCTTCCAGCCGCCGAAGCCGTGCCAGGCCATGGGCACCGGGATCGGCACGTTGATGCCGACCATGCCGACCTGGATGCGGCGGCTGAATTCGCGCGCCACGTTGCCGTCGCGGGTGAAGCAGCTCACGCCGTTGCCGAACTCGTGCGCGTTGACGAGGTCAACCGCGTCCTTGAAGTTGGCCACGCGCACGCAGCTGAGCACCGGGCCGAAGATTTCTTCCTTGTAGATGCGCATCTCGGGCGTGACGTTGTCGAACAGCGTGCCGCCCATCCAGAAGCCGTCGCCACAACCTTCGCCGGCCTTGCTGCCGTCGAAGCCGCGGCCGTCGACCAGCAGCTTCGCGCCTTCCTTCTCGCCCAGGTCGATGTAGCCGGTGATGCGCTCGTGCGCGGCACGCGTGACGATCGGGCCCATTTCGGCGGCAAGGTTGGTGCCGTTGAGCACCTTCAGCGTCTTCGTGCGTTCGATGAGCTTGGGAATGATCTTGTCGGCCACGTCGCCGACCAGCACCGCCACGCTGATGGCCATGCAGCGCTCGCCGGCCGAGCCGTAGCCCGCGCCGATCAGCGCGTCGACCGTCTGGTCGATGTCGGCGTCGGGCAGCACCACCATGTGGTTCTTCGCGCCGCCCAGGGCTTGCACGCGCTTGCCGTGGCGTGCGCCGGTTTCGTAGATGTAGTTGGCGATGGGCGTGGAGCCGACGAAGCTGATGGCCTTGACGTCCGGATGTTCGAGCAGCGCGTCGACGGCTGCCTTGTCGCCCTGGACCACGTTGAACACGCCGTCGGGCAGGCCGGCTTCCTTCAGCAGCTCGGCCATGCGCAGCGAGGCGCTCGGGTCGGTCGGGCTGGGCTTGAGCACGAAGGTGTTGCCCGCGGCAATGGCCACCGGGAACATCCACATCGGCACCATCACCGGGAAGTTGAAGGGCGTGATGCCGGCGACCACGCCGAGCGGCTGGCGCAGCGTCCAGTTGTCGATGCCGGTGCTCACCTGGTCGGTGAAGTCGCCCTTGAGCAGTTGCGGAATGCCGCAGGCGAACTCGACGATGTCGATGCCGCGGCTGACTTCGCCCTGCGCGTCGGTGAAGACCTTGCCGTGCTCGGCGGTGATGAGGTGGGCCAGTTCGTCCTTGTGCTCGTTGAGCAGCTGCAGGAACTTGAACATGACGCGCGCGCGGCGGATGGGCGGAGTGTCGGCCCAGGCCGGGAAGGCGGCCTGCGCGGCGGCGACGGCGACGGAGACTTGCGCGGCATCTGCCAGGCCGGCCTTGCCGGTGACGGCGCCGGTGGCGGGGTTGGTCACGTCCTGCGTGCGGCCGGAGGTGTTGACGGCAGGCTTGCCGGCGATGAAGTGGTCGATGGAGGTGGGCATGGGGAAGGCTTTGAAAAGGGCTTTGCTGGCGGAGGAGTGCGGTCAGTTTAGGCAGCACCTTGTTCCGCGCCTAGCCATGAAGCTTGAACTTATTGTTCATGATGCTGAACAATGCAAACATGAAACCCCAAAATATCGAGTCGCTCTGGACGCACCTGCACTGGCTCACGGTGCTGGCGCAGCAGGGCAGCTTCACGGCCGCGGCGCTGCGCCTGGGCGTGAGCAAGGCAGCCATGAGCCAGCGCATCGCCGAGCTCGAACGCGCGGCCGGTGCGCCATTGGTGCAGCGCACCACGCGCAGCGTGCGGCTCACCGAGGCCGGCCAGCGGCTGGTGGAAGACATGCGCGGCCCCTTCGAGCAGATTGCCCACAGCTTCGCGGGCGTGCGCGATCTCGCGGGGGTGCCGCGCGGGCTGGTGCGGGTGACGGCGCCGGTGGCATTCGCGCGCCAGCAGCTGGTGCCGCGGCTGGCCGACTTCCTGCGCGCGCAGCCCGAAGTGCGCCTCGAGCTCGACCTGTCGGACCGGCTCAGCTCGCTCGCGATGGAGGGCTTCGACCTGGCCATCCGCCACACGGCCGCACCGCCCGACACGCACGTGGCCTGGACGCTGTGCGAAACCCGCTCGGTGCTGGTGGCCAGCCGTGCCTACCTGCGCCGCCGCGGCACGCCGCGCGAGCCGCAGGCGCTGGCGGAGCACGACTGCCTGCACTACCCGCGCGCGCAGGAAACGCCGACCTGGCACTTCGAGGCAAAGGCCTCGGCACCGCGCATCACGGTGCCGGTCTCGGGGCCGCTGGTCGCGAACAACAGTGAGGCGCTGCGCGACGCGGCCCTCAGCGGGCTGGGCATTGCGCTGGTGCCCGACTTCAGCGCGCAGTCGGCGCTGCAGTCGGGCAAGCTGCAGCAGGTGTTGCCGCAGTGGCGCTCGGTGGGTGCTTTCGGCGAGCGGCTGTATGCAATACGTCCTTACGCCACGCATGTGCCGCAGGCTGTGACGGCCTTTGTGGGGTGGCTGCGCGAGGCGCTGTCCGAGGGCTTTTCAGCGTGATCGCATCTGCCCTGAAGAAAACCTGAAGAAACGGCGTTGTGCCCTACGCAAACGAGGGGTCTGGAGCACCTTCACACTGGATGCACCCGGTTACGATGCGCGCTTCCACCCCCGCCTTTGTTAACTTTCCCGCTCACCCGCCCTATGTCCCCTGCCACATCGACTGCCGACGCTTCCGCCGCCGACAGCGCGTGGCCCCGCGTCGAGCAGCGGGAGCAGGAAGGCCGCCAGTGGACGGTAGCCAGCGGCTGCTGGACCACGCTGGCGATGTCGTCCAAGCCGGCCTGGCAAGCACTGGCCAAAAGCCTGGAAACCGCCCCTCCCGCCGACGACCGCGCGTGGGACCTGCGCCCCATCGGGCAGCTCGACCACATCGGCGCGCAGTTGCTGTGGGAGCACTGGCGCCACCAGTGGCCGGCCACGCTCGAAATGTTGCCGCAGCACAAGGCCGTGCTCGACCAGGTGGCGCAGTACACCGTCGCCACGCCGGACGAGCCCCCGCCCTCGCTCAGCGACCGCATCCGCGCGTTCTCGCACAACGGCCCGCGCGTGATGTACGTGGTGCGCGACTTCACGAGCCTGATCGGCCAGCTGGCGCTCGACGTAGGCCGGCTGATCCGCGCGCCGCACCGCGGGCCGTGGCGCGACTTCTCGGGGCACCTGTATCAGTTCGGCGCCACGGCCCTGCACATCACGGCGCTGGTGGGGCTGCTGATTGGCGTGGTGCTGGCCTACCTGATCTCGCAGCAGCTGCGGCAGTACGGCGCCGAGACTTTCGTGGTGAACATCCTCGGGCTCTCGCTGATCCGCGAGCTGGGGCCGGTGCTGGCTGCCGTGCTGATCGCCGGGCGTTCGGGCTCGGCCATCACGGCGCAGATCGGCGTGATGCGGGTAACGGAAGAACTCGACGCAATGCGCGTGATGGGCATCGCCCACGGCTTTCGCCTCGTGATGCCGCGCGTGCTGGCGCTGGCCATCGCAATGCCGCTGATCAGCCTCTGGACCTCGATGGCCGCGCTCGCGGGCGGCATGCTGGCGGCCGATGCGGCGCTCAATATTTCGCCCGCCTACTTTCTTTCGGCGCTGCCGCGCGCGGTGCCCATCTCGAACCTCTGG
Source organism: Variovorax paradoxus (assembly GCF_024734665.1). NCBI lineage: Bacteria > Pseudomonadati > Pseudomonadota > Betaproteobacteria > Burkholderiales > Comamonadaceae > Variovorax > Variovorax paradoxus. The sequence continues at coordinate 6,470,427 of NZ_CP102931.1, forward strand.
CTGGCGCTTGCCAAGTCGGCGGTGTTCGGCATTCTGATTGCGCTGATCGGCTGCTACTTCGGCATGAAGGTCAAGCCCAACACCGAGAGCCTGGGGCGCGGCACCACGCAGTCGGTCGTCACGTCGATCACCGCGGTGATTCTTGTGGACGCGCTCTTCGCAGTGCTCTTCAAGGGCATCGGATTCAGGGCCTGACACCATGAGCATGCCCGTACGCTCCGACACCTACACCACCGTGGTGGACATCCGCGGCCTGTGGACGGTGTTCCAGAGCCCCGATGGCGAGCAGGTGGTGCACCGCGACTTGCAGCTGCACATCGACCGCGGCGAGGTGCTGTCGCTGGTCGGCGGCTCGGGCACCGGCAAGACGGTGCTGCTGCGCCAGATCCTCGGGCTCGAAAAACCCACGCGCGGCCACGTCGAGGTGCTGGGCCAGGAGCCCGGCGAGCTCAGCGCCTCGGGCGCGGCCAACGTGGGCATGCTGTTCCAGCACGGCGCCTTGTTCTCTGCATTCAGCGTGCTGGAGAACATCGCCTTTCCGCTGCGCGAGCTGAAGCTGCTGCCCGACGAGCTGATCCGCCACGCGGCGCTGGTGAAGCTGCAGATGGTGGGCCTGGGCCCGCAGCACGCGAACAAGAGCCCGTCAGACCTCTCGGGCGGCATGATCAAGCGCGTGGCGCTGGCGCGCGCGCTCATCATGGACCCGCCGCTGCTGCTGCTCGACGAGCCCACGGCCGGCCTCGACCCCGAGGCGGCCGACAGTTTCTGCGACCTGCTGCGCGGCCTGCACCGCGAGCTGGGCCTCACGGTGGTGATGGTCACGCACGACCTGGACACGCTGTTCGACCTGAGCACCCGCATCGCGGTGCTGGCCGACCAGAAGGTGATCGTCACCGGCGCGGCGCGCGAAGTCATCGCGTACCCGCATCCCTTCATCCACGAATACTTTCTCGGCGGGCGCGGCCAGCGCGCCCTGGAGGCTCTGCACGACAAGCCCGCCGAACAATCTCCGTCGCAGCCCGCCGCCGAGGCGGGCCGCTGAAAGGTAGGTAGCCACCATGGAAAACAAGGCCCACGCCCTCGCCGCCGGCGCCTTCGTGCTCGGCCTGATCGCCGCGCTCGTCGGGCTGGTGATCTGGTTCACGCGCGACAACACCGTGCGCAACATCTACGAGCTGTCCACGCGCGACGCCGTCAGCGGTCTGCAGCCGCAGGCGATGGTGCGCTACCGCGGCATCGCGGTGGGCAAGGTGGCGTCGATCGACTTCGACCCCAAGGTGAAAGGCAATGTGCGCGTGCGCATCACGGTCGACGAGCGCGTGCCGCTCACCACCTCCAGCTTTGCCACGCTGAGCTACCAGGGCGTGACCGGCCTGGCCTTCATCGCGCTGGACGACAAGGGCGAATCGACGGTGTCACTGAAGCCAGACGACGACAACCCGCCGCGCATTCCGCTCAAGCCCTCGATGCTGGCGCAGCTGCAGGACCGCGGCGAGGCCATCATCAATCAGGTCGAGGAAGTGACGAAGCGCGCCAACCAGCTGCTGAGCGACCCCAACCAGAAGCGCGCGGCCGAAGCGCTGGAGAACATCGCGGCCGCCTCGGCCAGCGCCAACACGCTGCTCAAGACGCTCGACAACACGGTGAAGACCGGACTGAACCCCGCGCTGACGAAGCTGCCCGACACGCTGGCCTCGGTGAAGAAGGCCGCTGGCGACGTCTCGCGCGTGGCCACCAACTTCAACACCACCGTGGGCCGGCTGAATGCGCCCGACGGCCCGGTCGAGCGGCTGAGCGACGGCACCAAGGCGCTGGCGCAGGCCGTCGATTCGTTCAACGCGGCCACGCTGCCGCGCGTGAACCGCGTGGCCGACGACACCTCGCACGCCGTGCGCCGGCTGGGCCGCGCGGCGGACAACATCAACGACAACCCGCAATCGCTGCTGTTCGGCAACGGCGGCGCAGTCGCGGGCCCGGGCGAGCCGGGGTTCAGCGCGCCGGCTGCGACGCGGCCCTGAGCACCACCCAGGGAGAACCATCCACCATGAAGAACGCCATTCGCTCCTTGATGAACCCGGCCGCCATCGCGCTCGGCGCCGCACTGCTGGTCGCAGGCTGCGGTGCGCTGCCCGACAAGCCCGCACGCACCACGCTCTACGACTTCGGCCCCGGCCTGACGGCGCCTGCGGCCGCCGCGCCTGCCGCAGCCACCCTGCCCACGCTGGCGCTGGCCGAGTTCGACAGCAACAGCCGCCTGGACGGCACGCAGATCCTCTACCGGCTGGGGTACGCCGACGCCAACGAGCTGCGCCCCTACGGCCAGTCGCGCTGGAGCCTGCCGCCCGCGCAGCTGCTGCGCCAGCGGCTGCGCGACACGCTGTCGGAGCGCCGCACCGTGCTCGGCCCCGAAGAAAGCGCCACCATCTCGCGCAGCCGGGGCGAGGTACCCGACACGCTGCGCATCTCGCTCGACGAGTTCAGCCACTACTTCGATTCGGCCAGCGCCAGCGTGGGCCTGGTGCGCCTGCGCGCCACGCTGGTCCGCAGCGCGCCCGGTGGCGACCGCGTGCTGGGCCAGCGCACTTTCACCGTGCGCCGCCCTGCTTCCAGCGCCGACGCACCCGGCGGTGTGAAGGCGCTGATCTCGGCCAGCGATGCCGCGATGGCCGAGGTGGTGCAATGGGTGGACCAGCTGCAGCAGCAGACACCGCAGCAGCCCCGGCAATAGCCATTCAACGGACGGAGGATCGACCCCATGAACGCAACACGCATCGTCGGCATCCTGCTGATCGTGGCCGGCATCGCCGCCCTGGGCCTCGGCAGCTTCAGCTTCACCAAGGAAACCCACGAGGCCAAGCTCGGCCCGCTGGAGTTCTCGATGAAGGAGAAGCAGACGGTCAACTTCCCCACCTGGGCCAGCGTGGCCGTGATCGTGGTGGGCGGAGCGCTGGTGCTGCTGGGCGGCAAGAAGGGCTGAGCGCCCTCAGCCCCCTTTCTTGGCCTTTCAGCCTGGCAGGCCTGCGAGCAGCTGCGGCAGCAGGTCTTCCGAGGCGCCGCGCAGCACCACGGTCGCTGCTTCATCCAGATGAGGCAGCGGCTCCAGGTTGAGCGTGATGAGCCGCGCGCCGTGCGCCAGCGCCGTCTGCGGCAGCTCGGCCGCCGGATAGACGATGGTCGTGCTGCCGACCACCATGAACAGATCGCACTCCTGCGCGGCCACCTGCGCGTCGAGCAGCACGCCTTCGTTCAGCATCTCGCCGAACATCACCACGTCGGGCCGCGCGTGCGAGCCGCAGCGCAGGCAGCGGTGAAAGGGCCATGGGCCGCTGCGGTTGCCACAGCGGTCGCAGCGCCAGCGGCGCAGCGAGCCGTGGAGTTCAAGCACGTCGAGCCCGCCCGCCTGGGTCAGCAAGCCGTCGACGTTCTGGGTGACCAGCCGGGTGGCAGGGCGCAGCCTTTGCAGCAGCGCGAGCGCGGTGTGGCCCGGGTTGGGCTGCGCCGACTCGATCATCGACAGGCGCTGCGCCCAGAATTTCGTGAAGCCCGACGGGTCGCGCTGGAGGTCTTCGGCATGGGAGAACTGCAGTGCATTCTGGTTCTTCCACAGGCCGTCCGCATCGCGGTAGGTCGGGATGCCCGAGGCGCGCGACAGGCCGGCGCCGGAGAACACGACGATGCGCCGGGCGTTGCGCAGCAGCTCGATGGCCGCGTGGAGAGGAGGAGAAGAGATATCTGGTGTGACTGGCGTCATCGCTCTGGTCTGGGGGGATTCGCGGCAGGCGGGTTGGCGGTAGCGCCCAGGCGCTGCGACACGGTGTCCGCGCAGGCCTTGAGCGCACGGGAAATCTCGCCGTCCCACGCGGTGTCGAAGATGCCGGCCGGGCCGATGGCGGTCACGGCCAGCACGATGGCGCCAGTGTGGTCGAAGACGGGCGCCGCCATGGCGCTCACGCCTTCGATGACCTCGCCGTCGGAGCGGCTGATGCCGTGCGCGCGCACTTCCTGCAGCTGGCGCTCGAAGTCGCTCCACGAGGGCAGCGGCTGCACCGGCGGCATGCCGGCGGCCGGAACGGGCTCGGCGCCCTTGCGCTGCTTCTGGCGCTGGCGCTCGTCCTCGAGCAGCTGGCGCACCGCGTCGGCATCGAGGAAGGCTGCAAACACGCGGCCCGAGGCCGTATTGGTCAGCGAGAACACCGTGCCGTGCCGCATGTTCACGTGCACCGGCGAGGGCGATTCGGCCGTGCGCACGATGGTTGCGCCGCGCGCGCCCCACACGGCCAGCGCCACGGTGTGGCCGGTCTGCTGGGCCAGCTGGGCGATCAGCGGGGTGGCAATGTGCACCGGGTCGGCCTGCTGCAGGCTGATGAGCCCCAGTTGCAAGGCGAGCGGGCCGAGCAGATAGTGGCCGCTGGCGCGGTCCTGTTCGATCAGGCCCAGGCGCCCGAAGCTGACCATGTACGGGTGCGCCTTGGCGGCCGTCATGTCGGCTTCCCGCGCCAGGTCTTTCAGCGCCATGGGCCGGCCGTGGTGCACCAGCGCGCGCAGCAGCTGGCCACCGACTTCGATGCTCTGGATGCCGCGCTGGGCGCGGTCGGTGTCACTGGCTGCCATGGCCGGCCTCGCCTTCTGGTCGTTCGTTCATGAAGAAGGGATTAGACATTAACTGATCAGCGGCTTACACTGCGGAAATTCGTTCACCGCGAATTCGTTCAGATTAGACGAATCGCAAAACCAACCTCACCCCACCAACGGAGACAACCGATGAGCCAAGCCAAGAAATTCGCCAGCCAGGCCGACATGGAAGAGAAGAAGATCACCTTCAGCCAGATCTCCGAACATGCCTGGGCCTACACCGCCGAGGGCGACCCCAACACCGGCATCGTCATCGGCGACGACTGCGTGCTGGTGGCCGATACCCAGGCCACCCCCGCCATGGCGGCCGACGTGGTGCGCCGCATCCGCGAAGTGACCGACAAGCCCATCAAGTACGTGGTGCTCACGCACTACCACGCGGTGCGCGTGCTGGGCGCGGCGGGCTACGGTGCCGAACACATCCTGGCCAGCCAGGACACTCGCGACCTGATCGTCGAGCGCGGCGAGCAAGACAAGGCCAGCGAAATCGGCCGCTTCCCTCGCCTGTTCCAGAACGTCGAGACGGTGCCGCCCGGCCTGACCTGGCCCACCATGACCTTCACCGGCAAGATGACGCTGTGGCTGGGCAAGCTCGAAGTGCAGCTCATCCAGCTCGGTCGCGGCCACACCAAGGGCGACACCGTCGTCTGGCTGCCGGGCGAGAAGACGCTGCTGTCGGGCGACCTGGTCGAGTTCGGCGCCACGCCGTATGCCGGCGACGCCTACTTCAAGGACTGGCCGCAGACGCTGGACAACATCGCAGCCCTGAAGCCCGCCGCGCTGGTGCCGGGCCGCGGCGCCGCGCTGACCACGCCGGCCGAAGTGGCCGAGGGCCTGACCGGTACGCGCAACTTCATCTCCGACGTGTACGCCAGCGTGCAAGAGGGCGTGAAGGCCGGGCGCGACCTGAACGCGGTCTACAAGGACACCTACGAGAAGCTCAAGCCCAAGTACAGCCAGTGGGTGATCTTCGACCACTGCATGCCCTTCGACGTGAGCCGCGCCTACGACGAGGCCTCGGGTCACGCCGACCCGCGTGTGTGGACGGCCGAGCGCGACATCGAGATGTGGAAGGCACTGGAAGGCTGATTGCGCGAGACGACAGAAGAAGACACGGAGACAACACGTGATCGACTATCAGAGCCTGCGCTTCGACTACCGCCGCCACGCCGACCAGGACGCGGCCGAGCCAGCCCGCCATCCGGTGGTGGTGGTCGGCGCCGGCCCGGTCGGCCTGGCGCTGGCCATCGACCTCGCGCTGCGGCAGGTGCCCGTGGTGCTGCTCGACAACGACAACACCCTCTCAAGCGGATCGCGCGCGATCTGCTTCGCCAAGCGCACGCTGGAGATCTTCGACCGCCTCGGCTGTGGCGACCGCATGGTCGACAAGGGCGTGTCGTGGAACGTGGGCAAGGTGTTCTTCCATGACGAGCAGGTCTACCGCTTCGACCTGCTGCCCGAGCCCGGCCACGAGCGCCCGGCCTTCATCAACCTGCAGCAGTACTACGTCGAGGGCTACCTCGTCGAGCGCGCTGCCACGCTGCCGCTGATCGACCTGCGCTGGAACAACAAGGTCACGGGCATCGAGCAACGCGACGACGGCGCGGTGCTGACCGTGGAGACGCCCGAGGGCGACTACCGGCTGCAGGCGGATTACGTTGCCGCCTGCGACGGCTCGCGCTCCAACCTGCGCCAGCTGCTGGGCCAGGAAGCAAAAGGCCGCGTGTTCCGCGACCGCTTCCTGATCGCCGACATCACGATGGACGCGCACCTGCCCACCGAGCGGCGCTTCTGGTTCGACCCTTCGTTCCACCCCGGCCAGAGCGTGCTGCTGCACAAGCAGGCCGACGGCATGTGGCGCGTGGACTTCCAGCTCGGCTGGGACGCCGACCCGGTGGAAGAGCGCAAGCCCGAGAACATCACGCCGCGCGTGCGCGCGCTGCTCGACAGCATCGGCTTCGAAGGCGTGCAGTTCCGGATCGGCTGGGCCAGCGTCTACACCTTCGCCTGCCAGCGCATGGAGCGCTTCCGCCACGGCCGCGTGCTGTTCGCGGGCGACTCGGCGCATGGCGTGTCGCCCTTTGGCGCACGCGGCGCCAACTCGGGCGTGCAGGACGCGGACAACCTCGCATGGAAGCTCGCGGCGGTGGTGCGGGGCGATGCGCCCGACGCCCTGCTCGACAGCTACGCCAGCGAGCGCGAGTTCGCGGCCGACCAGAACATCCGCAACTCCACGCGCGCGACCGACTTCATCACGCCCAAGAGCGAGGTGAGCCGGCTGTTCCGCGATGCGGTGCTGGAGCTGACCAAACGACACGCCTTTGCGCGCACGCTGGTGAACAGCGGGCGGCTGTCGGTGGCCACTGTGCTGCGCGATTCGCCGCTCAACACGGCCGAGGCCGAGGCCTTCGCGGGCGCGATGGTGCCGGGCGCGGCAGCCGCCGATGCGCCTGTCGTGCGCGCCGATGGCAGCACCGGCTGGCTGCTGCGCGAGTGCCATGTCTCGCAGTTCACCGCACTTGTGTTCGGCCAGGGTGAGACGGCCGAGCGCAGCCTGCAGGCGCTGAAGGCGAGCGACTTTCCGCTGCACGTCGTGCGCGTGGAAGGCGGCGGCACCGACGTCGCACTCGCCACGCAGCGCTACGACGCGCAGCCCGGCACCGTCTACCTGCTGCGGCCCGACCAGCACGTGTGCGCGCGCTGGCGGCAACCCACGGCGGCAAACATCCGCGCGGCCATCGGCCGCGCACTGGCAAAGGCGTGAACACCATGCAGCAGCAACAGCACCTGACCACCGCACCGAACCTCGAAGCGCCCGATGACTTCTACGAAGCGCTCATCGAGGCGCATCAAGGGCTTTCCACCGAGGAAAGCCATGCCTTCAATGCGCGCCTCGTGCTCGTGCTGGCCAACCACGTCGGCTCGCTGGCCGTGCTGCGCGAAGCCTTCGATGCGGCGCGCGCCGGCTAGGCTCCACGCATTCCAATCTCCTCATTGCGACTTTCGAAAGAGAAGCCCATGACCCCAGCAACCTCGCCCTCTGAACGGCGCTACCAGAGCGGCTTCGGCAACGAGTACGCCTCCGAGGCGGTGCCCGGCGCCCTGCCCCAAGGCCGCAACAACCCGCAGCGCGGCCCCTTCGACCTGTACACCGAGCTGATCTCCGGCACCGCCTTCACCGCGCCGCGCCACGAGAACCGCCGCACCTGGCTGTACCGCCGGCAGCCTTCGGTGGTGTCGGGCCGCTACCAGCCCTACGCGCAGGCGCATTGGACGACCGGCGCCGACCGCGAGATCCCCCTGCCGCCCGAGCCCCTGCGCTGGCATCCTCAGTCGCTGGACGGCGCGGCCGACATCGACTTTGTCGACGGCATGCGCACCATCGCGGCCAACGGCGATGCCGAGTCGCAGGTCGGCATCGGCTCGCTGATGTACCTCGCGGGCCGCTCGATGGAGCGCCGCGCCTTCGTCAACGCCGACGGCGAAATGCTGCTGGTGCCGCAGCAGGGCCGCCTCGTCATCACGACCGAACTGGGCGTGCTCGGCGTGAAGCCCGGCGAAATCGCGGTGCTGCCGCGCGGCATGGCCTTCAAAGTGGCGTTGCCCGACGGGCTCTCGCGCGGCTACGTGTGCGAGAACTACGGCGCGCACTTCCGCCTGCCCGAGCTCGGCCCGATCGGCTCGAACGGCCTGGCCAACGCGCGCGACTTCCAGGCGCCCGTGGCGGCTTTCGAATCGGAAGAAGGTGCCTACGAAATCGTCAAGAAGTTCGGCGGCCGCTTCTGGCAGGCGCCGATGAAGCAGTCGCCCTTCAACGTGGTCGCCTGGCACGGCAACCTGTCGCCGGTGAAGTACGACACGGCGCATTTCATGGTGATCGGCTCGATCAGCTTCGACCATCCCGATCCGTCGATCTTCACCGTGCTGACTTCGCCCAGCGACACGCCCGGCACTGCCAACTGCGACTTCGTGATCTTCCCGCCGCGCTGGATGGTGATGGAAAACACCTTCCGTCCGCCATGGTTCCACCGCAACCTCATGAGCGAATTCATGGGCCTGGTGCTGGGCGAGTACGACGCCAAGCCGGGCGGCTTCAAGCCCGGCGGCGCGAGCCTGCACAACTGCATGGTGCCGCACGGCCCCGACGAGGAAGCCTTCGACAAGGCCACGCACGCCGACCTGAAGCCGCACAAGCTGGACAACACGCTGGCCTTCATGTTCGAGAGCCGCTACCGCTTCATTCCGACGAACTTCGCGCTGAAGAGCCCTGCGCTCGATACCGACTACGCGGACTGCTGGGCAGGATTGAAAGACCAGTTCAAGCCATGAGGGGCGCCTTCACCCTCACGCGCCGCGCGGCGGCCGTGGCGCTGCTCGCGGCGCCCTTCTTCGTGCACATCGCACAGGCCGCCGACTTTCCGACCAAGCCCATCCGCTTCATCGTGCCCTACACGCCGGGCGGCACCACCGACCTGGTGGCGCGCACCGTGGGCCAGAAGGTGTCGGAGAAGCTGGGCCAGCCGGTGCTGATCGACAACCGCGGCGGCGCGGGCGGCAACATCGGCATGGACGCCGTGGCCAAGGCCGCGCCCGACGGCTACACCATCGGCTTCGGCGCCATCTCGACCAATGCGCTGAACCCGCACATCTACAAATCGATGGCCTTCGACCCACGCAAGGATTTCACGGCCATCAGCCTGCTGGGCACCTCGACCATCGTGCTCGAAGTGCCGGCGGCCTCCGCCATCAAGACCGTGCCCGACCTCGTTGCCGCCGCGAAGAAGAACCCCGGCCTGCCCTACGCCACCGCGGGCGCCGGCACCTCGATGAACCTGGCCGGCGTGATGTTCGCGCAGATGACCGGCACCGAGCTCGTGCACGTCGCCTACAAGGGCAGCGGCCCGGCCATCACCGACATGCTGGGCAACAACATCGGCGTGATGTTCGACAACCTGCCGGCGTCGCTGCCGCACATACAGGCCGGCAAGCTGCGCGCGCTGGCGGTGGCAGGCCCCGCGCGCTCGCCTTCGCTGCCCGACGTGCCGACGATGGCCGAAGCCGGGCTCAAGGGCTACGCGCTGGAACCGTGGTTCGGCGTGTACGGCCCGGCGAAGCTGCCGGTGCCGATCGTCAAGGCGCTGAACGAGGCCTTTGTCGAAGCGCTCGCCATGCCCGACGTGAAAGCCAAGCTGGCGCAGGCCGGCTTCTCGCCGCGCAGCTCGACCCCACAAGAGCTGACCACGCTGACCGAAACCGAATACAAGCGCCTGGGCGATGTGGCCCAAAAGGCCGGCATGACCGCCGACTGAACCGATTCACAGAAAGACATCCATGACCGCACTGAACGCCACCCATGACCCGAAGCTGCGCAGCTGGGTCGCCTCGGCCCATGAAGCCGGCACCGACTTCCCGATCCAGAACCTGCCCCTCGGTCGCTTCCGCACGGCCGGCAGCAGCGAGGGTTTCCGCATCGGCGTCGCCATCGGCGACCAGGTGCTGGACCTGCGCGCAACGGGCCTCGTCGACACCGACGACATGAACGTGCTGATGAACGCCAGCATCAAGGACCGCCAGGCCCTGCGCGCCGCGATCTCCGCGGGCCTTGCCGAAGGCAGCGACAAGCAGGCCGCGTGGTCGAAGGCGCTGCTGGCGCAGGGCAAGGCCGAGATGACGGTGCCCTGCCGCATCGGCGACTACACCGACTTCTACACGGGCATCCATCACGCGACCACCGTCGGCAAGCTGTTCCGCCCCGACCAGCCGCTGCTGCCCAACTACAAGTGGGTGCCCATCGGGTATCACGGCCGCGCCTCGTCCATCGTCGTGAGCGGCCAGAGCTTCAAGCGCCCGCAGGGCCAGACCAAGGCGCCGGATGCGGCCGAGCCGAGCTTCGGCCCCTCGAAGCGGCTCGACTACGAGCTGGAGCTGGGCTTCCTGGTGGGCCGCGGCAACGCGCAGGGCGAACCCATTGCCATCGGCGAGGCCGAAGACCACCTGTTCGGCGTGACGCTGCTCAACGACTGGTCGGCGCGCGACGTGCAAGCCTGGGAGTACCAGCCGCTCGGCCCCTTCCTCTCGAAGAATTTCGCAAGCTCGCTGTCGCCGTGGATCGTGACGATGGAGGCGCTGGCGCCGTTCCGCGCGAAGTTCGAACGGCCCGCGGAAGACCCGCAGCCGCTGCCGTACCTCGATTCGGCATCGAACCGCGAGAGCGGCGCACTCGACATCACGCTCGAAGTGCTGCTGCAGACCGCGAAGATGCGCGCCGAGGGCGTTGCCCCGGCGCTGCTCACGCGCGGCAACACCACCGAGGCCGCCTACTGGACGGCCGCACAGCTCATCGCGCACCACACGGTGAACGGCTGCAACCTGCAGCCGGGCGACCTGCTGGGCTCGGGCACGCTGTCGGGCCCGAAGCCCGACGAGGCCGGCTCGATGATGGAGCTGACGCTGGGCGGCAAGCAGCCGATCACGCTGCCGAATGGCGAGAAGCGCACGTTCCTGGAAGACGGGGACACGCTGATCATTCGCGGTTACTGCGAGCGCGCGGGCGCGGTGCGCATCGGCCTCGGCGAGGTCAGCGGAACGGTGGTCTGAGGCTTGCGTTGCCCTCCCCGTCTTGTCCCCTCTCCCTCTGGGAGAGGGCTAGGGTGAGGGCAGCGGCGTCAGAAAGCGCGCGATGGAGGTGAGGCCGCTCGCCCTCACCCCAACCCTCTCCCAGAGGGAGAGGGAGTAATACGGGTCAGGGCGCGGTAGCAGGCGTTGCCACGGGCGCCGGCCACGCCACTTCACTCGCCACGCGCGGCTTGCCGATTGGCGCGGTCGCCTTGCCGGTCTTGATGGCCGCCAGGTCGGCCTCGCTCGGGTACTGGTTCGCGAGCCAGTAGTCGAACACCCGGCGCGCGATGGGGGCCGCGGCGCCCGCGCCCCAGCCGGCGTTTTCCACGATCACGGCCACGGCGATCTTCGGGTCGTTCACCGGCGCGAAGGCCATGAAAAGAGCGTGGTCGCGCTGGTGTTCTTCCAGGGCGCGCGCGTTGTACTTGGTGTTCTGCGCCTGCGTTACCGCCTGCGCCGTGCCCGTCTTGCCGGCTGCCTGGTAGGCCGCGCCCGCGAACACGCCGCGCGCCGTGCCGGCGGTGACCACGCTGGTCAGGCCGTCGCGGACCACCGCAACGTTGGCCGCCGAGAAGCCGAGGTTTTCCGCCGGCGGCTGCTGCAGCGGCACCACCTGCCCGCTCACGGTGTTGCGCGTGGCCAGCACGAGGTGCGGCTTGTGCTTCAAGCCGCCGTCGGCCACGACGGCCGTGGCCTGCGCCAGCTGCAGCATCGTGAAGGCGTTGTAGCCCTGCCCGATGCCCAGCGAGATGGTCTCGCCCGCGTACCACTTCTTTTGCTCGGGGCGCTTGTAGGTGTTGCGTTTCCACTCGGTGCTGGGCAGCACGCCGCGCACCTCGCCGCCCAGGTCGATGCCGGTGATCTGGCCGAAGCCCAGCGGCTTCATGAAGTCGTGGATCAGGTCCACGCCCATCTCGTTGGCCAGCGAGTAGTAGTAGATGTTGCTCGACAGCTGGATCGATCGGCGCATGTCGACGCCGCCCAGGTTGCCTTCGGGGCTGCCGAAGCGGTGGCCGCCGAAGTTGAAGTAGCCGGGGTCGTTCACCACCACGTTGGGCCCGCGCTTGCCGGTTTGCAATGCCGCCATTGCCATGAAGGGCTTGTAGGTGGAACCGGGCGGATAGGTGCCGCGCAGGGCGCGGTTCAGGAGCGGCTTGTCGAGGGACTCGGTGAGCGCCGCCCAGCTTTCGTTGTCGATGCCTTCGACGAACAGGTTGGGGTCGAAGGTGGGCTTGCTCACGAAGGCCAGCACCTCGCCGGTCTTGGGGTCGATGGCCACCAGCGCGCCGCGGCGGTCGCCGTACATGTCTTCCACCAGCTTCTGCAGCTTGATGTCGAGCGACAGCATCACGGTGTTGCCCGGTGTGGCCGGATGGCTGGCCAGGCGGCGCACGGCGCGGCCGCCCGCCGAGGTTTCCATCTGCTCGACACCGGTCTGGCCGTGCAGCGTCTTCTCGTAGCTCTGCTCGATGCCGAGCTTGCCGATGTAATCGGTGCCCTTGTAGTTGGCCTGGTCTTCCTCGTCCCAGTCTTCCATCGCGGTCTTCTCGCGCTGGTTGATGCGGCCGATGTAGCCAAGCACGTGCGAGGCCAGCTCGCCCTGCGGGTAGTTGCGGAACAGGCGCGCCTTGATCTCCACGCCCGGGAAGCGATAGCGCTGGGCCGCGAAGCGCGCCACCTCTTCGTCGCTCAGGCGGGTGCGGATCGGAATGGAGTCGAAGCTGCGCGAGTCTTCGCGCAGGCGCTTGAAGCGGCGGCGGTCGCGCGGCGAGACTTCGAGCACCTGGGTCAGGCTGTCGATGGTTTCCTCGACGTCGTTCACCTTGGAGGGCGTGATCTCCAGCGTGTAGGCCGAATAGTTCGAGGCCAGCACGATGCCGTTGCGGTCGAGGATCAGGCCCCGGTTGGGCACCACCGGTACCACGGCCGTGCGGTTGCTCTCTGCCTGCTCGGCCAGGTCTTCGTGGCGCGTGACCTGCAGGTACACCAGCCGCGCACACAGCAGGCTGAACGCGAACAGCACCGCCAGGCCAATGACGATCACGCGGCGCTTGAAGCGCGCGAGGTCGGCGGCGACGTTGCGGATTTCGGTCATGGCGGTGGGAGCTTAGGCGCGTGCAGTTGCTTTTGGCAAATGCGGCGGGCAGGGCTTAGAGGGGGCGGTTCTCGTCCGGTTCCGGGGTGCGGCGCTGCGGGGCCAGTAACAGTGCGGTGACCAAGGGCCACAGCGCGGCCTCGATGGCAGGCGAGATCAGCACAGACCACCCCGGGAACACACCGCCGCCGATCATCCGCGTGACGACCTCGATCAGCTGCGACAGCGCAAAGAGCGGCAGCACCTGCAGCGCCTGCGAGAGCACCGGATACCAGAGCAGGCGCCGGTGGATGGTGATCGCGAAGAAGCCCAGCGTGGTGTAGGACAGCGCATGCTGGCCCAGCATCGACGACTGGTGCACGTCCATGCACAGGCCGAACACGAAGGCCGCGCCGATGCCCACGCGCGCGGGCTGGTGCACGCCCCAGAACACGATCACCAACGCCAGCAGGTCGGGCATCCAGACCGCGCGGCCGATGGGGATCATGTTGATGAGCAGCGCCACCACGAGGCTGCTCCACATGAAGAGCGGGCTGACGGGCAGCAGGAGCTGCTGCTGGCCTGGACGCTTGATCATGGGCGCGCTCCCGCTGGCTTCTTTTCGTTCTTGCCCGCGCCGGGCTTGCCTTCAGGCCGCTTGCGCTGGGTGGCGGCGGGCGCGGCAGGCGGCGGCGCGGCCGGCGTGCCGGTGGGCTCGAGCACCAGCACGTAGCGCGCGGCCGTCACATGGGCCAGCGGCACGCAGTAGATGCGGGCGAAAGCCGAGTCGGCGCGCCGCTCGATGCGCTCGATCTTCGCCACCGGCAGGCCGGCGGGATAGATGCCGTCGACGCCGCTGGTGGAGAGCAGGTCGCCCTCCTGCAGGTCGGCATTGGCGGCCATGAAGCGCAGCTCCAGCCCGCCGCCGTGGGCCGAGGCGTCGCCGAAGGCCACGCTGCGCACGCCGGTGCGGGTGTTCTGCACGGGAATGGAAAGATCGCGGTCGATCACCAGCGTGACCTCGCTCGTGAAGGGCAGCACCTGCGTGACCTGGCCGAGCACGCCGCGCGCGTCGATCACCGGCGAGCCGGGCGCCACGCCCTGGGTCAGGCCCTGGTCGATGACGATCTTGCGGGTGTAGGGGTCGGCCGCGTCGTAGAGCACCTCGGCCGCGCGGCCCGGCGTGGCCGTGGTCTGGCGCAGTTCGAGCAGCTCGCGCAGACGGGCGTTGTCCTGCAGCAGCGTGTCGGCCTGGGCGGCGCGTTCGGCCTGCATCATCAGCGCCTTGCGGGCGTCTTCCTCGTTGCGCTGCGCGGTCTGCAGGTCTTCGAGGTAGCGCCCGCCTCCCAGCACGGCCTGCACCGGCTTCAGCGCCACCCATTGCACCGGGTAGAGCACCGCGCCGATGGTCGCGCGGATCGGCTGCACGATGTGAAAGCGCGCATCGGCCACCATGAGGAACAGGGCGAGCGCGCCGAAGAAGATCAGCTTGCTGAGCGCCGACTGCCCCTGGTTGAACAGGGGTGGCGCTGTGCGATCGAGCGTGCCCAGAGGCATGAATTCAGACCCGGCGGTGGTGCGGAATCAAATAACAAAAAGCCGGCCTGCGCAAGCAGAGGCCGGCCGATGATGGCTTTCGCCTTTTACTCGCTCGTGAAGATGCTGCCCAGGCGATCCATGCGCTCCAGGGCGATACCGCAGCCGCGCACCACACAGGTCAGCGGGTCTTCGGCCACCAGCACCGGCAGGCCGGTTTCCTCGGCCAGCAGGCGGTCGAGGTCGCGCAGCAAGGCGCCGCCACCGGTCAGCATCATGCCGCGCTCGGCGATGTCGGCGCCCAGCTCGGGCGGAGTCTGTTCCAGCGCGTTCTTCACGGCCGAGACGATGTTGTTGAGCGGATCGGTCAGGGCTTCCAGCACTTCGTTGCTGCTGATGGTGAAGCTGCGCGGCACGCCTTCGGAAAGGTTGCGGCCCTTGACTTCCATTTCCTTGACTTCGGAGCCCGGGAAGGCCGAGCCGATGTTCTTCTTGATGACTTCGGCCGTCGGCTCGCCGATCAGCATGCCGTAGTTGCGGCGGATGTAATTGATGATGGCTTCGTCGAAGCGGTCGCCGCCGACGCGCACCGAGCCCTTGTAGACCATGCCGCCCAGGCTGATGACGCCCACTTCGGTGGTGCCGCCGCCGATGTCCACCACCATCGAGCCCGAGGCTTCACTGACGGGGAGGCCCGCGCCGATGGCCGCGGCCATGGGTTCTTCGATGAGGTAGACGGAGGTGGCGCCAGCTGCTTCGGCCGCGTCCTTGATGGCGCGGCGCTCGACCTGGGTGGAGCCGCAGGGCACGCAGATGATGATGCGCGGGCTCGGCGTGAGCAGCGTGCGCGGGTGCACCATCTTGATGAACTGCTTGATCATCTGCTCGGTGATCACGAAGTCGGCAATGACGCCGTCCTTCATCGGGCGGATCGCCTCGATGTTGCCAGGCACCTTGCCCAGCATGGCCTTGGCCTCGCGGCCGACAGCCTGGATCACCTTCTTGCCGTGGGGGCCACCTTCGTGGCGAATGGCGACAACCGAGGGCTCGTCCAGCACGATGCCCTTGTTACGGGCAAATATCAGGGTGTTGGCGGTGCCGAGGTCGATCGCAAGGTCGGTGGAAAAGTACCGACGGAAAGCTCCAAACATGTGCGGAATTCCTCTGAGTACGGCCTGCGCATCGGCAGGTCGTCACTCTATTTTTTGGGTCGTTTGACGGGGTGAATTGATCGTTTTTGGCGCAAAAGCCGGCGCGTTCGCGGGGGTTGCGGCAAAGGCGGGATAATACCCGAATCCCCTCTGATTCCTGTATTAGCACCCGCTTCGGCGTGCGATTACCTTCGCTTTTTTGGGCCGTTCCGACCTATGTCACTCTCCGCTTCCGATATTGCGCGCATTGCCTCGCTGGCGAGGCTGCAGCTTGCCTCCGATGAAAGCGAGCGCATGCTCAGCCAGATCAACGGCTTTTTCGATTTAGTCGAACGTATGCGTTCCGTGGACACCACGGGCGTCGAGCCGCTGGCCCATCCGGTGGCCGCGCTCGAAGACATCACGCTGCGCCTGCGCGACGACGTGGTGAGCGAACCCAATAACCGCGAAGCCAACCAGAAGAGCGCCCCGGCCGTCGAAGCCGGTCTGTTTCTCGTGCCGAAGGTGATCGAATAATGAGCAGCGGTGAATTGCACCAGATGAGCGTGGTCGCGCTGGCCAAGGCATTGGCCGAGCGCAAGGTCTCGGCCGTCGAGGCCTCGCAGGTTTTTCTCGGCCGCATGAAGGCGCACGAGTCGCTCGGCACCTTCGTAACCGTCAATGAAGAAGTCACGCTGGCCCAGGCCCGCGCCGCTGACGCACTGATTGCCACCGGCAACGCACCGGCGCTGGCCGGCGTGCCGATCGCGCACAAGGACATCTTCGCCACCGCCGATTTCGCCACCACCGCCGGCTCGAAGATGCTCGCGGGCTACCGCTCGCCTTTCGACGCCACCGTGGTCAAGCGCCTGGCCGAGGCCGGCGCGGTCACGCTCGGCAAGCTCAGCTGCGACGAGTTCGCCATGGGCTCCGCCAACGAGAACATCGCCGTGCCCGCCGTGGGCCACGACAAGGCCGTGCCCGTGCAGAACCCCTGGAACCGCGAACGCATTCCGGGCGGCTCTTCGGGCGCCAGCGCGGCTGCAGTCGCGGCACGTCTGGCCCCCGCGGCCACCGGCACCGACACCGGCGGCTCGATCCGCCAGCCCGCGTCGTTCTGCGGTGTGACCGGCATCAAGCCCACCTACGGCCGCGCCTCGCGCTATGGCATGGTGGCCTTTGCGTCGAGCCTCGACCAGGCCGGCCCGATGGCCCGCTCGGCCGAAGACTGCGCGCTGCTGCTGTCGGCTTTCTGCGGCCCCGATCTCGACCGCGATTCGACCTCGCTCGACAAGCCCGCCGAGAACTTCGGCCGCTCGCTGAACGACTCGCTCGAAGGCCTGCGCATCGGCGTGCCGAAGGAGTTCTTCGGCGAAGGCGTGGCGCCCGGCGTGCGCGCGGCCATCGACGCGGCGCTCGCGCAGTACGAGAAGCTCGGCGCCAAGCGCGTCGAGGTCACGCTGCCGCGCACCGAACTGTCGATTCCCGTGTACTACATCATTGCCGCGGCCGAGGCCTCGAGCAACCTGAGCCGCTTCGACGGCGTGAAATTCGGCCACCGCGCGAAACAGTACAAGGACCTGTCCGACATGTACGAACGCACGCGCGCCGAAGGCTTCGGCGACGAAGTCAAGCGCCGCATCATGATCGGCACCTACGTGCTTTCGCACGGCTACTACGACGCCTACTACCTGCAGGCGCAAAAAGTGCGCCGCATGATCGCCGACGACTTCCAGCAGGCCTTCAGGCAGTGCGACGTGATCGCCGGCCCCGCCGCGCCCACCACCGCGTGGAAGCTCGGCGAACATGGCGACGACCCCGTGGCCGACTACCTCGCCGACATCTTCACGCTGCCCGCCTCGCTGGCCGGCCTGCCCGGCATGAGCGTGCCCGCAGGCTTCGACGGCGGCATGCCCGTGGGCCTGCAGCTGATCGGCAACTACTTCGGCGAAGCGAAGCTGCTCAACGCGGCGCACCGCTTCCAGCAGGCCACCGACTGGCACGCGCGCACACCGGAGGGCTTTTGAGATGAGCGAGACCGTGAACACATTCGAAGCACAACAGCAGGGCCGCCCGACCGGTCCGCTGGTGCGCGGCTATGAAGTCATCATCGGCTTCGAGACGCACGCCCAGCTGTCGACCGCGAGCAAGATCTTCAGCCGCGCCTCCACCGCCTTCGGCGCCGAGCCCAACACGCAGGCCTGCGCGGTCGACCTGGCGCTGCCCGGCACGCTGCCCGTGATGAACAAGGGCGCCGTCGAACGCGCCATCAAGCTCGGCCTGGCGCTGGGCTCGCACATCGCGCCGCGCAGCGTGTTCGCACGCAAGAACTACTTCTACCCCGACCTGCCCAAGGGCTACCAGATCAGCCAGTTCGAGATCCCGGTCGTGCAGGGCGGCTCGGTGTCGTTCTTCCTCGGCGAAGAACAGAAGACCGTGCGCCTCGTGCGTGCCCACCTCGAGGAAGACGCGGGCAAGTCGCTGCACGAAGACTTCATCGGCCAGAGCGGCATCGACCTGAACCGCGCCGGCACGCCGCTGCTTGAAATAGTGACCGAGCCCGACATGCGCTCCACCGCCGAGGCCGTGGCCTATGCGAAGGAGCTGCACAAGATCGTCACGTGGATCGGCATCTGCGACGGCAACATGCAGGAAGGCAGTTTCCGCTGCGACGCCAACGTGTCGGTGCGCAAGCCCGGCGACAAGCTCGGCACGCGCCGCGAGATCAAGAACCTGAACAGCTTCAAGCACATGCAGCAGGCGATCGACTACGAGATCCGCTGGCAGATCGAAGAGATCGAGGACGGCCGCAAGATCGAGCAGGCCACCGTGCTGTTCAACGAAGGCACCGGCGAGACGCGCGCGATGCGCGCCAAGGAAGACTCGGCCGACTACCGTTACTTCCCTGACCCCGACCTGCCCCCGCTGGTCATCGCCGCCGACTGGATCGAGCGCGTGAAGGCCACCATGCCCGAACTGCCGCGCGCGATGGCCGATCGCTACGTGCGCGACCACGGCCTGTCGGAATACGACGCGGCGCAGCTCACGCAGAGCGCCGCGCTCGCCGCCTACTTCGACGAGGCCGTGAACGCAGGCGCCACGCCCAAGCTTGCGAGCAACTGGATCACAGGCGAAATGGCGCGCCGCCTGAACGCCGCCGAGATCGGAATCGAAGCCGCCCCCGTGAAGGCGCAGCAACTGGCTCAACTGGTGAAGCGCATCGCCGACGGTACGCTGCCGAACAACGCCGCGCGCCAGGTGTTCGAAGCCCTGTGGACCGGCGAAGGCAGCGATGTCGATGCGATCATCGAGGCCAAAGACCTGAAGCCGATGAACGACACCGGCGCGCTCGACAAGATCCTCGACGAAGTGATCGCGAAGAACGCCAAGAACGTCGAGGAATACCGCGGCGGCAAGGAGAAGGCGCTCAACGCCCTCGTGGGTCAGGTCATGAAGGCCAGCGGCGGCAAGGCCAACCCGGCGCAGGTCACCGAGCTGCTGAAAGCCAAGCTGGGCTGACGGCAGGAAACCGGGGCCTTGGTGCAAGGCCCCGGCAGGTTCATCAGCGGGGGTTGCCGCCGTTCTGCGGCGACCAGAGCGTCTTCAGACGCGTGCGCTCTTCGTCGAAGCGCGCATTCACCCGCTTCTTCTCTTCTTCCTGCTCCGCAATGAAGCGGTTCTGCACCACCACGCTCTGCGTGTTGTCTTCGAGCTTGCGGCGCACCGCGCCCGGCGCCTTGCTGGTGTCCTGCTTGTAGAACTCCATCTCCTCGTCGATCTTCTTGCGGTCTTCGCTCAGCTCGGCGATGCGCTTGCGCGCCGCCTGAGTCACCGCGTCGATTTGCGCGAGCGCCTCGCTGCGTTCGCGGTCGTGCGTGGCGAGGTTCGGGTAGCGCACCAGCAGCGCGCGTTCGCGGCGCCGCTCGTCGGTCAGGCGCGCGGTCTGGATGGCGGCTTCGCGGGCACGGTCTTCGCGCTCCTGCAGCTCGCGCGCGGTGTAGGTCGGCTCGACCTTGCGGCGCACCGAGCCGCTCGGGTTCAGCTCGCGCTGCTCGCGGTCGGTGCACTCGGCAATCGGCCGGTCGGCCGTCAGCGTGCGGCCGCGGGCGTCGGTGCAGGTGTAGATACCGGGGGAGGCTCCTTCCACTTTCTGCGGTTGCGCTTGCAAGGCGCCGCAGAACGAAGAAACCGCCAGGAAGAAAGAAGCCGACGCCAGCAGGCGGATCGGCTTGCCGTGATCGTCGCGTGCGTCGTGCATGGGCGCCCTTGCCTCAGCTGGTGGCGCCGTAGCGCGTGCGGTAGGCCAGCACGCGTTCGCGGTGCGCGCCCAGGTCGGCGGCAGCGTTGCCCGAGAGGTAGCTCAGCAGGTCGTCCAGCGTGGCGATGGCAATCACCGACAGGCCGAGCTGGTTGCGCACGTACTGCACGGCGCTGTGATCCACGTCGACACCGTTCTCGGTGGCCTTTTCCTGCCGGTCGAGCGCAATGGCCACCGCATGCGGTGTGGCGCCGGCCGCCTGGATTGCCGCGATCGACTCGCGCACCGCGGTGCCGGCCGACATCACGTCGTCGACGATCAGCACGCGGCCCTTGAGCGGCGCGCCCACCAGGTTGCCGCCTTCGCCGTGTGCCTTGGCTTCCTTGCGGTTGTAGGCAAAGGGGTAGTTGCGCCCGCGCCGGGCCAGCTCCGCGGCCACCGTGGCGCCCAGCGGAATGCCCTTGTAGGCGGGGCCGAAGATCATGTCGAATTCAAGCCCGCTTTCGATCAGCCGGTCTGCATAGAATCCGGCGAGCCGGGCGATCTTGCCGCCGTCGTCGAAGAGCCCCGAGTTGAAGAAATAGGGGCTCATCCGACCGGCCTTGGTCTTGAATTCGCCAAAGCGCAGCACGCCGGCATCCAACGCAAACTGGACGAAGTCCTGTGCGACCGCGCTGCTTTTCTCACCATCTACAGCCATCGGGAATTCCTTGTGTTCAAACTGACCAGTCTCAATCTCAATGGCCTGCGTTCGGCCGCTACCAAAGGCGTGGCCGACTGGGTGGCCGAACTTGCGCCGGATTGTATTTGCATGCAGGAGATCCGCGTCCAGGCCAGCGACATCGAAGGCCGGTTCGAGGAAATGGCCGGCCTCAAGGGCCACTTCCACTTCGCCGAGAAAAAAGGCTACGCCGGCACCGCCATCTACACCAAGCACGCTCCGAGCCAGGTCGTGGTGGGCTGGGGCGACGCCGAGTTCGACGCCGAGGGCCGCTACCTCGAACTGCGCTTCGACACGCCCAAGCGCAAGTTCTCCGTCATCAGCTGCTACTTCCCGAGCGGCAGCTCGGGCGAGGAGCGGCAGGAGGCCAAGTTCCGCTTTCTCAAAGGCTTCTTTCCGCACCTGCTGGCACTGAAGAAAGAGCGCGAGTTCGTGCTGTGCGGCGACATCAACATCGCCCATAAAGAGATCGACCTGAAGAACTGGCGCGGCAACCAGAAGAACAGCGGCTTCCTGCCCGAAGAACGCGCCTGGATGACGAAGCTGCTCGACGTCGGCGCCGAGGGCGCAGGCCTGGTCGACGTGTACCGCATGCTCAAACCCGACACCACCGGCGATGCCTACACCTGGTGGAGCAACCGCGGCCAGGCCTATGCGAACAACGTGGGGTGGCGGCTCGACTACCACCTGGCCACGCCGAAGACCGCCGCGCTGGCGCGTACCGAGCAGATCTACAAGACCATCAAGTTCAGCGACCACGCGCCGATCACGGTGGACTACGACTTCAAGCTGTAAGGCGCGGCCTAGCCGCAGCAGCCACCCATCCGCCCGCGCCGGTAGAACGGCCCGAGGTCCTCGGCCAGCGCCTTGACGGTCTCGCGCCACGACAAGGCGCCGGCAGCATCCGCCACCAGTGCGCCGCGCATGCGCGCCAGCAGTTCGGTGCGCAGCGCGGGCTCGTCGACGCCCTGCACGCGGCCCGCATCGACCACCGCGCGCCCGCCTACCAGCACCTTGGCAATGTGGCGGCCGTTGCCCCGCGCCAGCAGCAGGTCGAGCGGATCCGTCTCGGCGAAGACCGCGTCGTCGTCGAGCGCATCCCAGTCCAGCAGCACCAGGTCGGCCGCGGCGCCGGGCACGATGCTGCCGCCGCCGGCCAGCCCGCCGCGCACGCTGCGCGGACCGTTGCGCGCGGCAAAGGCCCAGAGCTGGTCGCGCGTCATCGTGGTGTCGTAGCCCCAGCCGCGGTGCAGCGAGTACGCCAGCCGCATCTCGCGCAGCGCGTCGTCGTCTTCATCGAAGGCCATGCCGTCCAGGCCCATGGCCACGCGGCAGCCATGTCGCAGCATCTCGGGCACCGGCGCAATGCCCGACTTGAGCCCCAGGTTGGAGCTGGTGTTGACCGCGATCGTCGCGCCGCGCTCGGCAATCAGCGCCAGTTCCTCGGGCCGCGCCCAGGCGCAGTGCGCGAGCGTGAGGCGCGGGCCCAGCAGGCCGATGTCGTCGAGAAAACGGACGATGCCGCCGGGGTGGTTGGCATCGGCCCAGTCGCGCTGGTAGCGCGTTTCGAGCAGGTGCATGTGAACAGGCCGGCCCGTGTCGGCCGATGCCTGCGCAATTGCCTCGAGCAGCGGCGTGCTGCACCACTGCACCGCCGTCGGGCCGTACTGGACGGTCGCGTGGCCGCCATGGCCGTCCTCTTCCACCATGCGCGCGACCTCGTCGACCAGCGCAAGCTGCTGCGCGGGCGCCACCGGCTTCACCGCCAGCCGTTCGGCCACTGCATGGCGGATGCCGGGGCGCAGTGCCGCCAGCACGCTCGCGTCATCGCAGTAGGCAATGCCGTGGCGGTCGCGCATGGCGATGGCGAAGCCGATGCGCACGCCGACGTCACGCGCCGCGCGCGCCACCGCCCTAGCCTCGTCGACATAGGCCATGCCGCCCTGCACGCGCGTGTAGTGGACCATCAGGTTCGCCACGCCATGCCGCACCGAACGCGCGAACGAGGTCGCGGCGCAAAGGTACGGGTCCATGCCCGGCACCACGCCCAGGAACGGCAGCCAGCCTTCGAGCGGCTGGCCGAAGGCGCCCAGCGTGGCGCTGCGGAAGGTGCGCGCATGATCGTGCGCGTTGGTCAGCGCCGGCAGCGCGAGCAGGCGCGGCGTGCCCGTGCCGGCGACGGCCTCTTCCGCCAGCGGCGCGATCGACCGGATGCAGCCGCCCTCCAGCTCGATGCGCACATCCGACTGCGCAGGCTGCGCGCCGGGATCGGCCAGCAGCCATGCGCAGTCGAGCGGGCCTTCGTGCATGCGAGCGGACATGGCGTTTCCTTCGTCGTCGGTCAATCGTTCAGGGCGCAGCGATCTTGCGCTCCGCAAGCGGTGGCAGGAAGCGCCGGTCGAAGACCTCGCCTGCGGTCGGTGCATTCGCCAGTTCGAACGCTTCCTTCACCTGCCCGATGGCACGCGTCATGCGCTCGTCGTTCACGTCACCGATGCCGCCGGTGCCAACCTCGGGCGTCAGCATCACGGTGCGAAGCGTGTAGAGCAGGCGCCGCTTCTCCAGCGCCTGGTTGAGCAGCGGCTCGCGCTTCATCAACGCGGCAATGGCCGCGTCGGGGTCGGCCACGGTGTCGCGCACCGCCTTGTTGACGGCACGCACCAGCCCGGCCACGGCCTGCGGCTTGTCCCTGAGCAACTGGCGGGACACCAGCACGCCGTTGCCGTACAGGTCGACGCCGTGGTCTCCGTAGTGGAACCAGCGGATGTCCTTGTCCGGGTCCACGCCCTGCGCCACCAGGTTCATGTAGCTGGTCACCGAGAACACGGCCGAGCCCTCGACGTGGTCCTTCAGCAGCATCTGCTCCTGCAGGTTGGGCGCCATGCTGGTCCACTTGACCTTGCCCGCGTCCACGCCGTTGCGGGCCGCCATCAGCGGGAACATGCGTTGCGCGGCGCCGCCGGCCGGCGAGCCCAACGTGCGGCCCTCAAGGTCCTTGAGGGTCCTGATGGGGCTGCCCGCCTTCACGATGAGCGCGAACGGCGCGCGGTTGTAGACCATGTAGACCATCACGGGCGCGGCACCGGGCTTGGCGGCCGCGTTCTGGATGACCGCATTCACGTCGCCGAAGCCCGCGTCGTAGGCCCCGGCCATCACCTTGGTCACGGCCGCTGCCGAGCCGTCTCCCTGGTCGATCGTCACCGCGAGCTTTTCCGCGGCGAAGTAGCCCCGGTCTTCGGCGAGGTAGTACCAGGCATGGATGCCCTGCAACTTCCAGTCGAGGACGAACTTGATGGGCGTGAGCTGCTGGGCGCGTGCTTCGCGCACCGGAAGCGCCGCGAGCGATGCGCCCAACGCGGCGGACACCGCGACGACCGCTGCGCGGCGGGATACTGGAAAGAACATGCGAGGCTCCCGTGGGTTGAATCAGATGGCTTCGAAGAGAACGTCCTGCGCGCCTTCCCACAGCACTTTGGTGCCGAGCGCGCGCAGCTGCTCCCGCCCTTCGACGATGGTGAGGAAGTGGTTGCCCGCAAGCGTGCCCATCTTGCTGGCGAAGCTGCAGGCGCCGTAGGCCAGGATGATCTCGGTCTCGCTGTAGCCGCCGGGGTAGAACAGGATGTCGCCCACCGACGGATGGCTGGTGTGGTTCTCGAAGCCCACGCCCAGCTGGAAGTCGCCCAGCGGCACCCAGCAGCCTTCGCCGCTCCAGCGCACGTGAATGAGCTTCTGCCGGTAAGGCAGCAGCCGGCGGAAAGCCGCGACGGTGAGCGGCGCGTCGGGGTGCGTCTGCGCCACGAAACGCAGGCCGCCGGCGGTGATATGGACGAGATCGCTCATGTCGTTCATGCCATTGCCATGTCGGTCTTGCGCTGGGCCCAGCCCGTCATGCGCCGCTCGACCAGCGAGGAGACGGCATACAGCGCCACCCCCATCGCCGCAAGCAGGAAGAGCCCGGCGAACACCATCGGCACATCGAAGTTGCCGCTGGCGATCATCATCACCGTGCCGATGCCCTGGTTGGACGCGACCGTCTCGCTCAGCACGGTGCCCACGAAGGCCAGCGTGATCGCGATCTTGAGCGAGGCGAACAGGTAGGGCAGCGCACGCGGCAGGCCCACGTTCCAGAGAATGTCGCGCTTCCTCGCGCCGAGCACGCGCAGCACGTCCTCCAGCTCGGGCTCGGTGCTCGCGAGGCCGGTGGCCACGTTGACCACCACCGGAAAGATGCTGATCACCATCGAGGTCAGGATCGCCGGCACCGTGCCCGCGCCGAACCACACCACGAACAGCGGCACCACCGCCACCTTCGGAATGCTGGAGAACCCCACCAGCAGCGGATAGGTCACGTCGTAGGCCAGCTTCGAAGAGCCGATCATCACGCCGATGACGATGCCCGCTCCCACGCCCAGCACGAAGCCGGCGAGCGTGGTGTAGAGCGTCTGCACGGTGTGCGGCCACAGCAGCGGCATCTTCTGGATCAGCACCGCCGCAATCTGGCTCGGGCGCGGCAGGATCAGGTCGGACACGCCGAAGGCCAGGCACACTACCTCCCAGAGCACGAAGAAGCCGACGAGCGCGCCCGCGGAAAGCAGGCGTTGCCGTGCGAGCGGCGCGATCATGCGGCCACCTCTTCGAGCACATTCCCAGGCGGCACCAGCATCGGTACTGGCACCGCATCGCTTTCGCGGCGCGCCTGCGCGATGCGCATGCGCAGCTGCTGCACCAGCGCCGCGAATTCGGGCGCATAGCTGCTCTCCAGCGTGCGCGGCCGCGCGAAGCCCACGTCGCGCGTTTCGAGAATGCGCCCCGGCCGCGCGCTCATCACGCAGATGCGGTTGGCCAGGTAGGCCGACTCGCGCAGGTCGTGCGTCACCAGCAGCACGGTCGGGCGCTTGGCGATCCACAGCGTCTGCATGATGTCCCACAGCTCCTCGCGCGTGAACTGGTCGAGCGCGCCGAAGGGCTCGTCGAGCAGCAGCAGCTCGGGCTCGTGCACCAGCGCGCGGCACAGCGAGGCGCGCTGCAGCATGCCGCCCGACAGCTGCCACGGTCGCTTGTCGCCGAAGCCCTTCAGGCCCACCTGCGCCAGCAGCGCATCGGCGCGCTCGGCGTATTCGCCGCGCTTCTTGCTGCGGTAGTGCTGCCGGAAGGGCTCGACGATCTTCAGCGGGATCATCACGTTCTCGCGGATCGTGAGCCACGGCAGCATGGTCGGGTTCTGGAAGGCGAGGCCGATGCGAAGGCGCGGCGCCGCCGACGCATGCGCACCCGCCGGGGCCAGCGTGCCGGCCGCGCCCACCTCGCGCCCGCCGGCAATCACCGCGCCCGCACTCGGCCTCAGCAGGCCGGCCACCAGCTTCAGGATGGTTGACTTGCCGCAGCCGCTCGGGCCCACCAGGGCAACGAAGTCGCCCTTCTCGATGTCCAGCGTTGTATGGTCCAGCGCGATGGTGCCGCCGCCATAGCGCAGCATCACGTCGGACAGTTGGATGAATGCGTTGCCCATGAGGTCCTTCAGGAAAAAGTGGAGTCCGTGTCGTCCACCCGCAGGATCGCGGCCACCGGGCCGCCGCCTGCGGGCCCCTGGTGCTCGGCGCCGCCCGACACGTACAGCGCCGTATGGCCGGCCACCGAGGCCAGCACGCCGCCCACCACGGCGCGCGCATGGCGCGTCGAGTGGATGTCGGAGTCGTTGAGCATGGTGTGGCGCGTGTCGCGCACGCGGCCGTCGGGGCTGGCCTCGGCCTTCGCGAGCAGGTTCACGAGCCGCGCCGACAAGGCCTGCGCATCGCGCTCCGGGTCGAGCCCGAAGGCATCGCGCAGCAAGGCGCGTACGCTCGCGGCGTCGATCGCATCGCGCATCACCGCATGGGCGATGCGGAACGCCGACGCGCTGCCTTGCGCCTCGCCGAGCACGATGACGACGTTGTCTTCCAGCTCGATGCCGGCCGAGGCCGATGCGCGCGCGGAGAACAGCCGCCAATCGCTCATCACGCTGGCATCGCAGACCTCTTCGCGCGCGACTTCGCCGAGCGCGACCGCCACACCGAGCGCCGATGCGCCGCGCGAATAGCCCATCGACTCATAGCTGTCGTGGGTCACGGGTGCGGCGCCGCGTGCCAGCGCGGCGGAGACCTTGGCCGCGGTAAGCAACGGGCACTTGACCTGCACGAAGTGCACGTCGTCCGCGCTCTCGATGCCCGCATCGCGCATGGCCTCGGCCACGGCTTCGGCCGTGGCGTCGACCTGTGCGGTGCGGCCCAATTCCTCCGGCAGGAAGGCGCGCGTATGCGCGACGCCGACCACGAGGCGCTTGCCCAGGCCAGCCGGCGCTTCGGCCACCCAGCGCCGCGTGAACACCGTGAAGTGCGGCGACAGCACGCCCTCGGTGCCGCCCGACATCACCAGCGCCACGCGGGCATGCACCGCGTCGGGCGTGCAACCCAGCGCGGGCGCCAGCAGATGGCACCAGGCACTGGATGCGTACTCGCGCGTGAAGTCGTTGACGCAGCCGTTGCCTTCGGTCTTTCCCATCACGGCCACGATGTCGGCCGCGACGATCTCGCCCGCATCGATCAGCGCCCTGGCGCCGCTCAGGTCGCCCGGCCCGCTGCACGGGATGCGCCATACCTGCACCTGCTGCACGCGGCCCGCGTTCATGCGGCGCTCCAATCCACCGCACCCACCGGCACGGCCGTCGCAGGCACGCCGGCCGGCGTCTGCAGGATCGCGCTGCTGTAGTGCTCGGTGTTGCGCGGCTTCGGAGTGGGCATCTTCTGCACACCCTTCACCGTGCGCCCCCAGCCGACCGCATCGCTCACCAGCTTGCCTTCGCGCATCACGAAGCGCCCGCGCAGCAGCGTGTGCAGCGGATAGCCCTTCACCGCGCGGCCGTTCCACGGCGATATCTTGCTGATGCTCTGCAGCCGGCTCTGCGACAGCGTGCCGGCGCGCTGCATGTCGACGATCGCGATGTCGGCGTGCGCACCCGGCGCGATCACGCCCTTGGTGCCATACAGGCCCCAGGCCCGGGCCGGGTTCACCGCGCTCCAGCGCACGTAGTCCATCAGCGTGGCGCGCTCGCGGTTTACCTCGGTCAGCATCAGCGGCATCTGCGTCTCCACGCCCGGAAAGCCGCAGTCGCAGTCCCATATGCTCTCGCGGGTCTTCTCTTCGGGGGTGTGCGGCGCGTGGTCGGTCGCGATCATGTCGAGCGTGCCGTCGAGCAGCGCGTCCCACAACGGCTGGTTGTGGCGCGCCTCGCGGATCGGCGGGTTGAGCCGCATCACGCCGCCGAGCTTCAGCATGTGGCTGGTGTTCAGCAGCAGGTACTGCGGGCAGGTCTCGGCCGTCACGTCGACGCCGCGGCGCTTGGCTTCGCGCAGCAGGAAGAGCGAATCGGCCGCGCTGTGGTGCGCGATGTGCACGCGCGCGCCGGTCCACTCGGCCAGCGTGAGCACGCGGCCGATGGCTTCGATCTCGGCCACCGCCGGGCGCGCGGCCAGGTGCGCCATCGCGTCGATGCGGCCGGCGGCCTTCATCTTCTGCTGGCGGCGCTGCAGGATTGACGAGTTCTCCGCATGCACCACGGTGCGGATACCCAACGGGGCGAGCTTCTCGAAACCCTCGAGCAACGCACCATCGGTGGGCGCGGGCAGATTGCCGAAGGTGTTGCCGACAAAGGCCTTGAAGCTGGTGACGCCGGCGTCGAGAAGTTCTTCGAGCCGCTCGACCGTATCGTCGCCCAACAGGCCGTGGATGCCGAAGTCGCAATACGACGACTCGGCCGCCTTCTGCTTCAGGCGCAGGGCCTCGACGGTGCCCGTCGCCGGATTGGTGTTGGGCATCTCGAACACGGTGGTCACGCCGCCCATCGCGGCGGCGGCCGAGCCGGTCTTCCAGGTTTCCTTGTTCGGGTAGCCCGGGTCGCGGAAATGCACGTGGCTGTCGATGGCGCCCGGCAGCAGGAACAGCCCGTCGGCGCGCATCTCCTCGCGCGCCGGCGGCATGGTGTCGTCATGGCCGACGGCCACGATGTGCTCGCCTGCGATGGCCACGCTGGCTTCGATGATCTGGTCTGCGGACACGACGCGCGCGCCGCGAATGACGAGGTCGACTTCTTTCATGCCGGTCTCCTCAGAGCATGGCCCAGCCGCCATCGACGGGCAGGTCGACGCCGGTGATCTGTCGGGACACATCGCTCGCCATGAAGAGGCAGGCGTTGGCAACGTCGGCATCGGTGGAGACGCGGCGCAGCGCATAGTCGGCCGCGTGCCGCGTCATCGCTTCTTCCAGCGTGATGCCGAGCTTGTCGGCCATGTTGGCGCACACCTTCTCGCGAAAGCGCGGCCCGTCGACCATGCCGGGCGCCACGCAATTCACGTTGATGCCGTACGGGCCGGCCTCCAGCGCAAAGCTCTTGGTGATGCCGCGCAGGCCCCACTTCGAGGCCGAGTAGGCCATGCGGCCGGCGCGTCCGCGCAGGCCGAAGGTGCCGCCGACGTTCACCACCTTGCCGCTCCTGCGCTCGATCATCGAGGGCAGCACGGCGCGCATGGTGTTGAAGCAGCCTGTCATGTTGAGCTGCACGATCTCGTCGAATTCCTCGCTCGTGGTTTCCCAGCCGGTCTTGCCGATCGGGCCCGAGCCGCCAGCCACGTTGACCAGCACGTCGATGCGGCCGAAGGCCTCCAGCGCATGCGCGGCCAGTGCCTCGGTCTGCGCGCCCACGGTCAGGTCGCAGGGCACGACGACCGCATCGACGCCGAGCGCGCGCGCCTCTTCGGCCACAGGCTCGATGGCACCGGTGTCGCGCCCGGCCAGCACCAGCTTCGCGCCTTCCCGTGCAAAGGCCAGCGTCACGGCGCGCCCCATGCCCTTGGCCGGGCCGGTGATGAGCGCCACCTTGTCTCTCAGTTGCAGTTCCATGTCGTTTCTCGCTTTCAGTTCAAAGTCTTGGAGGGGCGCTCGGCGCGCGCGGGCAGGAAGCTGCGGTCGAACACTTCGGCAGGCGCCGGTGTGCGCGGCAGCTGGTTGGCGTCCACCACGATGTCGATGGATTTCTTCAGTCGCGCGTCGTCCACGTCGCCCAGGCCGATGCGGGCCACCTCCGGGTGGCTCATGTCGTTGCGCAGCGTGGCGAGCAGCTTTTCCTTCTCGACCTCGCGCTTGAGCAGCGGCTCGCGCTTCATGACGTAGTCGATGCCCATGTCCGGGTCGGCAATGACTTCCTTCACCGCGCGGTTCAGCGCCTTCACGAAGCCTTGCACCGCCTTGGGGTTGTCCCGGGCGAAGACGCGCGAGAAGAACACGGCGTTCGAATACAGGTCCATGCCGTGGTCGCCGTAGCGGATGAAGCGCAGGTCCTTCGCCGGATCGAGCCCCATCGCCTTCGCGCTGAAGCTCACGGTGGTGACGTAGCCGAAGGCGGCGTCGATCTGCCCGCGCGTGAGCATCTGCTCGCGCAGGTTGGGCGCCATGTTGATGATGCTTACCTTCGACGCATCGACCTTCGCGATCCTGGCGAAGGCCGGGAACAGCTTCAGCGCGCCGTCGTTGGCGGGGCCGCCGATGGTCTTGCCTTCGAGGTCCTTGGGCGTCTTGATGGGGCTGCCCTGCTTCACCACCAGCGTGAAGGGCGGCGTGTTGTAGAGCATGTAGACCGCCACCGGCGCATCGGCCGGGCGTTTCGATGCCAGGTCGACCAGTGCGTTGAGATCGCCGAAGCCGGCCTGGTAGGCACCCGCCGCCACCTTCGGGATCGAGGCCGCGGAGCCCTCGCCCTGGTCGATCTCGACGTCGAGGCCCTCGGCCTTGAAGTAGCCCTTGTCCTGGGCGACGAAGAACCAGGCCTGCGGGCCTTCGTACTTCCAGTTGAGCACGAGCTTGACCGGCACCTGCGCGGCGGCGGAAACGGCCGCCAGGGCCAGGCCGGCGGCAGCGCCCAGCGAAGCAAGCGAACGCACGAGGCGCGAGTTGGCGAAGAAGGACAGCGGCATGCGGAGGACTCCTAGCGTTTCTTGGAGAGTGAGGAAAGCGAAGCGAGCAGCGACTCGGCGGTTGCAACGAAACCGTGCAGCTGCTGCACGATGAAATGAATGCCGCGCGTCACGTAGGCCGGCGACGGGGTGCCGCACGCGTCCTTCAGCAACACGCAGTCGTAGCCGAAGAAGTTCGCGTCCTGCAGCGTCGAGAACACGCAGCGGTCGGTGTTGATGCCGGCGAACAGCAGCGTCGTGATGCCCTGCTGGCGCAGGACGCTGTCGAGCTCGTTGTCCCAGAAGCCGCTGAGGCGGTGCTTGTGCACCGTGATGTCGCCGGGCGCTACAGCCAGCTCGTCGATCACCTGCGCACCCCACTCGCCCTGCACGAGCGACGGGCCGTGGTCGATGGGCGAATGCTCCGCATAGCCCACGCCGTCTGCGCTGCGCTTGCCCTTGAATTGCACCGTGGGCGACAGGTTGAGGCGGTCCGCGCGAATACCCCAGTTGAGCCACACCACGCCGCCGCCAGCCGCGCGCCATGCCGGCAGCAGCCGCGCGATGGTCGGAATGGGCTTGCGCGCCGCGCGAATGCCGATGCCCTTCTGCGCGAACCAGCCCTCGGGATGGCAGAAGTCGTTCTGCATGTCGATCACGACGAGCGCGCTGCGCGCCAGGTCGAACTCGATCGGCTGCGGCTCGGCGGGCATCTGCACGGGCCGTGGCCGCTTCGGGGAGCGCACGAGGCTGACCCGGCCGCCGGCGAGCGTCCAGGCGTTGTGGGGCGCCGGACCGAAACGGACGGGCGGTTGCGCCGCATTGGTGCGCGAGGGTGCAGATCGGCGTGTCATGCGAGATCGGCACGCAGTCGCCGTGCCAGAAGGTGCTCCGAATCCATACCGATTCACGTACTGCCCGTTGCCGTTGCGGCAACGGTAAAAGCGGCACTCCTGGCGCGCTTCGTGCAATCGCCACGGGCATGAACCACCTTCGCTTCCTGCGCTATGCAGACGAGGTCGCCCGGGCCGGCTCGATCCGCCAGGCGGCCGAGCGGCTCCATGTCGCACCCTCCGCCGTCAACCGCCGCATCCAGGACCTGGAGGACGAACTGGGCACACCGCTCTTCGAGCGTTTGCCGCGCGGCATGCGCCTGACCGCCGCGGGCGAACTGTTCGTGCGCTACATCCGCGGCCGCTCTTCGGAGCTGGAGCGGGTGCGCTCCGAAATAGAAGACCTGCAGGGCCTGCGCCGAGGCGCCGTCCGGCTGGTGGCCAGCCAGGCGCTCGCGCCGCGCTTCCTGCCGGCGGCCGTGAATGACTTCGCTGCGGAGCACCCGCTGGTGGCTTTCGATGCGCGCATCGGCGACCACGTACAGGCCGCCGACGCGCTGCGCAGCTTCGAGAGCGACCTCGCGCTGGTGTTCAACCTGGCGCCGGAGTCCGACATCGAGCGCGTGTGCGCGGTCGAGCAGAAGCTCATGGCCATCATGCACAAGCGCCATCCGCTGGCGAAGTCCAAGACCCTGCGCCTGAGCGATTGCGCCGACTACCCTGTGGTGCTGCCGAACCGCGACACCGGCGGGCGCCAGATGCTGGAGCGCTTTCTCGCCCGCAGCTCCACGCGGATAAGGGCCATGGTGGAGAGCAACAGCTTCGAGTTCCTGCGCGGCTGCCTCTACGACGGGCGCTCGATCTCGTTCCAGATGGCCATCGGCGCCGCGGCCGAAGCCCCCGACATCGTGGCGCGGGACATCGAGGACCGCGGCTTTCCGCGTGGCGAACTGGTACTGGCCAGCCTGCGCGGCCGGCAGTTGCCGGTGATCGCCTATGCCTTCGCGGAGTTCCTGCGCAAGCGGCTCACCGGAGCGCAGGCCGCGGACGCCCGCTAGCGCGACAGCGCGGGCAGCGCCTTCTCCAGCGTGGCGACGAAGGCCTGCATGGCTTCGGTCTCGTGCGCGCCGCGCTTGGTGATGCGGAAGAAGTCCAGCCCCACCTTCGGCTTGGTCAGCACGTCGGTGCGCACGCGGTGCCGGCGGCACGCTGCCAGCGCAAAGGTCGGCATCACGGCCGTGCCGAAGCCGGCCTCCACCATCGAGATCAGCGTGCCGAAGAAGTTGAACGCGGGCCGCTGCGCGTCGACACGGCCGATGGTGGCCAGATGCTGGTCGATCACCTTCTGGATCGGGTTGCCGGGCGGCAGGCCGAGAAGTTCGGCGCTGCGCAACGCGGACCATGGCGCGGTGCCGATGGCCGGCGGCTCTTCGCCATCACCATCGCAAGGCGCCACCCGCATCAGGTGAAAGCGCCCTACCGGCGTGCGCTCCAGCCCCGCCGCGGCCTTGAAGAAAAAGCCCAGGCCCACGTCGGCATCGCCGGCCGCCACCATCGCCTCCACGTCGCGCAGGTCGGCATCGAACAGGCGCAGGCTCACCTGCGGATGCGCCGCGCGGAAGGTGGTGAACACCTGCGGCAGCAGATGCGAGGACACCAGCGGCGTGGCCGCAATGCGCAGCGTCTGGCGCGCGGCGTCGCCCTCGGCACCCAGCTCGGCCGCCACGTCGTCGAGGTCGGTGACGAGGCGTTCGACCACCGGCAGCAGGCGTCTCCCCGCAGGCGTGAGGCTCACCACGCGCGTGGTGCGGTCGAACAGCCGGCAGCCCAGCTGCTTTTCCATCTCGCGGATCAGGATGCTGAGCCCCGCCTGCGTGATGTGCGCCTGCTCGGCCGCGCGCGTGAAGTTGCCCATGCGCGCGACCTGCAGGAAGGCGCGCATCTGGCGGGTCGAAAGATTCATAAGGATTCATGATAAATCCATATCACATCTAAATTTCCCAAATGACCAGCTTGCGTTCCTAATGCGGCCCGAGACAAAACCGAACGCAACGACCGACCATCCATGAGCAACGAAGTCATCATCCTGGGCGCCGGCATCGGCGGCCTGACCCTGGCGCTGAGCCTGCACCAGGCCGGCATTCCCTGCCGCGTTTACGAGGCCGTGCCCGAGCTGAAGCCGCTGGGCGTAGGCATCAACCTGCTGCCGCACGCGGTGCGCGAACTCACCGAACTAGGGCTGCTGGACGCCCTCGACAAGGTGGGCGTGCGCACGCAGGAGGCCGTGTTCTTCACCGAGCACGGCCAGCTGATCTTCCGCGAGGCCGCCGGCCAGCACGCGGGCTACGACTGGCCGCAGTTCTCCATCCACCGCGGCGACCTGCAGACGGTGCTGTACGAGGAGACGCTGAAGCGCCTCGGCCCCGACAGCGTGGTGTGCGGCCGCCGCTGCACGGGCGTGACACAGGACGCCGGGGGCGTCACCGTGCACTTTGCCGATGCGCCTTCGGTGCGCGGCGCGATCGCGGTCGGCTGCGACGGCATCCACTCGGCGCTGCGCAAGCAGCTGTATCCGGATGAAGGCGCGCCGCGCTACTCGGGCGTGAACATGTGGCGCGGCACCGCGCGCTGGAAACCCTTTCTCTCGGGCGGCAGCATGGTGCGCGCGGGCTGGCTCGCGGTCGGCAAGATGGTGATCTACCCGATCCGCAACGACATCGACGCCGAGGGCAATCAGCTCGTGAACTGGGTCGCCGAGATCCACGCACCGCAGCCCGCGCTGCGCGACTGGAGCCGCGCGGGCCGGCTCGAAGACTTCCTGCCTGCGTTTGCCGACTGGCACTTCGACTGGCTCGACGTGCCCGCGCTGATCCTCGCGTCGGACACCATCCTCGAGTACCCGATGGTCGACCAGGATCCGCTGCCGCGCTGGACGCACGGCCGCCTCACGCTGCTGGGCGACGCGGCGCACCCCATGGTGCCGCGCGGCTCCAACGGCGCCGGGCAGGCGATCATCGATGCGCGCTTCCTGGCCGGCGCGCTGAAGGACCTGGGCGTAGGCACCGCCGCGCTGGAGGACTACGACCGCGTGCGCGTCAAGGCCACCACGAGCGTGGTGCTGACCAACCGCAGCAACCCGCCCGACGCGATCCTGCGTGAAGTGTTCGAACGCTCGGGCGGCAAGCGCTTCCAGAACATCGAAGACGTCGTGCCCGTCGCCGAGCTGCAGGCCATCTCGGACAACTACAAGCGCGTGGCCGGCTACGACCCGGTGGCGCTGAAGGCGCGCGCTTCCTACCTTTGAGCATCACTGAAAAGAACACGGAGACACGACCATGCGTTCGCTTATCAAAAAGACACTTGCCTCCCTGCTCTTCGCAG
The DNA here is from genome assembly GCF_024734665.1 of Variovorax paradoxus. Lineage (NCBI taxonomy): Bacteria > Pseudomonadati > Pseudomonadota > Betaproteobacteria > Burkholderiales > Comamonadaceae > Variovorax > Variovorax paradoxus. The sequence goes on from NZ_CP102931.1 coordinate 6,505,590, forward strand.
CAGGCGCCACCGCCGCCTGTGCCTGGCCCGACCAGCCGATCACGCTGGTGGTGCCCTACACGCCCGGCACCGGCATCGACCTGGTGGCGCGCCAGCTCTCGGCCCGCCTGCCCGCCCTGCTGGGCCAGCCGGTGATCGTCGAGAACGTGGCCGGCGCCAGCGGCAACATCGGCAGCGAACGCGTGGCGCGCGCCAAGCCCGACGGCTACACGCTGATGGTGCAGGTCAACACGCTGGTGATGAACCGCAGCCTTTATCGCTCGCTGAGCTACGACCCGGTGGCCGACTTCGCGCCGGTGTCGCTCACCTCGTGGGGCACGCTGCTGCTGGTGACGAACCCGAACGTGCAGAAGGCGACGACCGTGTCGCAGATGGTGAGCGCGGCCAAGGCAGCGCCCGGCAAGCTGACCTATGCCACGCCGGGCGTCGGCACGCCGCACCACCTGTCGATGGCGCTGTTCATGCAGGGCACGGGCACCGAGATGCTGCACGTGCCGTACAAGGGCACGGCCGGCGCGGTGACCGACCTGCTGGGCGGGCGCATCGACTACATGTTTTTGCCGGTGCACGTGGCGCTGCAGCACATCCAGGTCGGCAAGCTCAAGGCCATTGCCACCGGCAGCGGCAAGCGCCTGCCGCAACTGCCTGACGTGCCGACGCTGGCCGAGGCCGGCGTGACCGCCGACAACGTGGACATGTGGTACGGCGTGCTCGCGCCCAAGGGCACGCCGCCTGACGTGGTGGCGCGGCTCAACAAGGAGATCGCGGCGGTGCTCAAGCAGCCTGAAGTGGCGAAGTCGTTCGAATCGCAGGGCATGGTGCCGGCGAGCTCGACGCCAGCCGAATTCGGCACGCTGATGAAGAAGGATGCCGATCGATGGGCTGCCGTGGTCAAGCGCGGCAATATCACCGTGGACTGAAGCAGACAGCTTCAGCGCGGCGCCGAGGCCTTCCCCGCGTGCCGCGCCAGATGCACCTGGTGCAGCGTGATCTTGCGCACCTCGGCCTGGCTGGTCTCGATGTGCGCGCGCAGCAGCATCGCGGCCTGGTCGCCGCGATTGGCGCGCACGGCCTTCAGAATCTTCGCGTGCTCGTCGTAGGTGGCGTCGATGCGCGGCTGCTTGGTGAAGTCGAGCCGGCGGATGATGCGGATGCGGTCGGTCACGTCGCCGTGCACGCGTGCCATCTCGGCGTTGCCGGCGGCCGCCACGAGCGAACAATGAAAGGCTTCGTCCCACTGCGCCACCTGCGCCATGTCGCTGCTGCGCTGCGCCGCGGGCACCAGCCAGATGCCGGCCAGCGTGTCGAGCAGGCCGCGGTCGATGTGGCGGTCGGTCTCGCACAGCCGGTGCACGGCGGTGGTCTCCAGCACCATGCGCAGGTCGTAGAGCTGCTCGAACTGGTCGAAGTCGAAGGGCAGCACGCGCCAGCCGCTGCGGAACAGCACTTCGACGAAGCCTTCCTGCTGCAGCCGGAACAGCGCCTGCCGCACCGGCGTGCGCGATACGCCGAGCCGGTCGCTGATCTCGCCTTCGGTGAAACGGTCGCCGGGCACGAGGATGAAATCGGCCACGTCGCGCTTGAGCTGCGCGTAGACCTCGTCGGCCCGGGTACGGAAAACGGCCGTATCGGTGGCGGTAGCGGGAGTTTCGGGGCGGGTTCGAACAGTAGACACGTGTGGGATGGTAGTCGCTGGCGTCGGCATCAAGAAGAAGGACTGCTGTTCAGCGCTGCAAGCAGTGCTGCGCTTGGTGCGGTCCAGCCGACGATGGCGCCTTGTGCACGGACCATGTCGAGCGTGGCCGCCTTGAATGCCGGGAAATAGCTTTCGGTGCAGTCTTCGAGCAGCAGGCTGTCGTAGCCACGGTCGTTGGCTTCGCGCATGCTGGTCTGCACGCAGACCTCGGTCGTGACGCCGCCGAACAGCAGATGGGTGATGCCGCGCTGCTGCAGCAGTTCGTGCAAGCCGGTGGCGTAGAACGCGCCCTTGCCGGGCTTGTCGATGACGATCTCGCCGTCGAGGGGGGCAAGCGCTTCGATGATCTGGTTGCCGGGCTCGCCGGCCACGAGGATGCGGCCCATGGGGCCCTCGTCTCCGATGCGCAGCGTGGGGTTGCCGCGGTTTCGCTTGGCGGGCGGGCAGTCGCTGAGGTCGGCGGCGTGTGCTTCCCTTGTGTGCACTACGAGGCCACCGGCCTGTCTCCACGCCCGCAGTGCTTCTTTCGTTGCAGGGACGATGGCTTCGAGCAGCGAGACATCGTTGCCCAGCGTTTCGCCGAAGCCACCGGGCTCGATGAAGTCACGCTGCATGTCGATGAGGACTAGCGCGGTCTTTGCTACGTCGAACTCGTAGGGAAATGGGTTGGCTTGTTCTATGCGCATGCTTTTGCTCGCTGGTTCCGATGCGTTCATGCCGCAGCCTTCAACGGCTCGTGATGCCCACCGCCCATGTGCGCTCCGATCACGTGTCTTTCCGCACCAGCCGCCGAAGTCTCGAAAACGATCTGCCCTTCGCTCATCACGACGATGCGGTCCGCCAGTTCGAGCAGTTCGTCGAGGTCTTCGCTGATCAACAGAACTGCTCCGCCCTTCTCGCGCACCTGCACGATGCGTGAGTGGATTTCGGCGACGGCAGCGAAGTCGAGCCCGAACACAGGGTTCGCTGCGATCAGCACGTTGATGTCACCGGCCAGCTCCCGCGCCAGCACCGCGCGCTGCACGTTGCCGCCCGAAAGGCTGCGGATCGGCGCGCCCTCGCCCTGCGTCTTCACGCCATATTCGGCGATCCATTCCCGCGCCCGGCTGCGCCAATACGGAAAGCTCAGCACACCGCCGCGCGACAAGGGCGGTTGATCAAAATCACGCAGCGCCATGTTCTCTGCAACGCTGAGGTCGCCAACGCAGGCGTTGCGCAGCGGCTCTTCCGGAAGGCTGCGGACCTTGAGCTTGCGGTTCTCGGCGCGGTGCGCACCGTAGGGCTGGCCCATTACCGTGACCTTGCCCGCAAGGCGCGGACGCTGGCCGACAAGGGCCTCTACAAGTTCGCGCTGCCCATTACCGGAGACACCGGCCACGCCGAGGATTTCTCCTGCGCGCACGGACAGGCTCAGGTCGTGCAAGGCCAGCGTGCCGCGATCGCCTTGCGCCTTGAGTCCTTCGACCTTCAATGCAACCGGCGCGTTGGCAGGCACTGGTTTTCTGGCAACAGGAGCCGATGCCGACGCCTGCTCGCCACCCATCATGGCCTGCGCCAGTTGCGCCGGGCTCGTGCCCGCCACGCGGCAGTGATGCACCGCCTTGCCCCGCCGCAGCACCGTTACGCTGTCGGCATACGCCATCACCTCGCGAAACTTGTGCGTGATGATGAGCACCGTGCACAGCCCGCTGCGCGCGAACTCGCGCACATGGCCCAGCACCTCGTCGGCCTCCTGCGGCGTGAGCACCGAGGTCGGCTCGTCGAGGATCAGCAGGCGCGGCTTCAAATACAGCTGCTTGAGCAGTTCGAGCTTCTGCTTCTCGCCAGCCGCAAGCTCGGAGGGGCGCACATCAAGGTCGAGGCTGAACGGCGTGGTCGCAAGAAAGTCTTTCAGCTCCGCGCGCTTCGTTTTCCAATCGATCAGCGCCGGCGTCTTGCCGCCCGCGAGCAACAGGTTCTCCGCCACCGTCATGCCCGGTGCCAGCGTGAAGTGCTGGTAGACCATGCCGATGCCCAGCGCGCGCGCCACGATGGGGTTGGCGATGTCCTGCTCGCGCCCGTCGATCAGGATGCTGCCCTCCTCCGCGCGCTGGAAGCCCGCTACGCACTTCACCAGCGTGCTCTTGCCCGCGCCGTTCTCGCCGAGCAGCGCATGCACCGTACCGGGCTCGACGCGCATGGTCACGCGGTCCATGGCGGTGAAGGCTCCGAAGCGCTTGGTGAGTTCGTAGGTGTCGAGCGCGAGCGCGCCGGTGCCTGCGGGGAGGCCGCCTATGGCGTGGGGTGATGTGGCGCTCATGTTCGTTTGCCATCCCTTGGGTGCGTGTTCGGGGTGCGTGCGAATGACACCGGGTACTCCCCTCCGCGAATGTCCCCCGCCTTCGGCTCCTCCTTTATTTCGCTGCGGGGAGCACCCGGTGCCATTCGCACATGAGCACAGTCGTTATGCCGGCCGCACAAGCGCTGCGTCCATCGATCACGCCGATGGGGTGCCTTGCGCAGCGAAATAAAGGAGGAGGCCGCAGGCCGGGGGACATTCGCGGAGCAAGGTACCCCGTCGGCGTGATCGCACCCCGAACAAAGCAGCTTCATACAACCGCCAGCAAAGCCTGCGAGGTGGCATGCGCCCCGAACACGCCGCCCTGCATAGTGATCATCTTCAGCGCAGCGAGGTGGTTGCCGTAGTCCGTCGCCGCCGTGCAATCCGACAGCAGCAAGCATTCAAAGCCGCGGTCGTTAGCGTCGCGCATCGTGGTGTGCACGCAAACATCAGTCGTGATGCCCGCAAGGATGATGTTCTCGATGCCGCGCGTACGCAGGATCAGTTCAAGATCGGTCGCGTAGAACGACCCCTTTCCGGGTTTGTCGATCACGATCTCACCCGGCAGCGGCGCCAGCTCGGGAATGATTTCCCAGCCCGGCTCGCCGCGCACCAGGATGCGTCCACACGGCCCGTCGTCGCCGATGCCCACGCCATTCGCGCCGATCTGCCGCGAACGCCAGCGCTTGTTGGCCGGTAGGTCGCCCAGGTCGGGCCGATGGCCCTCTCTCGTGTGGATGATGTGATAGCCCAACGGCCGTAGCACCGCCAACGTACGCGCGATCGGCTTGATCGGCGCCTGCACCAGCGACAGGTCGTAGCCCATTACATCGACATACCCGCCCTTGCCGCAGAAGTCGGTCTGCATGTCGATGACGATGAGCGCGGTGTTGTCAGGCCGCAGCGCGCCGTTGTAGGGCCAGGCATAGGGCTCGGCTGCGACGTGGCGTTCGGTGGTGTTGGCGATGGTGGTGGTCATGGTCGTCATCCTGCGTAGTTGCGTTGCGGCGGCGCAAAGCCGCAACTCGTGCCGTCGGTCACCTTCACCTCGGCGCTCCACGGCAGCCTGTAGGTGCCGGCCGCCATGTCGTGCATGTAGGTGTAGGGGCAGTCCTGCGCGCCGCCCTTCACCGCCACGTACCCGCGGTGATAGAGCTGGTAGATGTTGTTCTCCACACCCCAGCCGGTGCGGGCCTCGCGCACGAGGTCGGGGCGCAGCTCGGCTGTGATGATCTCGTCGACGCGGCCACCGCCCTCGACCAGCACCGTGCCGTCGAAGTTGCAGAACATGCCCTCGCCCATCGAGTCGAAGCTGCCGTCGCTGCCGCACAGGCACACGCTCGCGGTGTAGGCGAGGTTGCAGAAAGCGTTGGCCTGGTTGGTGATCTTCCACGCATGGCGGATGGGCGCGGTGTAGCCGGCCGTGCGCAGGATGATGTCCGCGCCCTTGTATGCGGCCTCGCGGGCCATCTCGGGGAACATGCCGTCGTGGCAGATGATGAGCGACAGCTTGCTGCCGTTGGGTCCGTCGCACACCGGAATGCCCAGGTTGCCAGGCTCCCAAGGCTCGACCGGAACCCACGGGTGCAGCTTGCGGTAGTAGAGCCTGATCTTGCCGTGGTCGTCGATAATCAGGCCGCTGTTGTAGGGATTGCCGCCGGGGTTGGCTTCCATGATGGAGAAGCAGCCCCAGATGCGGTGTTCGATGCAGGCATTCCTGAAGGCGGCCACTTCGGGGCCGTCGAGCGTGCACATGATCTCGGGGTTGGTGTCCATCGAGAGTCCGTGCAGCGCGTATTCCGGGAACACCACGAGGTCCATGGTCGACTGGTTGCGGCGGGCCTTGCCCACCATCTCGCAGATGCGCTGCGCCTGTGCGGCGAGGTCGGCCGGCGTCTTCACGCTCGGCAGTTGCAATTGCACCAGACCGACGACAACGCCGTGCGCCGATTTGTTGAGGCCTCCGAGACCGCTCATGACATTCAGCTCCTTGTCGACGAGAGTTCACCGGGGCTGCCGACTGCCGCGCTGCCCGGCTTGCAGGTGAACACCAAAATCACCAGCGTGAGCACATACGGCACGGTGTTGAAGAGGTGATAGCCCCAGCCGATGCCGATGGACTGCAGTGCCGGGCCGATGGCGCCCGCGCCACCGAAGAGCAGTGCCGCGCCCACGCAGCGCAGCGGGCTCCAGCGCGCGAAGATGACGAGCGCCACGGCGATCAGGCCCTGGCCGCTGGAGATGCCTTCGTTCCAGCTGCCCGGATAGAACAGCGTGAGCGACGCACCACCGAGCCCGGCGATGAAACCGCCCGCCGTGGTGGCCGCGATGCGCAGGCCCGAGACCGAGTAGCCGAGCGCTCGCGTGGCCTGCGCCGAGTCACCCGCCATGCGCACCAGCAGCCCGGCGCGCGTGCGCGCGAAGCCCCACCACAGAAGCACCGCGAGCGCCACGCCGATGGGCACCAGCGCGTTGAGCTGCAGCGCCGAGCGCACGACAGTGTTGTCGCTCCAGAAGCCCAGAGGAATCGCAGGAATCTGCGGCGCCTGCGGTTGAATGAGCGGCTTGCCCAGATAGAACGCGAGCCCCGTGCCGAGCAGCATCAACGCGATGCCGGTCGCCACGTCGTTCACGCGGTCGAGCGAGCACAGCAGGCCGTGCAGCAGCGCAAGCGCTGCACCGGCCACCGCGCCGATCAGCACGCCGAGCCATGCGGAGTCGGTAAGGTACGCACCGCCGAAGGCCGCCATGGCCGACAGCACCAGCACGCCTTCGAGACCGAGGTTGATGCGCCCCGATTTCTCTGTGAGGCATTCACCCAGGCTCACGAACAGGAATGGAGCGCCGACGCGCAGCGCGCCACCGACGATGCCAGCGACCAGCGCGATCCATTGGTCAGCCGTCATGTGTAGCTCCTGGCTTCGGGCAGCATGCGGTCGCCGAACTTCTTCCAGTTGACCGTGCGCAGGCCCTCGCTCGCAAGAATCAGCACGAAGGCGATGCCCTGCAGCACCAGCACCGACGCATCGGGCAAGCCCAGCCGCCGCTGCAGCAAACTGCCCGCCGCGCCGAAGCCGCCGAACAGGATCGCCACCGGCACGATGGCCACCGGGTTGTGCCGTGCGATGAAGGACACGAGGATGCCCGCGTAGCCATACCCCGCGATCAGCGAGGCGTTGGCATTGGTGTGCACCGCCGCCACCTCGACCGCACCCGCAAGCCCCGCGCACGCACCGCCGAGTCCGCAGGCCGAAAGAATGAGCCGCGTGGCCGGCAGCCCCACGAGCTGCGCGGTGCGCGGATTGCCGCCCACCACGCGCACCGAGAAGCCCGAAGCCGTGGCGCGCAGCCACCAGCCGAGCCCCAGGCAGGCCACGACGCCGATCACCAGGCCCCAGTGCACGTCGGAACCGCCGATGCCGCCGATCAGCATCCCGTCGTTCAATGCATAGGTCGACGGCTTGTTCAGGCTCGCCGGGTCGCGCAGCGGCCCTTCGACCAGGTGCTTGAAGATGCCGATGGCGATGTAGGCCAGCAGCAGGCTGCTGATGGTTTCGTTGATGCCACGAAACTGCCGCAGCCAGCCCGCGAGCACGATCCACACCGCACCGGCGATTGCTCCGGCGATGCACACGATCACCGTGCCGATGACATTGCCGGGCAGCGGCACCGCATGCGCCAGCGCCGCGCAGGCGAGCCCGCCCAGCACCAGCGCGCCTTCGCCACCGATGATGATGAGCCCCGCGCGCGCGGGCAGCGCCACGCACAGGGCCGTGAGCATCAGCGGTGCGGCGCGTTGCAGCGTGTTCTGCCACGAGAACCAGTCGCCGAACGCGCCCTTGAACAGCGTGGCCCAGACCTCCACCGGGTCGACACCCGCGAAGGCCACCAGCAGGCCGAACACCAGCAGCGCCGCCGCGATGGCGAACACCGGCAGTGCGAATTCCTTGAGCGCGTGGCGCATTTCGGTAGTGCGGGATCGATCAGACGGAGCCGACCACACCCTCGACGAGGTAGTTCATCTTCTCGAGCTCCAGGTCGGTCTGCTTGAGCACCTTGCCGGCCGGCACCACGACCGCGCCCTTGTTGTCCTTGATGCCGTCCTTGAAGATGTCGAAAGTGCCCGCGATCATCTTCGCCTTGATGTCGTCGGCCTGCTTCTTCGCGGCGTCCGGCACCATGGGGCCATAGGCCGACATCTTCACGTAGCCCTCCTTCAAACCTCCGCGCAGGAAGTTGGGATGCGGCTTGCCGGTTTGCGCGGCTTCGATGGCGGTCTTGTAGGCGGTGAGCCAGTTCCACTCGGCGCCCGTCAGGTATGCATTGGGCGCGAGCTTGGCCTGGCTCGCGTGGTAGCCGCAGACCATCTTTCCGCGCTTGGCTGCGGTCTCGACCACTACCTTGGGGCCGTCCACGTGCATGGTGAACACGTCGCAGCCCTGGTCGGCCAGGCTGTTGGTGGCTTCGGCTTCTTTCACCGCCATCGACCAGTCGCCCGTGAAGATCACGCTGCAGGTGATGTTCGGCTTGACCGAGCGCGCGCCGAGCGTAAAGGCGTTGATGTTGCGCAGCACCTGCGGAATGGGCTTGGCGGCGACGAAGGCGATCTTGTTGCTCTTCGTCATGTGCGCGGCGATCACGCCGTTCAGGAACTGGCACTCGTCGATGTAGCCGAAGAAGCTGCCGACGTTCTTGGGGTGCTTGCCTTCGGTCCAGAGGCCGCCACAGTGCGAGAAGCGCACGTCGGGGTTCTTGGGCGCGACCGCGAGGATGTGCGGGTCGAAGTAGCCGAACGAGGTGGGAAACAGCAGCTTGGCGCCGTCCTGCGAAATCATGCCGCCCATGGTCTTCTGCACGGCGGCGGTTTCGGGCACGTTCTCTTCTTCCACCACCTTGATGCCGGGCAGCTTCTTGATCTCGGCGGCGGCCATGGCATGCGCCTGGTTGTAGCCGTAGTCGTCGCGCGCGCCGACGTAGATCACGCCCACGGTGAGCGGCTTGGGCTTGGCCTGCGCGCTGGCAAGGGCGCTCCAGCTTCCGAGGCTGCCTGCTGCGCCAAGCGCGGCCAGGGTCTTGAGGGAATCGCGGCGATTGAATTGGCTGGTCATGACGTACTCCGGTCTTGGATTTGAGGTGGGTGCAAAGAATGTGCCCGCGGGTCAGCCGAGCAGGCTCACGTGGGCGGCGACTACGCGCCAGCCTTCGGCCGTGCGCAGCCAGGTCTGGCTCTGGCGGCCGGTCTGGCGGCTGCCTTCGCGGCGGAACTCGACGTTGGCGGTCGCAAAGTCGCGGCCGTAGGTGGTGATGACGGTGCGCAGCAGTTCGCGGGGCGGGCTCTGCTGGGGCAGCGATGCGCGGAAGGCGCTGATGTCTGCGTGGCCGTAGTGGTTCTCGGAGAAGCCGTAGCGCAACGTGTGCGGGCTGTTCCAGAAGAGCTCGTCGAGCACCGCGCGGTCGTTGCCGACCAGCGCCGCCTCGTAGCGCGCGAACACTGCGTTCACTTCAGCGAGCACTTCGGGGATATTGATTTCTGGCGTCACCGGCGAACCTCCCGCTGGAAGATGTCGAGGCTGAGCTTCTTCATGGCGACGAAGCTTTCGGTGCTCAGCGTCTCGACGGTGCGCGGGCGCGCATCGCCGTAGCGCAGGATCTCGGCGACCTTGGTGGGCCGCTTGGTCAGCAGCAGCACCTCGTCGGCGAGGTACACCGCCTCTTCGAGGTCGTGCGACACCAGCAGCATGGTGGTGCCGGTCTGCATGAACACCTCCTGCAGCTTCTCGCGGATGAAAAGCGTCATCTCGAAGTCGAGCGCCGAGAAAGGTTCGTCGAGAAACAGCACCTCGGGGTTGGGCGCGAGCGCACGCATGATCGACGCGGTCTGCTGCTGGCCGCCCGAGAGTTCGTACGGAAAGCGCTTCAAGTCGAACTTCACGTCGAAGGAGGCCACCAGCTCTTCCATGCGCCGGTCGACCTCGGCCTTGCTGCGCCCTTCGAGCTTCAGCGGATAGGCGATGTTGTCGATGGTGCGCATCCACGGGAACATTGCCTCGCGGTAGTTCTGGAACACGTAGCCGATCTTGGTGTCCTTGCGCTGCTTGCCGTCGAACAGGATCTCGCCTGAGTCGATGGGAATGAGCCCCGCGATCATGTTGATGAGCGTGGACTTGCCGCAGCCGTTGGGCCCGAACACCGAGACGATGGCGTGCTTCGGAATGTCGAGGTCGAAGTTCTCGTAGAGCGGCCAGCCCGCGAAGTACTTGGTGAGGCCGCGGATGGTGATGTGCGTGCCAGCCGGGCCGGGCTTGAAGGCCGGCTTGGGCACGTCGGCGTACACCAGGCCGTTGACGACGATGTCTTGCGTGACTTTCATCTTCCGCTCCAGTGCACGATGCGGCGTTCGGCGATGAGGAAGAGGATGTTGAGCACATAGCCCAGCGCACCGGCCGCAAGAATGGCCGCGTACATGCTCTTCACGTTGAGCACCTGCTGCGCATCGATGATGCGGTGGCCGAGCCCCGTGTCGGAGCCGATGAACATCTCGGCCACGATGACGATCACCAGCGCCATCGACACCGCGGAGCGCAGGCCCACGAAGCTGGGCTGCAGGCTTTCCCAGATCAGCACGTCCTTGAAGACCTGCCAGCGCGAGGCGCCCATGACGCGCGCGGCCATCACTCGCTGCTTGCGTGCATTGATGACGCCGTAGGCGCTGTTGAACACCACGATGAGCAGCGCGCCGAATGCCGCAATGGCCACCTTGTTGACGTCGCTCACGCCGAAGATCAGCAGAAACAGCGGAATGAGCGCGGACGACGGCGTGGAGCGGAAGAAGTCGATCAGAAACTCCACGCTGCGGTACGCCTTCTCGTTGCTGCCGAGCAGCACGCCCAGCGGCACGCCGATGGCCGCCGCGATGACGAAGGCCTGCACAGTGCGCCACACGGTCATGGCGAAGTCGGTGAGCAGCGGGCCACCAGCCAGGCCGGTGATGAGCGCGGCGATGGTGTCGGCGGGCGTGGGCAGCAAGATCGGCTTGATGAAGCCGAGCCGCACCACCAGGTCCCACGCGATGAACAGCACCACCGGGCCGATGAAGGGCAGCATGCGGTCGCGCAGCGGCGGCTTGGGCGCCGCAGTAGCAGCACTGGCCGGCGGGGTCCACGGCGCGGCCGTGGTCGTGCTTGCTTCGGCCATGGTCTTCAGGCCTTGTAGAGAAGCGTGTCCACCACGACCTTCTTCTCGAAGATGCCTTTGTCGGTGAACAGGTCGTAGAACTTCTGGAAGTACGCGACGTCGCTGGGCTTGAACTCGTTGTAGAGCATGTACGACGCGAGCGGCACTTCGGCCGTGAGCTTGCCTTCGATGGCGGTGTAGCCCTTCATGAACTGGCGGGCTTCGTCTGGCTTGGTGCGCACCAGTTCCACGCCGCGCGCATAGGCGGCGATGTACTTCTTCGAGATCTCGGGGTTCTTCTTGATGAACTCGGTGGTCAGGCTGGCTGCGCCGCCGTGCCAGGGCGCCATCGGGTCGCCGAGGATGTACTTGGCAACCACGCCGGCCTCGATGACGCGCGTGGTGCCGTTCATGCGGCCGACGGTGCCGGTGGGCTCCAGCGTGTAGCAGGCGTCGACCTGGCCCGCGACCAGTGCGGCCACGTGCTGGCCGATGGGCAGTTCGCTCACGGTCGCGCCCTTGGCGCCCGCGCGTTCCAGCATGGTCTTGCACAGAGTGACGTTCTGGATGCCGGGCCCCGAGGCGACCTTCTTGCCGGCCAGCTCGGCCATGGTCTTGATGGGGCTGTCCTTGGCGACGATGAATTCGTCGAGCACGTATTTCGCGTTGCTCGGATTGGTGCAGAAGATCTTGAAGAGACCCGGCTGCGCGATCTCGCCGATGGCAAGGTTGGCCGAGCCGGTGCCGTTGGCGCTGCCGTCGCAGCGGCCGGCGAGCATGCCTTCCATCACCTGCTGCGCGCCGGCGAACTTGAGTGGCTCCACCTCGAGGCCAGCTTCCTTGAAGTAGCCCTTGTCGACCGCGGCGAAGAATGGCAGACCGGCGGCCACGGGCCAGAATCCGATGCGCAGCTTCACCGCGCCCTGCGCACGCACGATGGCTGGCGCGGCCAGCACGGCCAGGCCTGCGGCGCCGGCCTGCAGCAGCTGTCGGCGGCTACTACTGCTGCTTGATGCGGGAGGTTTGTCTTGGGTGCTCATCGGAACTCCTGATCAGTTGGAACTCGGGGTCGCGCGGTTCGCGACGTATGCGCGCCAGCCGCCGTGATGGGTCACGTCCTGCGCGCCGGCCAGTGCATGGCCCTCGCAGATGAAGCCTTTCACCCAGCTGCCATCGGCCAGCTCGACGCTGCCGAGGCCCAGGGGCGGTGGAATGAGGGAGAGAAAGCTGCCGACCTGCGCCAGTGGCACGGCCCACACTTCGAGCGCGATGGCGGCGCCTTCATTGCCTTCGACCACACGCTGCAGGCCGGGCTTGGGCGGCACGGTTCCCGGCAACGCGTAGAGGCGATAGAAGGGCGAGGTCGTGGTGGCACGCAGCAACTTGGCGCCGCGCTCGGTGAGCTGGGCGTTGAGCGGCATGCCCGAGAGATGCGCACCGACCACGGCGATGGGCAGGGTGCCGGCGTCCGGCGCGGCGAGGCCGGGAATGGCGCGCGGCTCGGGCAGCGGCACGCCGGTCGCGCCTTGCGCGAGCCCGGTGGCGTGGTGGTAGCGCTGGCCCAGGTCGGCCAGCGCGAGGTCGCTGCCGCAGGGGCCGATCAGCGTGATGCCGAAGGGCAGGCCGTCCGGGCGGAGGCTGCTGGGCACGGAGAGCGCGGCGTAGTCGAGCAGGTTGACGAAGTTGGTGTACGCGCCGAGGTTGCGGTTGAGCACCACAGGGTCGGCGCGCATCTGCTCGCGGGTGTAGTGCGTGGGCGCGGTGGGCACGAGCAGCACGTCGATGTCGCGCCACATCGGCTCGACCTGTTGAGCGATGGCGCGCAGCCGCGTCTGGGCCTCGAACACGTCGGCAGCACTGTAGTTGCGGCCGCTCGCGAGGATGCCGCGCACGGGCTCGATCACCTCGTCGCCGTGCGCATCGAAGAACTCGCGCACCGCGGCGTAGCGTTCGGCGACCAGCGCGCTTTCATAGAGCAGCGCGGCGGCCTCGGCGAGCGGGGCGTAGGAAATGGTGACCGGCGAGCCGCCCATGGCCAGCAGGCGCGCGGTCGCGTCGTTGAACGCCCGTTCGGCGGCGTCGTCGCCGAAGAAGCTCAGCCTGTCGGGCACGCCGAAGCGGAAGTGCGCGGGCAGCGGCTTGCGGCTCAGGGCCAGGTCGCGCGAGTACGGGTCGCGCGCGTCGTGGCCGACTGCGGCGAGCAGCACGTCGACCGCGGTGGCGACAGTGCGCGCGAAGATCGAAACGCAATCTGCGCTCTGCGCCGCGGGAACCACGCCGAAGGTGCTCAGCAGGCCGCGCGAAGGCTTGAGGCCGACGATGTTGTTGAGCCCGGCCGGCACGCGGCCAGAGCCTGCGGTGTCGGTGCCCAGTGCGAAGTCGACCTCGCCGGCCGCCACCACATAGGCCGAGCCCGAGCTGGAGCCGCCCGAAACGTATCGCGCGTCGAAGGCGTTCGGCACCTCACCGTACGGCGAGCGCGTGCCGTTCAGGCCGCAGGCGAACTGGTCGAGGTTGGTCTTGCCGGCCAGCGATGCACCGGCTTCGAGCAGGCGCTGCACCACGGCTGCGTGAGCCTTGGGGAGGCGGTCGAAGGCCGGACAGGCGGCCGTGGTGGGCGCGCCGGCCACGTCGATGTTGTCCTTGACTGCGAAGCTCAGTCCGGCGAGCGGCAGGGCAAAGCCCAGGGCCTTGCCAGCCGCTGCGTCCGCCACGGGGGCCGCGAATTTCGCGATCCAGGCGGCGGCGGGCGATCCGCTTTCTCCGTTTTCTTCATGCACCATCATTAGGCATCCAAACATGTGTACAAGTTGAGATGCAAGCGGCGTGCCAGCGGAAACGTGTCGGGGATTGGCCCCCTCTCCCCTCGGGGAGAGGGTTGGGGTGAGGGCAGGTGCGGACGATGAGGCGCGGCTCTTATCTAGAGGCCGCCGCCCTCACCCCGCCCTCTCCCCAAGAGGAGAGGGAGTCATGCAGGTCAGCTCTTCTTCGCGTCGCGGTAGAGCTTCTCGACCTTGGGCAGGTTCGCCTCAAGCTTGGTGATGCGATCCGGCCCGCTCGGGTGCGTCGAGAGAAAGTTCAAGCTGCCCTGGTTCTTCGACGCCGCAGCCATCTTCTGCCACAGCGACACCGAAGCCTTCGGGTCATAGCCCGCACGCGCCGCGAGTTCGAGCCCCACGAGATCGGCCTCGGTCTCGTCGCTGCGGCTGAACTTGAGCGTGAGGAGCTGCGTGCCGGCACGCGCCGCCAGGTCGCCCACCTGCCCCCAGCCGAGCAACTGCGCACCGATGGAGAGCGCCGCGCCCGTGCCCGCGCTCTTGGCCATGCGGGCACGCGCATGCTCGCGCAGCGCATGGGCCATTTCATGGCCCATGACCATCGCGACCTCGTCGTCGGTGAGCTTGAGCTGTTCGAGGATGCCGGTGAAGAAGGCGATCTTGCCGCCGGGCATGCAGAAGGCGTTGATCTGTTTGCTGCCGATCAGGTTGACCTCCCACCTCCAGTCGCGGGCGCGCGAATTCCACGGCGTGGCGAAAGGAATGAGCCGCTGGGCGATGGCGCGCAGGCGCTGCAGTTGCGGGTTGCTGTCGCCCGCGAGCGCATTCTTGGCGCGTGCCTGTTCGAGCAATTGGCCGTATTGCTGCACGCCGGCCGCCTCGATCCTGTCGGCCGGCACGAGGTTGCGCGCCACCGATGCATTGCCGACATCGACCTGCGCCAATGCCGGTGCGCTCAGGGCCGCGCCGGCGGCGGCCAGAAGAAAGGCCCGCCGGGGATTCCACGTGGAAGCGGCAGAAATGGCAGAAGTGGCGGAAACAGGGCGATCGCAGCGTGTGCACATAGGAGCCGGATCATAGGAACAAATGAAGACAAAGGCCCTGGCCGATGTCCCCCGCCACTCATGGACAATCCGGGGTTCATGTCCGCCTCGCCCGCAGAAACCCCCACCACCCCCTCTCCGCCCTGGCGCGACGCGCTGAAGGTCTACCTGGAACCCGCCACCCTGCGCATGCTGGCGCTGGGTTTCTCGGCCGGGCTGCCGCTGCTGCTGGTGCTCGGCACCCTGAGTTTTCGCCTGCGCGAAGCGGGCATCGACCGCACCACCATCGGCTACCTGAGCTGGGTCGGCCTGGCCTACGGCTTCAAGTGGGTCTGGGCGCCGCTGGTCGACCGGCTGCCGCTGCCGCCGCTGACCACACTGCTGGGGCGCCGGCGCGGCTGGCTGCTGCTGGCGCAGTGCGTGGTCATTGCCGGGCTGATAGGCATGGCGCTGAACGACCCTAGGCTGGGCCTCACGCCGCTGATCTGGTGCGCTCTGCTGGTGGCCTTCGGCTCGGCCACGCAAGACATCGCGCTCGACGCCTTCCGCATCGAATCGGCCGAAACGCGCAAGCAGGCCGCGCTGGCGGCGGCCTATCAGACCGGCTACCGGCTCGCGATGATCTGGGCCGGCGCGGGCGTGCTGTGGGTCGCGGCCTGGGCCGAGGTGGCGCCGGCCGCCGCAGTCACGGGCGCGGCGGCGTACCAGAACGGTGCCTGGAAGACGGCTTACCTGGTGATGGCGGCCTCGATGGCGGTGGGCGTGATCACGGTGCTGCTGTCGCCCGAACCAGCGCCGAAGGAGCGCCAGATTGAAACGGCCGAGATGGCCGCTACGCGTGAGCAGATCGCAACGACCGGGATTCCCGTCTACGGCGCGATGCTTGCGCTGGCCGTCGTTCTGCTCGTTCCGGCTGCCGTGGCGCTCCAGATTCACTTTGTGATTCTCATCACGGCACTGTTGATCTTTGTGTCGCCGGTCGTGCTCGCCTACGCAGCGCTGGTTATATGGGCCGCGCGCATGAAATGGCGCGTGCGCATTCCCCAGCGGGCGCTCTCGCTGGTCGTCTGGTTCATTCACGCCTTCTACAAGCCCTTCGCCGACTTCATCCGCCGCTACAAATGGCAGGCCATGCTGATCCTTTCGCTGATCGCCATCTACCGCATCAGCGACGTGGTGATGGGCATCATGGCCAACCCCTTCTACGTCGACATGGGCTTCACCAAGGACGAGGTGGCCTCGGTCAGCAAGATCTACGGCGTGATCATGACGCTGGTGGGCGCCTTCGTGGGCGGCGTGCTGTCGATGCGCCTGGGCGTGATGCGGGTGCTGATGCTGGGCGCGGTGCTCAGCGCGGCCAGCAACCTGCTGTTTGCCTGGCTGGCCTCGCGCGGGCACGACCTGACGGCGCTGATCGCCGTGGTCTCGGCCGACAACCTGGCCGGCGGCATCGCCTCGGCGGCCTTCATCGCCTACCTGTCGAGCCTCACGAACATCAGCTATTCGGCCACGCAGTACGCCTTGTTCAGCTCGCTGATGCTGCTGCTGCCGAAGTTCATCGCCGGTTATTCAGGCGTCTTCGTCGATGCCTACGGCTACAGCACCTTCTTCGTCGCCACCGCGCTCTTGGGCGTGCCGGTGCTGGTGCTGGTGGCGCTGGCCTCGCGAATGACGGCCATCACAAGCCCCACGGACCGTCAATAGGGCCTGGGCCCTATAGGAAACAGCCGACGCTGCACGCGCCGCGCAACTGGTAGGCTGTGCCGGTATACATTCGTTTCTTTCATTCTCCTTTCCCTCCTGCGCCCTCTTCCTGCGCACCCATCGTCCGCGAGCCAGCCAGCAAGCCCCTACAAGATCGTGCCGTCCCGAATTTCTCCTCTCCAAATCAGCGCCTACACGGCGACCTCCGCCGTCGGTGTCGGCAAGGACGTGCTGGCCGACGCGCTCGCCCACTCGCGCAGCGGGCTGCGCGCCAATGACTTCGGCGATGCACCGCTGCCCACCTGGATCGGCCGCGTCGACGGCCTCGAGGAGATCCGCCTGCCCGAATCCCTCGCCCATTGGGACTGCCGCAACAACCGGCTCGCCTGGCTGGGCCTGCATGCCGACGGCTTCATCGAGGCCGTGGCTGCCGCGCGCGAAAAGTACGGCGCCTCGCGCATCGCGCTGATCCTGGGCACCTCGACCGCCAGCATCGGCGAGACCGAGCTGGCCTACACCCAGCTCGACGAGCAGGGCATGTTCCCGGTGAACCAGCGCCGCGCCGCGGTGCACACGCCGCACTCGCTGGCCATGTTCACGCAGCAGGTGCTGGGCATCAGTGGCCCGAGCGAGACCATTTCCACCGCCTGCTCGTCGAGCGCCAAGGTGTTCGCCTCGGCCGAGCGGCTGATCCGCCTGGGCCTGGCCGACGCGGCCGTGGTCGGCGGGGCCGACACGCTGTGCGGCAGCGTGCTGTTCGGCTTTAACTCGCTCGAACTGGTGTCGAGCGAGCCGTGCCGGCCCTTCGACGCCACCCGCAAGGGCATCAGCCTCGGCGAGGCCGCGGGCTTCGCGCTGGTCGAGCGCGTGCAGACCGGCGCCGATGCCGCGCCGCTGCACCTGCTGGGCTACGGTGAGGCGAGCGACGCGCACCACATGTCGACGCCGCACCCCGAGGGCCTGGGCGCCGAGCGCGCGCTCGACGAGGCGCTGGCGCGCGCCGGCCTCACGCCCGAGGCCATCGACTACATCAACATGCACGGAACCGCGAGCCAGAAGAACGACGAGGTCGAGGGCGCGCTGGTGGCGCGCCGCTTCCCGGCACGCACGCATGCCAGCTCGACCAAGGGCTTCATGGGCCACACACTGGGCGCGGCGGGCATCGTCGAGGCCGTCATCAGCCTGCTGGCCATCGAGCGCGGCGTGATGCCGGGCACCGTCAACACCCACACGCTGGACGAAGGCTTCGGCCCGCAGATCAGGCTCGAACCGGCGCGCGGCGAGGTGCGCTATGCGCTGACCAATTCGTTCGGCTTCGGCGGCAACAACTGTTCGCTCGTTTTCGGCAAAGCGGCATGAGCGAGATGAACCAAGCCCCCACGCCCCCGACCCTCTACATCGAAGGCCCCGCCTTCTGGACGCCCACGCTGCCCGGCTGGGAGGCCGCGCGCGCCGCTTTCCGCGGCGAAGGCACGCTGTCCGACCCGCCCGCCAAGCGCCCGTCGCCGCAGGTGCTGGCTCCGGCCGAACGCCGCCGCGCGCCCGACACCGTGGCGCTGGCGCTCGAGGTGGCGGCCGCCGCCCTGGCCGGCTCGGGCCGCAACGCAGCCGACGTGCCCTGCGTGTTCACGTCGGCGCACGGCGACCTGTCGATCAACGACTACATGTGCAGCACGCTCGCGGGCGACCCGAAGATGCTGTCGCCCACCAAGTTCCACAACTCGGTGCACAACGCGGCCGTGGGCTACTGGACCATCGGCACCGGCTGCATGGCGGCCAGCAACGCGGTTTCGGCCTACGAGCACAGCTTTGCCTCGGGCCTGCTCGAAGCTGCGGTGCAATGCGCCTGCGACCAGGAGCCGGTGCTGCTGGTGGGCTACGACGCGCCCACGGTGGGCGCGCTGACCTCCGTCACCGACAGCCGCGGCCTGCTGGCGCTGGCGCTGGTGCTCGCCAGCGAACCGACCGAACGGACCGTGGCGGCGCTCGACTGGTCGCTGGCCAGCAGCGAGAACAACAACACCGCCACGCCGCCGCGCTCGGAGGCCGCGAAGTCGCTCGCCGAAATCAACCCCATGGCACAGGCGCTGCCGCTGTTCGAATCGCTGGCGCACATCGACAATGCCAACGGTTCGGCCCCCATCGACCTGCCGCTGTCTCCCACGCTGTCGCTGCGGCTGCAGCTGAGGCCGCACAGCCGGGGCTGAGTACCGTGCCCCCTGCCCCCGGCGCTATGCTTTTCGCAGCATCGCCGGTTGACAGGGATATTCGAGGTTTACCCAACTTTACGGAGCGTTCAAGCCTGCTTGCTCCCTGTGGACGACCATGAAGCGCATGAGCACCCCCCAACTCCTGATGATCGAAGACGACGCCCGCCTGGCGCAGATGGTGGGCGAATACCTGACGCAGTCGGGCTTCGCGTTCAACCATGCCGGCGACGGCGCCGCCGGGCTCGAGCAGCTGCAGCAGCACGCGCCCGACCTGGTGATCCTCGACCTGATGCTGCCCGACACCGACGGGCTCGAAGTCTGCCGCCGCATCCGCGCGCTGCCCGGCCCGCTGTCGAAGGTGTCGGTGCTGATGCTGACGGCCAAGGGCGACCCGATGGACCGCATCATCGGCCTTGAGATCGGCGCCGACGACTACCTGCCCAAGCCCTTCGAGCCGCGCGAGCTGCTGGCGCGCATCCGCGCCGTGCTGCGCCGCCGCAGCGAGAACGCCACCGAGGCCGAAGCCTCAACGGTGATGCGCTTCGGCACGCTGGAGATCGACCGCAATGCACGCACCGTGTCGGTGGCCGGCGCGCTGGCCGATCTCACCTCCTACCAGTTCGACCTGCTGGTGGCGATGGCCGAACGCGCGGGCCGCGTGCTCACGCGCGACCAGATCATGGAGGCCGTGCGCGGCCGCGAGCTCGAAGCCTTCGACCGCTCCATCGACGTGCACATGGGCCGCATCCGCGCGGCCATAGAAGTCGACGCGAAGAACCCAAAGCGCATCCTCACGGTGCGCGGTGTGGGCTACGTGTTCGCCAAGCAACAAGACTGAGCGGCTGCCGATGCTGCGCAGCCTTTATTCACGCCACCTCTACGTCCGCATCTGGCTCGCGGTGGTGGGTGGCGTCGTCATCCTCACGCTGATGGCCAACTGGATCGTGCGCGAAGCGGCCGAAGCCGAGCGCGAGCGCTTGGCGCCGGTGCCGCGCAACGTGGTCGTGCTGGACGCACAGGACAAGCCGATCGGCGCGGGCACCGCCCTGCGCGTACCGGGCCAGGGCCTGGAATTCGACGTGACGCTCAGCGACGGCAAGGCCATCACGCTGCGCGTGGCGCCGCGCGAGCGGCCCACCGGTTCCGGCGGCTTCGCGCCGTGGCGCACGCCCTTCGGGCTGGGCTGGATGATCGCGCTGGTGGGCGTGGCGGTGGCATTGGGCGTGTACCCGATCGTGCGGCGCATCACGCAGCGGCTGGAATCGCTGCAGCGCGGCGTGCAGCGATGGGGCGAGGGCGATCTCTCGGTGCGGGTGACCGAAGAAGGGCAGGACGAAGTGGCTGATCTCTCAAAACGATTCAACGCGTCGGCAGAACGCATCGAGCAACTGGTGCGTTCGCACAAATCGCTGCTGGCCAACGCCTCGCACGAGTTGCGTTCGCCGCTCACACGCATCCGCATGGGCCTGGAGCTGATGGGCGAGCGCCCGAGCCCGGCCGCTCGGGAAGAAATTTCGCGCAACATTGGCGAGCTCGACCAGCTCATCGACGAGATTCTGCTGGCCAGCCGGCTCGACGCCAGCGAGGCCGACATGGGCACCATCGAGGCGGTGGACCTGACCGGCCTGGCGGCCGAAGAGTGCTCGCAGGTGAACGCCGAACTCGACCTGGCCGAAGGCACCGACAACGCCACGCTCACCGTGCCCGGCGTGTCGCGCCTGCTGCGCCGGGCGATCCGCAACCTGCTGGAAAACGCCCGCCGCTACGGCGCCGGCGAAATCGCGGTGGAGCTGGGCAGTGCCAACGGCTACGCCACCGTGCGCGTCAACGACCGTGGCCCCGGCGTGCCCACGGCCCTGCGCGAACGCATCTTCGAGCCCTTCTACCGCCTGCCAGGCGCCAGCGAGCGCAACGGCGGCGTGGGCCTGGGGCTGGCGCTGGTGAAGTCGATCGCCGAACGGCACGGCGGCACCGTGCGCTGCGAAGACCGGCCCGGTGGCGGCGCGAGCTTCGTGATCCGGCTGCCGGCCGCAGCGCGCGGGCACTGAGTACGCCACCCTCGCCCGCGCAGGGCCGTGGTCAGGTTGGCTCCCAGATGCCAACCTAAAATCCCGCCCCTATGCAGAGATCGCACATCGTTCGGCCCGCGGCCATGTTCTGGGGGCTGGTGGTGTTCATGCCGGTCGGCGTCACCTACCTTTCGGCCATTTTGCTGCTGCTCACCATGCTGGTGGCCGGCGGCTTGCGCGAGCGCTACGCGCGGCTGCGCGCCAACCCGCTGTGGTGGCCGGTGGTGGCGTACCTGGCCTGGACCTTCCTCGTACTGGCCTTCGGGCGGCACTACCCCGAAACCGGCTCCAACCTGTTCCACGGGGTGCGCATCGGCCTCACGATATTGATGGCGATGGCGCTCACGCGCGAAGAAGCGATATGGGCGCTGCGCGGCTTCCTGCTGGTCGCGGCGCTGAATATCCTGCTGATCGTGGCCTATTACGCCATCGGCTTTCCGATCTGGTCGCCGCTGCGCGCGGTGGTCATGGAGGTAGGCAACAAGTCGATCAGCAACGCGCTGCTGTTCAGCGTGGTGGCGTCCACCGCCGCCGTGTGGGGCATTGCACAGATCGCCGCGCACAAGCCGCTGCGTGCCATTCCGGCCTTCGTGCTGCTGCTCGGGCTGGGCTTGGTGGTGGCGCTGCCGCTGACTTCGCGTACCTCGGTGCTTGCCCTCCTTCTGGTGATTCCGGTGGTGTGCATCCACCAGTGGCGCAACCATCTGAAGATGCTGGTGAGCGCACTGGTGCTCGGGACCGTGGTGCTGGGGGCCGGGCTGTATCAGTTGCCGCAGCTTCAGCACAAGGTCGAAACCGGCGTGCAGGAAATCGAAGAGGCGCAGGCCGGCGCCATCTTCAAGGGCAGCTGGGTCATCCGCTACTACATGTACAAGGACACGGGCCTCATGATTGCCGACCGCCCACTCACCGGCTGGGGCATCGGCGGCTGGACCGAGCAGTGGCACAAGCGCGGCCCGGCGCTGTTCGCCGACTCGAACATGCCGCACAACGACTTTCTATGGGTCGGCGCGCAGGGCGGGCTGCCGGCCTTGCTGAGCCTGCTGGTCATCATGGTCGCCGCCGTCTGGCAGGCGTGGAAACGGCCCGACATGGCGGGCCGTTATGCGCTGGCAGCCACGCTGATCGCGCTGATTGCATCGAGCGTGAACTCGGCCATGCGCGACGCGCAGATCGGCCTGGCGCTGCTGTTCATCGCAATGATCTACCTGCGGCTCGCGCAGGAGAAGCAAGACCCGGATCCGTGGCGCGACCTGCTGCCGTCGCGTTGGCGCAAAAAAGAAACCGCCCCTCAGACTGCCTGAAGGACGGTTGCGTCAGCCCGGCTCAGTGCCGCGCCGACACCGTCTCGCCGGCCTTCAGCCGGTACACCGTGCCGCAATACGGGCACTTGGCCTCGCCGGTGCGCGCCACGTCGAGGTACACCTTCGGGTGGTTGTTCCAGAGCTTCATGTCGGCCTTGGGGCTGGGGCAGAACACGCCGCCCTGATGGTTGAGCTCCTTGGCCAGGAGTTCGACGACTGCATTGGTGGACATGGGTTTTCTCAGACTTTCGTGAGCCAGTGGGCGTACTTGGGGTTCTTGCCGTTCACGATGTCGAAGAAGGCAGACTGGATTTTCTCGGTGATCGGGCCACGGGCGCCGCCGTCGCCGCGGTTGCCGATCTCGACGCGGTCGAGTTCACGGATGGGCGTGACTTCAGCGGCGGTGCCGGTGAAGAAGGCCTCGTCGGCGATGTAGACCTCGTCGCGCGTGATGCGCTTTTGCACCAGCTCCAGGCCCAGGTCCTTGCACACGTGCAGGATGGTGTTGCGCGTGATGCCGTTGAGCGCGCCGGCCGACAGGTCAGGCGTGTAGACCACGCCGCCCTTGACCACGAAGATGTTCTCGCCCGCGCCTTCCGACACGAAGCCGCTCGCGTCGAGCAGCAGCGCCTCGTCGTAGCCGTCGTCCAGCGCTTCCATGTTGGCCAGGATCGAGTTGGTGTAGTTGCTCACCGTCTTGGCCTGCGTCATCGTGATGTTGACGTGGTGGCGGGTGTAGCTCGAGGTTTTCACGCGAATGCCGCGCTTCATGCCTTCTTCGCCCAGGTAGGCGCCCCAGGACCAGGCCGCGACCATGGCGTGGATCTTGTTGCCCTTGGGGCTCACGCCGAGCTTTTCGGAGCCGATCCAGATCAGCGGGCGCAGGTAGCAGCTTTCGAGCTTGTTCTCGCGCACCACCTGTTTCTGGGCCTCGTTGAGCTGCTCGGGCGTGAACGGGATCTTCATGCGCAGGATCTTGGCGCTGTTGAACAGGCGCTCGGTGTGCTCTGCCAGGCGGAAGATCGACGTGCCGCCGTCCGCCGTCTTGTAGGCGCGCACGCCCTCGAAGGCGCCGCAGCCGTAGTGCAGCGTGTGGCTCAGCACGTGGATCTTGGCGTCGCGCCAGTCCACGAGTTCGCCGTCCATCCAGATCTTGCCGTCACGGTCGTCCAGCGAGGGGGGGATCGAGCTCATTTCCTGATTCCTTTGGAAGCGATGGGGGAAGTCGCAAAAGCTTTCGATTTTACGGCCGAGCCCGGAACGGGGTGCCCGACAATGGCCGGTTGTGCAAACCAGTGGAAAAAGGGTTTCCGTGTCCGTATTCAAGAACGTCATCGTCTATCGCATCGAACCTGCCTGGTCCCAAACACTGGCCGAGGCTGAAGAAGGGCTCGGCAAGCAGCGCTTCGAGCCTTGCGGCCCCTCGCAGGAAAAGTCCGCCGGCTGGGTCGAGCCCCGCGGCGAAGCCAACGGCCCGTTGGTCGAATCCATCGACGGCCAGTGGCTTGTCGAATACATGATCGAGAGCAAGACCGTGCCCGGCTCCGTGGTACGCCGCAAGCTCGACGAGCGCTGCGCGCAAATCGAGGCCACCACCGGCCGCAAGCCCGGCAAGAAGGAAAAGAAGGAGCTCAAGGAAGACATCACCCTGGAGCTGCTCCCCATGGCCTTCACGCGCAGTGCGCGCGTGGCGGTGTGGATCGACAAGGCCGAGAACCGCCTCGTGATCAACAGCGGCAACGCCGCGCGCGCCGACGAAGTGGTCACCAGCCTCGTGAAATCGCTCGACGGCTTTGCCGTGGCCCTCATCAACACGCAGATCGAGCCCGCCGCCGCCATGGCCAACTGGCTGCTGACACAAGAGCCGCCGGCCGGCTTCACCATCGACCGCGAGTGCGAGCTCAAGGCCTCCGACGACTCCAAGGCCGTGGTGCGCTATGCCAAGCACCCGCTGGACATCGACGAGGTGAAGCAGCACATCACCGACGGCAAGCGCCCGACGCGGCTCGCGCTGACGTGGGACGACCGCGTGTCCTTCGAGCTGACGCACGGCATGCTGATCCGCAAGATCACCTTCCTCGAAGGCACGGGCGACGGCGCCGCGGGCGGCAAGAAGGAAGACAACTTCGACGCCGACGTGGCGATTGCCACGGGCGAACTGGGTCAGCTGGTGCCGGCGCTGCTGGACGCGCTGGGTGGCGAGGCGGCGTTCTCGGCGGCATTGCCCGACGAAGCGCCGAAGCCTGCTGTGGCAGCCGCGCCCACGACGACGGTGCCGGCCGATGCCCCCGAGGAAGAAGACGCGCCGTTCTGACGCGCCTTCAGCAGCTCAGGCGACCAGGTAGGTCTGCGCCAGTCGCACCCAGCATGCGGCTCCGAGCGGCAGCACCTGGTCGTTGAAGTCATAGCCGGGGTTGTGCACCATGCAGCCCCCGAACTCGCCCTCCCCGTTGCCGAGCAGCAGATAGCAGCCCGGCAGCGCGTCGAGCATCCACGCGAAGTCCTCGCTGCCCGCGAAGCCCCGGGGCACCTTCGTGATGACGTTCGCCTCGCCCACCAGCTCGGCGCAGACCTGCGCCATCAACTGCGTCTCGGCCGCTGTGTTGACCACCGGTGGCACCAACTGGCGGTAGTCGATTTCGGCCTCCACTCCGTGTGCCTGCGCGGTGAGGCTCACGATCTCGCGGATGCGCTGCTCGACCAGCGCGCGCGTCTCGGGCAGCGCCGCGCGCACGTTCAAGCCAAGCGACACCGACTGCGGAATCACGTTGTGCGTGGCACCACCGCGGATGAAACCGACCGACACCACCGCCGTGTCGTCAGGTGCCACGTTGCGTGCCACCACCGTCTGCAGCGCCGTCACCACCGCCGCAGCTGCCGCGACGGGATCGCGCGCGCGATGCGGCATGGCACCGTGTCCACCCACGCCCTTGATCGTGACGTCGGCCACGTCGGACGACAGCGTGACCGGACCTTCGACCGCCAGCACGGTGCCCACCGGCACGCCCGGCGCGTTGTGCAGCGCGTACACCGCATCGCAGGGGAAGCGCTCGAACAGGCCGTCCGCGATCATCGCGCGCGCGCCGCAGAGGTTTTCTTCGTCGGGCTGGAAGATCAGGTTCAGTGTGCCGTCGAAGTTGCGCGCCGTCGCCAGTGCCTTGGCCGCAGCCAGCAGGATCGCAGTGTGGCCGTCGTGCCCGCAGGCGTGCATGCGGCCGGGGTTGCGGCTCGCATACGGCAGGCCGGTGGCCTCGGCGATGGGCAGTGCGTCCATGTCGGCGCGGATGCCGAGGCGGCGCGTGCCGCTGCCGACCTTGAGTTGCGCCACGATGCCGGTCTTGCCGATGCCGGCGTGCACCTCGTAGCCCCAGCTGCGCAGCAGGTTGGCAACGAGTTCGCTGGTGGCGCTCACCTCGAAGCCGAGTTCCGGGTTCGCGTGAATCTGGCGGCGGATGTCGACGAAGGCCTGCGTGTCGATGTCGGCCTGGGGCAGCAGGCGGGACAGGAGCTTCGTGGTCTGGGGGCTGAGTTCGCGGGTCATGTGAAAAGGTTCGTTCTCGGTGAAGTTCTTCGATCAATCAATTAATCAATCGGCCTTGCGTTCGCGCAGGCTCAGCAGCGCGCACAGGCTCAGCACCCCGCAGACCATCATGTAGAAGGCCGGCGACATCGGGTTGTCCGTCTTCGCGAGCAGCCAGGTGACGATGAACTGCGAGGAGCCGCCGAACACCGTCACGCCCACGCTGTAGATCACCGAGATGCCGCTGGCGCGCACGCCGGCCGGCAGCATTTCGAGCAGCATCAGGAACATGGGCGTGGTGCCGATGTTCACGCTCGCGGTCAGCAGCGCCGACAGCGCCAGCACCAGCGGCACGCTCGGGTAGTGGCTGATGATCCAGAACACCGGGTAGACGGCGACAACACTGAACAGCAGCGAGCCGATCACCAGCGGCTTGCGGTTCGGCAGCCTGTCGGCCAGCCGACCCGCCACCAGCGACACCACGAACAGCGTGATGCCCGTGACGCAGCCCGACAGCAGCGACAGCGACGGCGGCATGTGCAGCACGCGGATCATGTAGGTGGGCATGAAGAAAACCACGAGGTACATCGTCGCCGTGCCCGCCGTTGTGGCGAGGATGCCCTTGAGCACCGTGCCGCCGTGGTTGCGCAGCAGCCGGCCGACGGGGCTGGATTCATGACTCTCGGCGGTGTGCGTTTCCTCGAGGTGCGCGCGAATGTAGAGCCCCACCGGCGCGATCAGCAGGCCGAGCAGGAACGGCAGGCGCCAGCCCCAGCTTTCGAGCGACGCCTGCGGCAACGCGGCGTACAGCGCGGCGCCCGTGAGCGCGCCCAACAGCGCCGACACGCCCTGGCTCGCCAGCTGCCAGCTCACGCGGAAGCCCCTGCCCTTGACGCCACCGGCCTCCATCAGCATCGACGTGGCCGCACCCACCTCGCCGCCCAGCGAGAAGCCCTGCAACAGCCGGCCCGCCACGATCATCAGCGAGCCGAACACGCCGGCCGACGCATAGCTGGGCGCGAACGCAATGCACAGCGTGCCGAGCACCATGAGGCCGATGGTCAGCGTCATCGCGGCCTTGCGGCCCTTGCGATCGGCGTAATTGCCGATGATCACGCCGCCCAGCGGCCGCATCACGAAGCCGATGCCGAAGGTGGCCACGGCCAGCAGCAGCGAGCCGTACGGGCTGTCGGAGGGAAAGAACAGCTTGCCGATCAGCAGCGCGAAGAAGCTGTAGACGGTGAAGTCGTACATCTCCAGCGCATTGCCCAGTGAGCAGGCGGCGATCAGGCGGAACTGGCTCTGCCTTCCCTTGCCTTGCACGGAAGCAGCGGTGGCTGGTGAAGGGCCCCGGATCGGGCTTGCGGGCAATGCGGCTTCGCTCATCTAATGTCACTCCACGAACAGGTTGCGGGGGGCCGGATCGGCCTCTGGCGGCGGAGTATTCAGGCAAAGCGCCGTGGCAAAGAATCACAAATTTTCATGCTGATAACCAAACGGCATCCCCGTCATAAACCGGCACCGGAAGCCATCGGGACAACCACCAAGACGCCTTTTTTCGGGAGATCGGCACCACGATGAAGCTGCAACAGTTGCGCGTTCTGCTGGCGGTGGCACAGCACGGCAGCATCCATGAGGCGTCGCGCAGCCTGCACACCACGCAGCCCGCGCTGTCGAAGACCATTTCGGAACTGGAGCGCGAACTCGGCGTGACGCTGATGTCGCGTTCCACGCGCGGCGTGAGCCTCACGGCCTACGGCGTGGCGCTGGTCAAGCGCGCGAGCCTGGTCGAGCAGGAACTGCGGCATGCGCTCGAAGACATCGAGGCGATCCGCGGTCACGACGAGGCGCAGCTCAACATCGGCTTCACCGCGGTGGCGTCGAGCGGGCCGCTGCCCGATGCGATGGCTTCGTTTCGCCAGCGCTTTCCCAACGTGGCGATGCGCGGCTTCGAGCTGCGGCCGCAGCAGATCTTCGAAGGCCTGCGCGAGGGCCGGCTCGACCTGGGACTGGTCTCCACCTGCAACGGGCCGGGCACCAGCGCCCTCCAGTGGGAGCCGCTTTTTTCAGTGGCGATGCACCTGAGCGTGCGTGCCGGCCACCCGCTGCGGCGCGTGCGCAAGCTGCAGCCGCTGCTCGACGCCGACTGGCTGGTGCTCGACCCCGTCGACGACGCCGGCAGCCCGCTGGTGAGCACGATGCGCATGCACGGGCTCGAGATGCCCCGGCGCATGGTGCACAGCGCCTCGAACCTGCTGGGCCTGCAGCTGGCCACGCAGACCGACCTGATCAGCATGTGGTCGGATTTCGTCTTCCATGGCGCGGGACCGCTGCGGCTGCAGCCCGGCCTGCTGGAGAAGCTGCCGATCACCGATGCGCTGCCGGACTTCGACGTGTTCCTGGTCTACCGCTCGGCCGACCTCATGACGCACGTGTGCACCGAGTTCGTGAAGGAAGCGCGCCACCATGCGAAGGCGAATCCGCCGTGGCGACAGCCGCGCCGCAAGGCGGGCGCGGGCTGATCAGGCCGCGGGGGTCTGCGTGCTGTTGTCGTCTTCGGGCGCCGTTTCGGGCCGCGTCATCGCCCAGCTCTGCAGCTTGCCGCCGTTGAACACGGTGTCGACGTACGAGCCGCCGCCGTCGGTCCAGCGGTAGTGCTCGGGCTGCTCGTCCTTGGGTGAGCGCAGCTCGCCGAGGGCGCGCGTCATCGCGATCACATGCATCAGCGTCACGCCCGGCTTGAGCTTGGCATTGAGCATCACGGCGCTGGCCACATAGCCCACCGGCCGTTCGGCCGCGCGCTTGAGCACCTGCATCGCGCGGTTGAAGTGCAGCAGCAAGAACATCACGATCGCGCCGCCAGCCAGGGCAACACCGCCCCAACCGCCGCTGCGCCAGGCCAGCCCCAGGAGAAGGATGGCGCCCACGGGCACCAGAAGTTTCTTGAAATCCATGGCGCGCATTGTCGCCGCCCCGGGGCAGGCGCCGAAGTAGCGGCCCTGACTACCCCTGGGCGCGCTGGACGGTACTCACCCCGAAAAGCGCATGGCACGTGAGTGCCACGCGGCACATTTCGCTTCACGGGCACAGCAAGCCCGGGCCACCGAAAAGCGTATGACCATCCCGCGTTCCGTCACCTTCGTTCGTCTCACCCTCGTCGGCACGGCGATCAGCAGCATGGACGGCCGCGAACAGTTTCAGGGAGAGGCAACCCGGGTCGCAGGCTCGCAAGGCACCGGCGTGGCGGCGAACGCCACCGGCAGCCGCAGCGGCGACCCGGAGTGCCAGTACACGATGAACCCGGCCACGTTGGGCAGCGGCCAATGCGTACCCAGCAGCGGACCGGCGTTCACGAAACACATCGGGGGATAGGGAGGGTAGCCCGGCGCGTCACAGGCGCGCCGGGCATTTTTTTCCGGTGATCAATCGAGGCGGCGGACCACGTCCATCGCCTCTTCGATGCGTTCGACGGGGTGGATCGTCAAACCTTCGATCTCTTTCGTGCCCTTGCGCGGCGCATTCGCCTTGGGCACCACGGCCACGCTGAAACCCAGCTTGGCCGCTTCGCGCAAACGCTCCTGCCCGCGCGGCGCCGGTCGCACTTCGCCGGCCAGCCCCACTTCGCCGAACGCGATGAAGCCCTTGGGCAGCGGCTTGCCGCGCAGGCTCGACGTAATGGCCAGCATCACGGCCAGGTCGGCCGCAGGCTCGCTGATGCGCACGCCGCCCACCGCGTTGACGAACACGTCCTGGTCCATGCAGGCCACGCCCGCATGGCGGTGCAGCACGGCCAGCAGCATGGCGAGACGGTCGCGGTCCAGGCCCACCGACAGGCGGCGCGGGCTGGGGCCGCCGTTGTCGACCAGCGCCTGGATTTCCACCAACATCGGCCGCGTGCCTTCGAGCGTGACCAGCACTACGCTGCCGGGCACCGGCTCGGGGTGCTGGCTCAGGAAGATCGCGCTCGGATTGGTCACGCCCTTCAGGCCGCGCTCGGTCATGGCGAACACGCCGATTTCGTTGACCGCGCCGAAGCGGTTCTTGATGGCGCGCACGAGGCGAAAGCTCGAATGCGTGTCGCCCTCGAAGTACAGCACCGTGTCGACCATGTGTTCGAGCACGCGCGGGCCGGCGAGCGCGCCCTCTTTCGTCACGTGCCCCACCAGCACCACGGCCGTGCCGCTGGTCTTGGCAAAGCGCGTGAGGTGCGCCGCGCATTCGCGCACCTGCGCCACCGAGCCGGGGGCCGAGGTGAGCTGGTCTGAATAAACCGTCTGGATCGAGTCGATCACCGCGATGGCGGGGCGCGTGGCGTCAAGCGTGGCGATGATTTTCTCGAGCTGGATCTCGGCCAGCACCTGCACCTGCGAGTGATCGAGGCCGAGCCGCCTGGAGCGCAGCGCCACCTGCGAGCCGCTTTCCTCGCCCGTCACGTAAAGCGCGTTCTGCCCTGCCCGCTGCAACGCATCGACTGCCTGCAGCAGCAGCGTCGACTTGCCAATGCCCGGGTCGCCGCCGATCAGCGTGACACCGCCCGAGACGATGCCGCCGCCCAGCACGCGATCGAGCTCGTCGATGCCGGTGGGCGTGCGCGCGATGTCGGTCGCCTCGATTTCCGAAAGAGTCGCGAGCTCCGACGCGCCCGCGAGCGACGCGAACTGCGTGCCGAAGCGATTGTTGGCCGGCCCGTTGCTCGCGCCCGCGACCTGCTCGATGAGTGTGTTCCAGGCGCCGCAGCTCGGGCATTTGCCGAGCCACTTGGGGCTGGTGCCGCCGCATTCGCTGCAGACGAAAAGTGTTTTGTCCTTGGCCATGCGGCGAGTTTAGGTGTCCGCACAAACCCTGATACGCGGTGCCTTGGAAAGAAACGGCCAATCATTTAACATGTTAAGTAATTTCGGAAGAGACAAGCCTTGAGCACGACATTCACGCACCGCAATTTGCCGCGCCTGCTGCTGCAGGCCCGCGAAGCCGTGATGGCCCACACCCGGCCCAGCCTGCGCGAGCACGCACTGTCCGACCAGCAATGGCGCGTGCTGCGCGTGCTGGGCGAGCACGGCGCGGTCGACACCGGCCGGGTCGCGCGCGAAGCCTTCATCCTCGGCCCCAGCCTCACCGGTGTGCTCGCGCGCATGGAACGCGACAACCTCATCACCCGCGCCCGCGATCCGGCCGACCAGCGCCGCACCGTGGTCGAGGCCACGCCGCACGGCATGAAGCTCGTGAAGCGCCTGTCGACCAGCATCGAGTCGCACTACGAGTGGATGGAGAAGTCGCTCGGCAAGGCCAAGCTCACGCAGCTCTACGGGCTGCTCGACGAACTGATCGCACTGGAGCAACCCTCGCCATGAGCCATTTCCTCCCCACAGGCACGGTGTACGGCACCTTGCTGAACTTTCGCGCCGAAGTGGATGCGCTCGCGCCGCAGATGACGCAGCCGCCCTACAAGGCGCCGCCGAAGGCACCCGTGCTCTACGTGAAGACGGCCAACACCTGGAGCCCGCACGGCAGCGACATCACCGTACCGGCAGCAGTGCCCGAGGTGGAAATCGGCGCCAGCATCGGCATGGTGATCGGCGCCGAGGGCGACGTCGAAGGCTTCGTGCTGATGAACGACCTGTCGATTCCGCATGCGAGCTTCTTCCGCCCGCCGGTGAAGTTCAAGTGCGTCGATGGCTTCCTGGGCATCGGCGCCGCGCTGCGCGACGCACAGGAGGTTGCCAACCCCGCGAACTTCCGCGTCGAGGTGCGCATCAACGGCGAACTGAAGCAGTCCATCGACTTCTCGCAGCTCGTGCGGCCGGCGCAGCAGTTGCTCGCCGACGTCAGCGACTTCATGACCCTCGCTCACGGCGACGTGCTGATGCTCGGCTGCGATCTCGGCCGCCCGCTCGCCCGCGCGGGCGACCGCATCGACATCTCCGCACCGGGGTTCGAGACACTGAGCAACACGCTGGTGAAGGAAGCCGCATGAAGCACGCACGCGTCATCTTCGAAGGCCGCGAGCACACCGGCACGAGCCACGAGTTCAACGGCCAGCCGGATGCCGCCGTGCGCCTGGACGACGGCCGCGTCGTACCGCAGGACCAGCTCATCTGGCTGCCCCCGCTCGCGCCGACGGCACGCCCCCGCACCATCCTCGCGCTCGGCCTCAACTACGCCGACCACGCGAAGGAGCTCGAATTCAAGGCGCCCGAAGAACCCCTCGTGTTCGTCAAAGGCCAGAGCACGCTGATCGGCCACCGCCAGCACACGCACCGCCCGGCCGACGTGAAGTTCATGCACTACGAATGCGAGCTCGTCATCGTCGTCGGCAAGACCGCGAAGAACGTCAAGCGCGACGATGCCTACGACTTCATCGGCGGCTACACGGTGGCCAACGACTACGCCATCCGCGACTACCTCGAGAACTGGTACCGCCCCAACCTGCGCGTGAAGAACCGCGACACCTGCACGCCGCTGGGCCCGTGGTTCATCGATGCCGCCGATGTGGCCGACCCCATGGCGCTCGCGCTGCGCACCACCGTCAACGGCACGGTCACGCAGCAGGGCAACACGCGCGACATGATCTTCGACGCGCCCTTCCTCATCGAGTACTTCAGCCGCTTCATGACGCTGTCGCCGGGCGACCTGATCCTCACCGGCACGCCCGACGGCGTGGTCGATTGCCAGCCGGGCGACGTCGTCGTCACCGAGATCGAGCGCGTCGGCGCGCTTCAGAACACCATTCAAGGAAAAGCATGAGAGTCGATCACCTGATCAACGGCAAGAGTGTCGGCGGCACTGACTACTTCGAAACCGTCAACCCCGCCACGCAGGAAGTGCTGGCCGAGGTCGCCTCGGGCGGCGAAGCCGAAGTGAACGCGGCCGTGGCCGCCGCCAAGGAAGCCTTTCCGAAGTGGGCCGGCATGCCCGCGCCCGAGCGCGCGAAGCTGATACGCAAGCTCGGCGACCTGATCGCCAGGCACGTGCCCGAGATCGCGCAGACCGAAACCAACGACTGCGGCCAGGTCATCGCGCAGACCGGCAAGCAGCTCATTCCACGCGCGGCCGACAACTTCTATTACTTCGCCGAGATGTGCACGCGCGTGGACGGCCACACCTATCCCACGCCCACGCACTTGAACTACACACTGTTCCATCCGGTGGGCGTGTGCGCGCTCATCAGCCCGTGGAACGTGCCCTTCATGACGGCCACCTGGAAGGTCGCGCCCTGCCTGGCCTTCGGCAACACGGCCGTGCTGAAGATGAGCGAGCTCTCGCCGCTGACGGCCGCGCGCCTGGGCGAGCTGGCGCTCGAAGCCGGCATTCCGCCCGGCGTGCTGAACCTCGTGCACGGCTACGGCAAGGAAGCGGGCGAGCCGTTGGTGGCGCACCCCGACGTGCGCGCCATTTCGTTCACCGGCTCTACAGCCACGGGCAACCGCATCGTGAAGAGCGCGGGCCTGAAGAAGTTCAGCATGGAGCTGGGCGGCAAGAGCCCCTTCGTGATCTTCGACGACGCCGACCTCGACCGCGCGCTCGACGCGGCCGTGTTCATGATCTTCAGCAACAACGGCGAACGCTGCACGGCCGGCTCGCGCATCCTGGTGCAGCAGTCGATCTACGCCGACTTCGCGGCCAAGTTCGCGGAGCGCGCAAAGCGCATCACCGTAGGCGACCCGCTCGACGAGAAGACCATCGTCGGCCCGATGATCTCGCAGGCCCATCTGGCTAAGGTGCGCAGCTACATCGAGCTGGGCCCGAAGGAAGGCGCGACGCTGCTGTGCGGTGGCCTCGAAGCGCCGGGCAACCTGCCCGACCGCGTGAAGAAGGGCAACTACGTCGTGCCCACCGTGTTCGCCGATGTCGACAACCGCATGAAGATCGCGCAGGACGAGATCTTCGGCCCGGTCGCCTGCCTGATTCCGTTCAAGGACGAGGCCGATGCCATCCGCCTCGCCAACGACATCCAGTACGGCCTCTCCAGCTACGTGTGGACAGAGAACATCGGCAAGGCGCACCGCGTGGCCGCAGCCGTGGAAGCCGGTATGTGCTTCGTCAACAGCCAGAACGTGCGTGACCTGCGCCAGCCCTTCGGCGGCACCAAGGCCTCGGGCACGGGCCGTGAAGGCGGCACCTGGAGCTATGAAGTGTTCTGCGAGCCGAAGAACGTGGCGGTGTCGCTGGGCTCGCATCACATTCCGCACTGGGGCGTGGCGTGAGCATGCAACGCCGCACGCTGCTGCAAGGCGTGGCCGCATTCGCGGCCCTGCCCTCGCTGGCGCGTGCACAGGGCACGTGGCCCAACAAGCCGATCCGCGTGATCGTGCCCTTCACGCCCGGCGGCACCACCGACTTCGTGGCTCGCCTCGTCGGCGTAGAGCTGTCGAAGACGCTGGGCCAACCCGTGATCGTCGACAACAAGCCCGGAGCAGGCACGGTGATCGGCGTCGATGCGGCCGCCAAGGCCGCACCCGACGGCTACACCTTCGTCTGCGTGGCCAACAGCTTCACGGCCAACCAGACGCTGATCCGCAAGCTGCCCTACGACACGCAGAAAGACCTGCGCCCCGTGGCGCTCATGGGCATGTCGGAGCACGTGCTCGCCACGCATCCGAACAGCGGCCTCAAAACACTGGCCGACCTGCGCAACGCAGCCAAGGCGAAACCGGGCACGCTGAGCTTTGCCTCCTTCGGCAACGGCACCTCCGCGCACCTCTCGGGCGAGATGCTCAAGCTGCAGATGGGCCTGGACATCGTGCACGTGCCCTACAAGGGGCAGGGCCCGGCGTTGACCGACCTGCTCGGCGGGCAGGTGACGATGATGTTCGGCAACTGGCCCGAGTTCCGCAGCCACATCCAGAACGGCAAGCTGGTCGCGCTGGGCATGGCGACAGCGCAGCGCTCGCAGTACGCACCGGCCATACCCACACTGGCGGAACAGGGTGTGCCCATCGAGTCCAATTCGTGGAACGGTCTGCTGGCGCCCGCCGGCACGCCCGACGCCGTGGTGCAGCGCATGAACGCCGAAGTGAACCGCGCGCTGGCGGGGCCGGTGGTGGCGGAGGCCTTCCACAAGGGAGGCATCGCGTCGCTGTCGGGCACGCCGGAGCGCTTCGCGGCCTTCATCCAGAGCGAGATTGCGAAGTACGGCGACGTGATCCGCAAGGCCAACATCCGGGTGGAGGGCTGAACGATGAGCCTCTATGCGATGCAGAAATTCCTGTTCGCGCTGAATCGCGAGCAGGAAGTGCAGCGGCGCTATGCCGAAGGTGGCGAGACGCGCGCGGCGCTGCTGGGCGCCTATGACTTCACTCAGGAGGAGCGCGAAGCCATCGACACCGGCGACATCGGCAAGCTCTACGTGCTCGGCTGCAATGGCCAACTGCTGATGCACTTCGCGCCTTTGCTCGGCATTCCATGGGCCGACTACCTCGAAGCCATGCGCGAAGGCGTACGCAAATACGGCCCCGTGCGCGCGGGCATCTATGCGATGACAACCGGCACAGACGAAAAGGTGGCAGGCGTATGAGTCTCGTATTCGCAGGCGTGTGCAGCCATGCCCCCGGCATCACCGGCCGCGCGCACCTTGCCGATCCGGCGGTGAAGGACGAGTTCCACGCGCAGTTCCACCGCTTCGGCGAGGCGATGCGCGCGACGAAGCCCGACGCGGTGATCGTGATCGCCGCCGAGCACTTCGCGAACTTCTTCATGAACAACATGCCGGCCTATGCGATCGGCATGGCCGACAGCTACGAAGGCCCGATCGAAGACCCGAAGTGGCTGGGCATCGAGAAGCACAAGATCCCCGGCAACGCCGCGCTGTCGCAGCGCCTCATCCGCGAGGTGATGCAGACGGTGGACGTGGCCTACGCGGAAGAGTGGAAGTTCGACCACGGCATCATGGTGCCGCTGAACTTCCTCACGCCGGAGTTCGACACCAAGATCATCCCCGTCAACATCAATTGCCAGGGCCCGCCGCTCACGCCGCTGCACCGCGCCTGGGCTTTCGGCGAGGCGCTGCGCCGCGCCTGCGACAAGGCACCCGAGCGCATCGCGCTGGTGGGCACGGGCGGCATCTCGCACTGGCCGGCCACGCCCGATTCGGGCAAGGTCAATGCCGAATGGGACGCCGAGTTCATGAAGCGCTGGTGCGCCAACGACCGCGATGGCCTGCTCTCGCAGGACGACTACGGCGACGAAGCCACCTACCGCGAAGCGGGCCAGGGCGGCTTCGAGATCCGCACCTTCATCAGCGTGGCTGCAGCCGCGCGCGGCAAGGGCGAGATCCTTCACATGAAGGCCATCCCCATCTTCGCGGTGACGTGCACCGCCGCGACGATGTCGGTCGAATGAACGGAGAGCACCCATGCCCCATCTCGTGATCCTCTACACGCCGAACATCGAAGCCGAGACCGACATGTCGGCGCTGTGCCGCACGCTGGCCGACACCATGCTGAAGCAGCGCGACGAGGCCGACAAGCCGGTGTTCCCCATCGGCGGCACGCGCGTGCTGGCCTACCCTGCCGCGCATTACGCGGTGGCCGACGGCAAGGCCGACTACGCCTTCGTCTATCTCAACATCCGCATGGCCGCGGGGCGCTCCGAGGCGGTGAAGAAGAAAGCCGGCGACGAGCTGCTGGCCGACGTGCGCGCGCATTTCGCGCCGATCTTCGAGAAGCGCCACATCGGCATCACGCTGCAGATCGACGAAAGCCCGGGGCAGGTGTACGACGGCAAGCACAGCAACCTGCATCCACTGTTCAACAAGTCATAAGAAGCGAGCCGACATGCTGTCCAAAGCCACCATCGCCCAACTGGCCGCCGAGCTGCACGAAAGCGAAAAGTCGCGCGTGCAGGTCGAGCACTTCT
This sequence comes from Variovorax paradoxus, assembly GCF_024734665.1. Classification (NCBI taxonomy): domain Bacteria; kingdom Pseudomonadati; phylum Pseudomonadota; class Betaproteobacteria; order Burkholderiales; family Comamonadaceae; genus Variovorax; species Variovorax paradoxus. The sequence goes on from NZ_CP102931.1 coordinate 6,542,260, forward strand.
CCAAGCGCTTTCCAGAGATGACCATCGAGGACGGCTATGCCATCTCGCGCGAATGGGTGAAGAACAAGATCGCCGAAGGGCGCGTCGTGCGCGGCCACAAGATCGGCCTGACCTCACGCGCCATGCAGCAGTCCAGCCAGATCGACGAGCCCGACTACGGCACGCTGCTCGACGACATGTTCTTCGAGCAGGGCGGCGACATTCCGTTCAAGCGCTTCATCGCGCCGCGCATCGAGGTGGAGCTGGCCTTCATCCTCGGCAGGAAGCTGCAGGGGCCGAACGTGACCATCTTCGACGTGCTGGCCGCCACCGACTACGTAGTGCCCGCCATCGAGATCATCGACGCGCGCATCGAGCAATTCGACCGCCACACCAAGGCGCCGCGCAAGGTGTTCGACACCATCTCCGACAACGCGGCCAATGCCGGCATCGTGATGGGCGGCCGGCCGGTGAAGCCCGATGCAGTGGACCTGCGCTGGGTGAGCGCGCTGCTCTACAAGAACGGCGTGATCGAGGAATCGGGCGTGGCCGCGGCCGTGCTCAACCATCCGGCCACCGGCGTGGCGTGGCTCGCGAACAAGCTGGCGCCGTGGGAAGAATGCCTGGAGGCCGGCGAAGTGGTGCTGGCCGGCTCGTTCACGCGACCCACCACGGCCGTGCCGGGAGACACCTTCCACGCCGACTACGGCCCGCTCGGCGCCATCTCGTTCCGCCTTGTCTGAAAGAAGAAAGACGCCATGCACACCCCCATCAACACCTTCAAGCAGGCCCTTCAATCGGGCAAGCCCCAGATCGGTCTCTGGGTCGGACTGGCCGACGGCTATGTTGCCGAGATCCTGGCCGGCACCGGCTACGACTGGCTGCTGGTCGACGGCGAGCACGCGCCCAACGACGTGCGCTCGGTGCTCGCACAGCTGCAGGGCATCTCCAGCGCGTGGTCGGCACAGGCGGAGGCGGAGCGCTCGCATCCCATCGTGCGCATTCCGGTCGGCGACACCACGCTGCTCAAGCAGTACCTCGATATCGGCGCGCAGACGCTGCTGGTGCCGATGGTCGACACGGCCGAGCAGGCCGCGCGGCTGGTGCAGGGCATGCGCTACCCGCCCGAAGGCATCCGAGGCATGGGCAGTGCGCTGGCGCGTGCCTCGCGCTGGCAGGCCTACCCGAACTACCTGCACGAAGCCAATGCGCAGACCTGCCTGCTGGTGCAGGCCGAGACGGTGGAGGCGATGAAGAACCTCGACGCCATCGCGGCCACGCCGGGCGTGGACGGCGTGTTCATCGGGCCGGCCGACCTGTCGGCATCGATGGGCTTCGTGGGCCAGCCGAACCACCCCGAGGTGCAGGCCGTGATCGCCGACGCCATCGCGCGCATCCGCAAGGCCGGCAAGGCGCCGGGCATCCTGTCGACCACCGAGGAACAGGCGCGCAAGTGGCTCGCGGCCGGCGCGCTGTTCGTGGCGGTGGGCGTGGACACCATCGTTCTGGCGGCGGCGGCGAAGCAGCTGTTGGCGAAATACAAGAATCTCACGGCAAGCTCTGGTTCATCGAGCTACTGAGTGGTTCTTGGGTGTCGCTCCGTAGAAACGCATGCTAAATTTGACGTACGTTAAATACATCGTACTTCAATGAAAATCAACCCAGGCGGAGCGCTCGCGCTCGAAGACATCGTGGGCAGGGACACCTTGGTGGCCGAGGTCATGGACATCCTCGAGACCCAAAGCCTGCAGCTCGTCGCAGAGCGGCGCATGGGCAAGACCCATGTGCTCAGCAAGCTCGAGGCACAGCAACGCGACGGCTGGGTCATGGTCAAGCGCGACTTGGAAGGCGTGCGCAGCGCCGGCGAGTTCGTCCAATACGTTCTGGCCGATCTTCACCCCCTGCTCGGCAATCTCAAGAAATTCAGGGAATGGCTCGCGAGCATCGGCTCAGAAGCGTCCGGGTTGAAGATCGGTCCAGTCACGCTTCCGAACTTCGCCGCCAAGAGTTGGAAGCAGGGCTTGGTCGATACCCTGGCCCACCTGAGTGAATCTGTGCAGACGCAGTACGTGGTTTTCCTCTGGGACGAACTGCCCATGATGCTGCAAAACCTCGCGAAGACCGCGCCGCAGGAGGCGATGGAACTGCTGGACGTGCTGCGCAGCATTCGCCAGGAAAACGCCAAGGTCCGGATGGTGTTCACCGGCTCGATCGGTTTGCACCACGTCGTGCGGCACTTGAAGCAGCAGGGCTACGTCAATGCACCGGTCAATGACATGGTCACGATGGAGGTTCCGCCTCTTGCACACGCCGACGCGACGTCTCTCGCACTTCGGCTGTTCCAGGACAACCGCATCGCCTTGGCCGACGATGCCGTGGCCAGCGTGGTGGCGGCGGAAGTCGACAACATCCCGTTCTATATTCACCATGTGCTGAGAGAGTTCAAGTCGAAGCACGCCGGGTCGGCACATCGAGTAACCGCCGACGATGTACGCAAGGAAGTGGCCGATGCCATCCGGTCGGCGCGCGACCCCTGGCACCTGAAGCACTACGAAGAACGAACGCGTGAGTACTACGCCAGCGATCGCCCAGCTTGCCATGCGCTGCTGGACGCGGTGGCCTCCGCCGAAGGCGCGATGTCGATGCAATCCGCCATCAACCGTGCGAAGAGCGCCGTTCCGGCGCTGGACCGCGAGAGCTGGCTCGAACTGACGCACCTGCTCGAACGCGACTACTACGTCGTGCGCGACCCGGACAGCGGCGAACTTCACTACAAGTTCAGCATCGTGGCACGCTGGTGGCGTTGGCACCGCGGTGTGTCCACGACGGAAGGCGGCGCCGCATGAGCAAGAGGACTGATCTACCCGCTCCGCAGACACCCATGACGCAGAAGGCGTTGTACCTGTCGCACTTCACACCCAGCATGATGCAGCCCGAAACGCTGCAGCAGATGCTGGTGCAGCGGCAACCCCTGATCGACGCGTGCTACGACGATATCGTGCACAGCGTGACGACCCGTGCCAAGCACCACTACCTCTTCGTCGGTCCGCGCGGCATCGGCAAGACCCATCTGATCTCGCTGCTGCACCACCGGCTTTCGACATCGAAGGAAATCCGGGAGCGGGGCTTGATTGCCTGGATGCGCGAAGAAGAATGGGGCGTCACCAGCTTCTTCGAACTGGTGTTGCGCATTCTTCGCATGCTGGACCAGCAAGCCCCCGGACTCGATATCGCGGCGCGTACCGCGGCGTTGTATGAATTGACGCTCAAGCAGGCTGAGGTGCAGGGCACGTCGCTGCTGCAGGAAGTCCTGGCCGACAAGACTCTGGTCGTGCTGCTCGAAAACCTCGACGACCTGTTCGATCAATTGGGTGACGCCGGGCAGCGCCAGTTCCGGGCTTTCATCCAGAACCATCCGCAACTCGTTCTGGTTGCGACAACCCCTGCGTTGTTCGCGGGCGTGAGCCTGCAGAAGTCGCCGTTCTACGGCTTCTTCGACATCCAGGCGTTGAAGGCATTCAGCCTCGAGGACGTCGTCGACCTGCTACAGAAGATCGCGGTGGAGCGCGGCGACAGTGCCCTGGCCGACTTCATCGAGACGCAGGAGGGCCGTGCACGCATTCGCGCGGTGCACCACCTCGCGGAAGGCAACCCTCGCATCTACGTGATCTTCGCCCAGTTCCTGAGCCGCGAGGCACTCGACGAACTGGTGCAGGCGGTGATGCACACGCTGGACGAGCTCACGCCCTACTACCAGGCGCGCATGAAAGAGCTTTCGGGGCAGCAGCGAAAGATCGTGGAGTATCTCGTGAGCTATCGAGGCGCCGCGCCAGTCAAGCAAATCGCAAAAGCTTGCTTCATCACGCATCAGACTTGTTCCGGCCAACTCAAACAACTGCGCGAAAAGCGCTATGTGCGCTCGATCGAAGAAGGACGAGAAAGCTACTACGAACTGACTGAGCCACTCATGCGCCTTTGCATGGAAGTTAAGCAGCAGCGCGGCGAGCCGATTGGACTGTTCGTAGAGATTCTCCGCATCTGGTACACGGAAGCGGAGCTTTACCGCTGGTTGAACGAGGACGGGACCAAGGGTCGCATTGAAGAGCAGTATGTACGTCGCGCATTGGATCTGATCAAGGAAAGTGAAGGCATGGATCCCGTGCTCAGCGCGCAATTCGAAGAGATTTCAAGATGCGCTGCCGCAAAAAACATAGAACAGCTGGAGCGGATTCAAGACGAGATCCTTTCCACGACGCCAGTAGGTCTGGCATCTAGAAGAATGCGCGCTGTCGTAGTGCTCGGCATGTCGATTGCCAACCCTAGCCTAGAGAGCAAGATCAGAGCCGAACTCGATGACATTGCAGAGAAATTAAGCGACGCCAATGCAGAACTTGGCAGTCGCCTCTCGAGATCGAACGCCATAGCGCTGTACGTCGGGCACCTCCTGGCGACTTTCGGCCTTATCAAGCTTGACGAAACCAAAGCCGACCTGGCCGTATTCAACCTCACGAAGCAGCTGCTCAAATTTCCTTCACACGCCGCTGTTGCCCTGCTTCGTGCGATCGCAATCACTGTCGACTCAGAGACGCCGAGAGCATTTATAAGAAAAATATTTGAAACCCTTGACGACCCATCCATGGAGAGGTCTGCCTCCAAATTCGTACAGATTCTCAAGAGAGTGACTAGGGCGGCTTCACAGTGGAAAGACACCGGTGACGAGAAGCACCTATTGGCGCTACCAAGAGAAGAACGCAGTCTCGTATTGACTCTTCAACATGAGTAACTTCAACCGAATCACTCTTACTGAAATTCTATGCAAAGAATCACTTTGACCGTCATTGCCGCAGCAGCCACCCTCTCCCTCGCCGCCTGCGCCCCGCTGGGCGCTGGCAAGCAGGGCCCCACCGCCCAGCAGGAAGCCAACCGCCAGACCGTGCTCGCCTTCTATGAAAAAGGCTTGAACCAGAAGGATGCCGACGCGGCCCTGCAGTACGTGGGCAACCGCTACGTGCAGCACAACCCCACGGCGGCCGACGGCCCCGAGGGCTTTCGCAAGTTCATCGCGTTCCTGCGCGAGAAGTTTCCGAACTCGAAGAGCGAGATCAAGCGCAGCTTCGTCGATGGCGACTACGTGATCCTGCACGTCAACGCGATCCGCGAGCCGGGCACGCGCGGCAGCGCCATCGTCGACATCTTCAAGCTGGAGAACGGGAAGATCGTCGAGCACTGGGACGTGGTGCAGCCCGTGCCCGAGACCGCCGCGAACAAGAACGGCATGTTCTGACCCGTCCGCAATCCAGCCAGCAGCCAACGCCAGCCTGATGACCACGCCCACCGACCCCACCAAGCGCTTTCGCTCCGCCACCATTCGGGAGGGCACGATCCGCGCGACCACGCGCAGCTTTCTCCATGCGCTGGGCCAGGACGACGAGGACATCGCGCGCCCGCACATCGGCGTGTTCCACACGGGCGGCGAGATGAGCCCGTGCAACCTCAACCTGCGCGACCAGGCGCAGCACGCCAAGACCGGCATCTACGCGGGCGGCGGCACGCCGCACGAGTGCCCCGTGGTGTCGATCAGCGACGGGCTGACGATGGCGCATTCGGGCATGCGCTTCTCGCTGATCTCGCGCGAGCTCATTGCCGACAGCGTGGAAGCCTCCACGCGCGGGCACCAGTGGGACGGCATCTTCGCCATCGGCGCGTGCGACAAGAACCTGCCGGGGCTGATGATGGGCATGGTCCGCTGCAACGTGCCGAGCGTGTTCGTGCACGGCGGCTCCGCGCTACCGGGCCAGATGCCGGGGCCGGATGGCCGCGACCTGAACGTGGTCGACACCTACGAGACCATCGGCAAGGTGCTGGCCGGCACCGCCACGCACGACGAGCTCGACGCAATGAGCCGCGCCTGCCTGCCCACGGCCGGCGCCTGCGCGGGGCAGTTCACGGCCAACACGATGGGCATGGTGTCGGAGGCGCTGGGCCTGGCGCCCATCGGCTCCAGCATGGTGCCGGCCGTGTTCAGCGAACGCGCGCCGCTGATGCGCCGCGCCGCCAAGACGCTGATGAAGGCGGTGATGGGCGACAGCCCGCTGCCGCGCGACATCGTCACGCGCAAGGCGCTGGAAAACGCCTGCGCCATCGTCTCGGCCACGGGCGGCTCGACCAACGCAGCGCTGCACCTGCCGGCGATTGCGCACGAGGCGGGCATCAAGTTCCACCTCGACGACGTGGCCGAGGTTTTTGCCCGCACGCCGCTCATCGCCGACCTGCGTCCGGGCGGCCAGTACCTCGCGCGCGACGTGTTCTACATCGGCGGTGCGGGCGTCATCCTGCGCACGCTGCTGGAGCAGGGCTTCCTGCATGGCGACGCGCTCACCTTCACCGGCCGCACGATGGCCGAGGAGCTGGCTGGCGCGCTGGCGCCCGATGGCCGCGTGGTGCGCGAGGCCGGCAACCCGATCACGCGCGACGGCGGGCTGGCGGTGCTCAAGGGCAACCTCTGCCCCGATGGCGCGCTGCTCAAGACGGCGGGCCTCAAGGGCCTGGTGTTTCGCGGCCCGGCGCGCATCTTCAACTCCGAGGAAGAAGCGCAGACCGCCGTGCAGAACCGCCTGTACGAGGCGGGCGACGTGATCGTGATCCGCAACGAAGGCCCCAGGGGCAGCCCCGGCATGCGCGAGATGCTGGGCATTACCGCCCTGCTCTACGGCCAGGGCATGGGCGACAAGGTGGCGCTGCTGACCGACGGGCGCTTCTCGGGCGCGACACGCGGCCTGTGCATTGGCTATGCGGGGCCCGAGGCGGCGGACGGCGGCCCGATTGCGGCGCTGCGCGACGGCGACGTGATCGCCATCGACGCGCGGGCCGAGGCGCGCTCGATCACGGTCGAGCTTTCGGCCGAGGAAATCGCCGCGCGGCTCGCCCGACGTGAGGTAAACGTGGGGGTCGCCCGAGGTGGCTTGCTGGAAAAATACGCGCTCACCGTGCGCCCTGCCCACCAGGGCGCCGTGACCCACTCGGGCGCGGTCACCTGGCTGCGCGACGAGTCTTGATCCTCCATAACCACCGTCCGGAGAGAGACACCATGAGCTTCACGCGCCGCCAGATCCTGCAGACCACCAGCGCCTCGGCCTTGATGGCCAGCCTTGGCCAGAATGTTTTCGCGCAAGCGATGAACATCGAGACCGCCACCCTCGTCACCGGCTTCGCGGCCGGGGGCACCTCGGACACCACCTGCCGGCGCCTGGCGACCAGGCTCAGTCCGGAATACGCGAAGACCGTGGTGGTCGAGAACCGCACCGGCGCGGGCGGCCAGATTGCCGTGAGCTACGTGAAGAGCCGCCCGGCCGACGGCAGCACCATCCTGCAGACGCCGACCTCGATCCTCACGATCTACCCGCACATTTACAAGAAGCTGCCGTACGACCCGATGGTCGACATCACGCCGGTGAGCCTCGCCTGCATCTTCGACTTCGGCTTTGCCGTGGGTCCGGCCGTGCCGGCCAGCGTGAAGACGGTGCCCGAGTTCCTGGCCTGGGCCAAGGCCAACCCGGCAGGCGCCAACTTCGGCTCGCCAGCCGCGGGCTCCACGCCGCACTTCATCGGTGCGCTGCTGGGCCAGAAGGGCGGCGTCGAACTCAAGCACGCGGCCTATCGCGGCACGCAGCCGGCCATGCTCGACCTGCTGGGCAGCAACATCTCGGCGGTGTCGGGGCCCATCGGCGACATCACGCAGCACCTGCAGACCGGCAAGGTGCGCATCCTGGGTGTGTCTGGCGCCAAGCGCAGCCGCTTCGCGCCCGACGTGCCGACCTTCGGCGAACAGGGCATCAAGGACATGGCGCACAGCGAATGGTTCGCCTTCTTCCTGCCAGCCAAGGCCTCGCCCGAACTGGTGGCGAAGCTGAACACGGCCATGAAGAACGCGCTGGCGCAGAAGGACGTGATCGACGGCCTCGGCACCTTCGGCCTGGAAGCTGTGTCTTCCACGCCGGCCGAGCTGACCGAACTGCTCAAGAAAGACACCGCCAAGTGGGCGCCGATCGTCAAGGAAGTCGGCTTCACCGCGGAGGGTTGAAACACATGAAGGAACTGCCATGAACACACTCGCCACTCCAGCACCCTCGGCGCTGGTCCATCCCTCGATCCATCCTGACGAGCGCGCCGCGCGCGAAGAGCTCGCGGCCTGCTATCGCGTGTTCGCGATGCTGGGCTGGGTCGAGATGATCTACAACCACATCACGGTGCGGCTGCCCGACAGCGTGACCGGTGGCGAGAAGCAGTTCCTCATCAATCCCTTCGGCCTGCACTACAGCGAGGTCACCGCCAGCAATCTGGTGAAGATCGACCTGCACGGCAAGGTGCTCGACGGCTCGACCTACCCGGTGAACCCGGCCGGCTTCACAGTGCACGCGGCCATTCACGACGGCCTGCCCGGCGCGCACTGCGTGATGCACACGCACACCACCGCCGGCGTGGCCGTGGCCTGCCTGCAGGGCGGCCTGCAGCAGACCAATTTCTATACCGCGCAGCTGCACGGCATGGTGGCGTACCACGACTTCGAGGGCATCACGATCCATGCGGACGAAGGCCCGCGCCTGCTCAAGAGCATCGGCGACCGCAACGCGGTGATCCTGCGCAACCACGGCCTGCTGGCCTGGGGGCAGACGCTGCCGCAGACTTTCGCGATTTTGTGGACGCTGCAGCGAGCCTGCGAGATCCAGATGGCGACCTTCTCGATGGGCGCAGCCATTCCGGTGAGCGAAGAGATCGCGCAGCGCTGCACGCGCGACGCGCTGCAGTTCAGCCCCGAGCACGGCGCCGGGCAGGATGTGTTCAATGCACTCGTCCGCCAGGTGGACCGCATCGACCCTACGTACCGCAACTGAACCCGAAGCGACGGACCCCATGAAGATTTGCATTTACGGCGCCGGCGCGATCGGCGGATGGATCGGCATCGGCCTCGCGCAGGCGGGCCAACGGCTGAACGTGGTGGCACGCGGTGCCACGCTCGAGGCATTGCAGCGCGACGGCCTCTCGCTGATGCGCGGCGGCACGGGTGGAGAGGTGCGCACGCGCGTGCCCGTCAACGCCGTGGCCGACCCCGAGGCGCTCGGCGTGCAAGACCTGGTGGTCATCGCCGTGAAGGCGCCGGCCCTGGCCGGCGTGGCCGAACGCATCGGGCCGCTGATCGGCGCCGACACCATCGTGCTGGTCGCGATGAACGGCGTGCCGTGGTGGTTCCTCGAAGGCGGCTTCGGCGGCGAGATCACGGGCCACCGGCTCGCGGCGGTGGACCCCGACGGGGCGATTGCCAAGGCCATTCCGTCGCGCAACGTGATCGGCTGCGTGGTGCACGCAAGCTGCTCGCTCGACGGGCCGGGCGTGGTGCGGCATCACTTCGGCAACGGGCTGATCGTGGGCGAGCCTTCGGGCGAGGCCACGCCGCGCGTGCAGAAGCTGGTCGAGCTGCTGAAGAGCACCGGCATCGACACCACGCTGTCGCCGCAGATCCAGAAGGACGTGTGGTTCAAGCTGTGGGGCAACATGACGGTGAACCCGATCAGCGCGCTCACCGGCTGCACCACCGACCTGATCATGGGCGACGACTACGTGCGCGGCTTCATCTCGGCGGTAATGCTGGAGGCCAAGGAGATCGGGCGGCGCATCGGCATCGAGATCACGCAGAGCCCGGAAGACCGGCACGCCATCACCATGAAGCTCGGGGCGTTCAAGACCTCGATGCTGCAGGACGTGGAAGCCGGGCGCTCGGTGGAGCTCGATGCGCTTGTAACGGTGGTGCGCGAACTGGGCGAGCTGACGGCAGTGGCAACGCCCTTCACCGATGCGCTGCTGGGGCTGGCGCGCCTGCGAACGCGGCAGCTCGGGCTGTACTGAGCGCCTGCGCAGGCCCGCGCAGCGCACCAGGACCCAAGGTCAGGCGGTGCACAGGTTCGGTCCGCAGACTGCAAATGCAGCGTCTGCAGAACCCTGTACACCCTTTTTTCTTCTTGGGCTATCCTCTCGCCATTCGAATGCACGTAGCGATTTCTTACACATCAACAAGGCTATATGCGTGCTTGAGCGAAGGGGGAGACAGATAGATGCGCTTGATCTTCATCGAACTTCTGGTGGCCTTGGTACTGCTGCCCATCAGCGGCCTGTTCTGGTGGTGGGCCTTCGGCATGGGCGGCTTGGCTGTGGCCGGCTTTCTGCTGGTTGGCGGCGGCGCTCTGTACCTTGTCTTGCGGGGCGTGCGCTCGGCCAAGAACCAGCTCGGTCACCCCGGCGACGACCGTGAGCAATAGGCTTTGAGCCTTTTCGCCTGACACATTCGCATTCAATTTGGCAGGAAATTGGTGCAATTTGTTTTTTCGATCTCACCCGCCACGGCGTTGGCACGGCCGCATCTGAATTCTTTTTTCTGATTTGCCCGCCCCCACCATGGGCCAGGCGCGGCTTCATTGATTGAAATCCGAAACGTCCTTCGGCTGCCGAATGACGCAAATAAGAAAACACTACAAAAGTGTCAATCAGGCCGCCGTAAATCGCATTCCTTCTGAATTGAATCGGCAATTAGCCTGAAATCATTCATCGTTTTCCTGGGCAGATTTCGCACGGTCTTGGTGCTCCTGGCCCCGGCGGAGGGCGAGGAATTCCGGGAGTAATTCGAAAAGCCTATCGCCGCTTCACCTCGGACAGCGGCCGACTGGGTACCCTCCCGCACCATTGCTCGATGCTCAAACCGGGCAAACTGAAGCTCATAGCCCACGATTTGTCGGCTGTGTCCTACTTAGTTGACAATTGCTTACAAAGTAGAACGCAATGTCAAAAACCCTATGCGGGTGGCCTCTGTGGTTCGAGAGCCACGATTTCCCGTATCAATGGGGTAATTAATAAGTTGCATTTTCCATTTCGGCTGACGGCATCCTGACCAGCCGTTTGCCCCCTCGATTCCCAATGAAAAAGGGTCTCCGGAAGGGGAAGCTAGGGATAACCCTGCCCCCGGCGTGGTCGCACCACGAATGGACACGCCTTTTGCGTCTACTCCACGAAATAGCGGTGCTGCGAAGGCAGCGACAATTTCCTTTTCATTGCTCTCCCGATAAATCTCCGGTCAAGCCGGAAAAAGCGTCTTGGTAATAAAAAGAATTACCGGCGCAAATCGGGCTCGGGCTTTGCATATGAATCGCAGTTGTTGAAAAAACCAAGTTCGCAATGGAGTTCCATTTGACACGCTACCTGTACCTGATGGGGTGGAGTGCCGCCTTGGCCGGCGCGTTGATGCTTCAGGGCTGCGCACCGGGCTTTGGCTCCGTGGTGGCTTACGAGCCCGATCAGAGTCCGGCACCATCCCTTGCTGCCGACGGCACGCCGCAGGAGGCGCTCGTCCCCATCTCGCCGAACCTCATCCGCGCGATGGCCGAGGCGCAGCCGGCGGCGATTCCGCCCGACGTGAAGGCCCTGTTCGGCGAAGCCCCGGTCTACACGATCGGCCCGGGCGACGTCGTGGGCGTCATCGTCTACGACCACCCCGAGTTGCTGCCCAACGCCGGCGCCGTGATTTCCCAGCAGACGGACCCCACGGGCATCAGCGTGGCGCCGGGCTTCATCGTCGGCGCCAACGGGCAGATCAGTTTTCCGTACATCGGCCGGGTCCAGATGCAGGGCCTGACCGAGATCGAGGCGTCCGACGTGATCGCCAAGCGCATCGCGCGCTACATCAAGGACCCGCAGGTGACGGTGCGCATCCAGTCCTTCAGAAGCCGCCGTGCATTCGTGGAAGGCGAAGTGCGCACGCCGGGGCTGCAGCTCTTCACCGACGTTCCGATGACGCTGTCCGAAGCGCTCAACCGGGCCGGCGGCATCACGTCCAGCGGCGACCGTTCGTTCATCACGCTGACACGCGGCGACAAGACCACGCTCATCGACCTGCCCAAGCTGCAGGACCTGGGCAGCAACGCCAGCAAGATCCCGCTGCAGAACGGCGACGTGGTGCAGGTGCGCAACCGCGACGAGAGCAAGGTGTTCGTGATGGGCGAAGTCGCCAAGCCCTCGGCGCTGACCATGCACAACGGCAGGCTCACCCTCAACGAGGCACTGGGCGAGGCCGGCAGCGCAAGCCTGGGCACGGCGAACACGGGGCAGATCTACGTCGTGCGCAACAACGCCAACAACACGAAGGGCTCGCCGTCGGTCTTCCACCTGAATGCGAAGAACCCCGCCGCGCTGGCGCTGGCCGAGCGCTTTCCGCTGCAGCCGCGCGACGTGGTCTACATCGACTCGGTGCCGCTGGCCACCTGGAGCCGGGTGGCCAGCCTGATCCTGCCGGCGACCCAGGCGCTCTACTACAGCGACCAGGTCTACATGAACCACCGATGAGATCCGTACTGACAGTCTGCATCGGCAACATCTGCCGAAGCCCGATGGCGGAAGGCCTTCTTGCCGCGGGATTGCCGCATTTGCGCGTGTTCTCCGCGGGCACAGGCGCGCTCGTCGGCAAGCCGGCCGACCCGATGTCGCAGGCGCTCATGCGAAGGCGCGGCATCGACATCTCGGACCACATCGCGCAGCAGGTGAGCCAGATGCTGTGCCGGCAGGCCGACCTGATCCTGGTGATGGACCGGGAGCAGCGCCGCCACCTCGAAGCGACCTACCCCTTTGTGCGCGGCAAGGTCTTCCGCATTGCCGAGTTCTCGGTCGCGCAGGACGTGCCCGACCCGTATGGAAAAGACGAGGCGGCATTCGAGCACGCCCTGGCCCTGATCGATGCCGGCGTCCGGACATGGATCGAACGCATTCTGAAAATCACAAAACCCGAGCAGCAACCGACATGAACGCACCCCCGCAAGCCGCGCCGATGCCGATGCAAGCGCTGGAAGAGGATGGCGACGGCATCAACCTGGCCGAGTACCTGGACATCCTGATCGACCACCGCTGGCTCGTCGCGGCCATCGTTGCCGTGACAGTGCTCCTGGGCACTGCCTACGCCTTCCTCGGCAAGCCCGTCTACGAAGCGAACGTCGCAGTGCAGGTGGAAGATTCCGGCAACTCCGCAGGCAGCTTCCTGGGCGATGCCGCCTCCTCGCTGCTGAGCGTGAAGACGCCTGCCGCGGGCGAGATCGAAATCCTTCGCTCGCGCGCCATCCTCGGCAAGGCCGTGGAGAACACCAAGCTCTACATCAGCGCGCGGCCGCGATATGCCCCCATCGTGGGCAGCTGGCTCGCCCGCCGCGCCACCGAGCTGTCGGACCCCGGCTTCATGGGGCTTTCGGGCTACGTGACGGGCACCGAGAGCATCCTCGTTCCGAGGTTCGACGTTCCCGCTGATTTCGAGGAGAAGCCATTCACGCTGACCCTCGGGGCCGACGGCCAGTACGAGCTGAGCAACCCCGACATCGACACGCCGATGAAGGGCGCCATCGGCACCTTGCTGGTGGCGAGCGTTCCCGGCGTTCCGAACGGCAGCGTGAGCCTGCTGGTCAGCAGCATCAACGCGAAGCCGGGCGCGCAGTTCCAGCTCGTGCGGTCTTCGACGCAGCTGACGCTGCTGGCGCTGCAGGACAACCTGAAGGTTGTGGAGAAAGGCAAGCAGTCGGGCGTGCTCGATGTCAGCTGGAGAAGCGGCGACGCAGAAAAACTGACGCAGCTGCTCAACGAAATCGGCCGCCTCTACGTTCGCCAGAACATGGAGCGCAAGGCCGCCGAGGCCGAGAAGACACTGGGCTTCCTGGACGGTGCGCTGCCCCAGTTCAAGAAGCAACTGGAGCAATCCGAAGACATCTACAACCGCTACAGAAACCAGAACGGCACGGTCAGTCTCGACGACGAGGCAAAGAACGCGCTGACCCAGACCGTCGACCTGCAGTCCAAGCTGCTCGAGGCGGAACAGAAGCGGCGCGAACTCACCGCGCGCTTCACGGGCGAACATCCCGCCGTCCAGACGCTGGACTCCCAGGTCGCAGCATGGAAGAGCGCGCTCGCGTCCGTCGATGCGCGCATCCGCAAGATGCCGGAGCTGCAGCAGAACACCGTTCGCATGCAGCGCGACATCAAGGTGAATACCGACCTGTACGTGTCGCTTCTCAACAGCTCGCTGCAGATGCGGCTGGCCAAGGAAGGCAAGGTGGGCAATGTGCGCCTGCTGGACGACGCCATCGTTCCGGAAGAGCCGGTGTGGCCCAAGCGGCCCCTGGTCATCGCGCTGGCCGTGATCCTGGGGCTGGCTGCCGGCATCGGCGCCGCGGTTGCAAGGAGCTCGTTCTTCGGCGGCATCCGCAATCCGGGAGAAATCGAAAGCCACACCGGGCTCAACGTCTACAGCAGCATTCCGCTGAGCGCCGCCCAGCGCACGATCGAGAGGAACATCGAGAACAAGGTCGTCGGCAAGCATGTTCTGGCGCACCTGTTCCCCGAAGACCCCGCGGTGGAAAGCCTGCGCAGCCTTCGCACCGCGCTGCAGTTCGCCATGCTGGAAGCGACCAACAACCGCCTGCTCATCTCCGGCGCGACGCCTGGCGTGGGCAAGACCTTCATCTCGATCAACTTCGCGGCAATCACCGCGGCAACCGGAAAGCGGGTTCTGCTGATCGACGCGGACTTGCGCAAGGGCCGCGTGAATCAATTCCTCTCGATCCCGCGGTCTTCCGGCCTGTCCGAATTGATCGCCGGAACGCTCGACTTCGAGAAAGCGATTCGCCCGTCGGCCCTGCCGAATCTGGACGTCATTACTACGGGTGTGCTTCCGCCCAATCCGGCCGAGCTGCTGACGAGCGATTCCTTTGTCCAGGTACTGGAAAAGTTATCTCCGCTATACGACCTCGTCATCATCGACACGGCCCCGGTTCTCGTTGCCGCGGATACCGCATCGGTTGCCCCGCTTGCGAGCACTTTGCTACTCGTTGCACGCGCCGAAAAAACCCAGCTCGGCGAATTGAATGAAAGCGTCAGAAGACTTGCGCATGCAGGTCGCACGGTAAATGGCGTAATTCTGAATGCTATTGATCTAACTCGCCGCCACGCTGGAAGCGGGAGTTACAAATATGGTGCTTACAAGCATTTACAATATACATACAATACCAACAGGGATTCCACCTAGACCGCGAAATTTGGAGTTAAATTCAAAATCATGAGCATGGAATTTTGTTCCAACTCATCGATTAAATACTCAATTAGTATTCGGAGTAATAAGGCACTACAAATGGCGATTAGTCCATTTGTATTGCCTTCATCGAGTCATTTGGCCGCGCAATAGTTTCTGCATTGCAGATCCTACGAGGCATTTGTGCGGGTCGTCTCGGCCAAAAAACCAAGGCCATAACAGAGGACATGCAGGCATTTGCCTGCGTGAGGAAAGGTGCGTCAAAAATGAAATCATTTCGACGAGAAATCTTGTCGCGCTTCAAATCCGGGCGGAGAAATCCCATGGGAAATCTCCACCCTGAAGAATCGCTGGTACCGCAAGGCTGGAATATTTCGGACGCAAGCGGTGAAATGTCCCGAGGCGGCTCGCAAACCGGAATTCATCATCCGGCCGTACTGCGGCTAGGGAAAAGGTCGGTAGACATTGCCGCCGCGCTGTTCTTTTTTGCCGCATTCGGCTGGCTCTTCGTGCTGATCGGCCTCTTCGTGCTGATCAGCTCCGGATCTCCGGTTTTGTATTACCAGTCGCGCTACGGAAAAGACGGACGAATATTCAGGTTCTACAAATTCCGCTCGATGATCGCCAATTCGGCCCAGGTGCTCGAGGAACATCTGAAAAGCAATCCAGAGGCACGCCGCCAATGGGATGAATACCAAAAGCTGGACGACGATCCACGGATCACGCGTTTCGGCAAATTCATCCGCAAGACCAGCCTGGACGAACTGCCGCAATTCTGGAACGTGCTGACAGGCGACATGAGCCTCATTGGCCCTCGCCCCTGCATGCTCGAGCAGAGGGAGCTCTACGGCCAGAACTGGTCGCACTACTGCGCTGTCCGCCCCGGAATCACGGGCCTGTGGCAGGTCAGCGGTCGCAATCAGCTGACCTACAACGCACGCGTTGCGTTGGACGTGAGGTATGTCGAGACCCTTTCCGTCGGGAAGGACGTGGACATCTTCTTCAGAACCATCTGGGTGGTTGCTGCCGGTCACGGGTCCCGATGAATTTCATCGGTCCCGGATGATCGGCTCCGGCCGGGCCGGCCGGACAGATTTTCCTTCGCTTTCGAAATGATTGGATTGGAATCCACATGCGGATGAGCCACGCCATTCCGGGACCGGCGGTGAGAAGAAGAAGCACGCGCCGCTTCAATCAATTCTCGATTGCCGGAATACTGATCGTGCTCGTGTACACGATCATCTACGCATATTTCAGGGAAATGCTCCCCGAGAAATGGAGCGTGGACTCGGCAAAGATCATCGAGATCCTCAATTACGGCGGCACGGGCGACATGGACAACTCGTTCGCAGTCACCGCCGCCCTGTTCGCCGTTATCGGGGTCGACAACCTGGACGTTTTCACCTGCGGCGTGAGCATCATATTTTTGTTTTTCGCGACTCACGACGTTCGCAAGACCGGCGACTTTTTCGCCAGGCTGCTGCTGATTGCGCCTTGCATCATGCTGAACATGTTTGCGCCGTCCAAGGAGACGGTCGTGCTCATCATGACCATGTTCATTACCGTTTCGACCATCTATTTTCGAACGTCGAAAGTACTTACCGTCGGTGCCTTCCTTTTTCTTTACGCGATCTACGGGGTCTTTGTACGGCAATATTATTTGTTGATTGTCGGCGTGTTCTTCATGGTCTATTACCTGTGGCGACGCCCTCTTAAATATCACATTCTGGCCGCCATCGTGGTCGTCGGCGCGATCATGGCGGCGCCTTCCAGTATTTTGCAGACGCTTCAATCGCCGCGAGATACCTCGAATGCCTACGCGGAACAAATTGGCAGCGACAACAGAACGGCCTTTACCAATATTGCGTCTCCCGCCACCGGCCCCGGCTTCCTGGTCAATTACGTCTATGCAGCAACGGTGCTGATCACGCCGGTTCTTTATTTTCAGACTGCGAGCGACGCGTTCATGCAATTGATGATCGCAGCCATGCTGATCATTCTGTACAGGGCCCGGCGAAAGTCAAAGCGCGATCCGGATCGGTTCGAGCCACGTTTTTTCGGCAGCCTTTTCATAGCGCACATTCTTGTGCAATTGATATTTGAACCAGATCTCGGCAGCTTCACCAGGCATTTGACTTCCGTAATGCTCTACATCATTGCCATCAAAGTTTCCGAGAACAAAGCAGTCTCCAGATGAAAAAAATCCTGATTTGTGCGGTGCCGTACAGCGACAACCTGGGTGACGGGGTCATCGCGGCGTCGCTGGCTCACATCGCCGGCATGAAATATCCGGAGGCGAAGGTGGAGTTCCTCGACATCGCCGGCCGCGTTGCGTTCGACGAATCGAATCTGCGCGGCGGCGGCGCATTCGAAATCTTCCAGAAGATGCCGGCCCTGATGCGATCGGCAATCGTTTTTGCGTACTGCCTCAAGAACTACCTCCTGGGCTGGCGCAGGCAATGGAAAGCTGCAGTAGATGACGCGGATCTGGTCCTCATCGGCGGCGGCCAGCTGTTCTGCGACGTGGCGCTGAACTTTCCCGCCAAGCTGTTTCTGCTGAGCAGGTTGCTTCTCGGCAAGAAGGTCGCGGTGGTCTCGGTTGGCGTCACGGCCAAATGGTCGTTCTGGGGGAAATTTCTGGTCAAGAAATTCCTCAAGAATGCCGCCCCCGTTTTCTACGCGACGCGCGATGTGGATTCGGCGAACAACCTGCACGCGTTCTTCGACATTCCGCGCAGCGAGATCAAGGTCGTTCCCGACCCCGCGCTGGTTTGCGCGAGCGCTTTTTCGAACGAGCTTTCTCCGGACAAGAAGTGGGACGTGGGAATCTGCGTCAGCAGCCTCGATGCGCTGGTGATGAATTCCGAATACGGAGACACGCGCACCAGCGGGTCGGCGGAATTCTTCTCTGGTCTGGCCGAAGCATTGCAGGCGGAAGGCGCGCGAGTGCTGTATTTCACGAACGGCGCGGCGGAGGACAACAAGATCCTTGCCGAGATTTCTTCTTCGCGGGCAGCCGCGCCGGGCTTCTCGTTCGTCGTTCCCAGGCGCCCCGACGATCTTGTTGCGCTGATCAGCGCCTGCTCGTGCATTGCGGCGCACCGGCTGCACGCAAACATCGTCGCCTACAGCCTGAACATTCCCTCTATCGGGATGAATTGGGACAAGAAGGTCGAGTCCTTTTTCCAGCTGACGGACCGAACCCAGTATCTGTTCGGCCTGTCCCCCCGCCGGGAAGAGCTGAAGGCCTCCGTACTGAATCTGCTCAACGAAAAAAATGCCGACCGCAGAAGACTGGACGAATTGAAGACCGAAGTCATCGCCGGAACCCACGCATTGATCTGAGGAGCGAATCTCCATGAAAGTACTGCACGTTGCCGAAACGCTCAAGGGTGGGTTGGAAACTTATCTTCGGATCGTTTCGAATTTCCAGAAGAACTCGCCGGAAATCAGCCAGGTGAAGTTCATATTGCCTGGAACGGTCGATTGGCTGACCCCCGAGAGCGCCCACGTGGTGCCCACCGCCCGCAGCCCCCTGTCCCTGGTGGGCTACGCCGCGCGCGTGAAGAAGATCATCGAATCGGAGCGCCCCTCCGTGCTCCACCTGCACAGCTCGATTGCAGGGGGCATCGTCCGGGTCATGGCCATGCTCGGGCAGATACCCAGCGAGGTGAAGATCGTCTATTGCTCCCACGGCTGGGCCTTCGATCAGGCTGCGTCCCGCTACAAGAAGTCGGCCTACCGATGGATCGAGCGGCTGCTTTCCTCGCGCAGCGACGCCATCATCTGCATCAGCCGCCATGAGGTCAGGATCGCGTCGAAATCCGGCATCAGGCGATGCACATGCATTCCCAACGGGATCGATTCCGTCAGTCCCAGGCTGCCGAGTCAATTGCTGCCTGGTGAAGCCGAACACAGCCCGCGAAAGGTCCTGTTCGTCGGCCGGCTCGACCGGCAAAAGGGAATCGACGTCCTGCTCGACTCGTACAACAGGGTGAAGCCGAATTTCAAGCTGATCGTCGTCGGCGATGCCGTGCGGAATGATCTTTTTCTTGCCAAGGCCGATCGGGTCGAGTTCAAGGGCTGGCTGGAAAAAGACGAGCTGGACGCCGTCTACCAGGACTGCGACGCCATCATCGTTCCGTCGAGATGGGAAGGCTTCGGGCTCGTTGCAGTCGAAGCAATGGCGAGGAGCAAGGCGGTTTTTGCGTCCGCCGTGGGCGGTCTTGTCGACATCGTTGAAGACGACAGGAGCGGCCGGCTCTTTTCCCTGGAGCAGATGGACCGGATGCTGCGGGAAATCGACGGCATCCCCAATGAAACCCTGCGGCAGATGGGACAGACCGGGCGAAAGATCTTCGAAGAGAAGTTCACTTCGCAGCGAATGAACGCCGCCATCGTCGATCTGTACAAGGAGTCGGTTCTGCCATGAGGATTTCTGGTTTGCTTGCCCGAGCGCTGGGCACCTTGCTGTTCATTGCTGCGTCCGTCATCAGCCCGGCCCAGGCCAGAGGCATCGACGGCCTTACCTCGGAGTACCCGGTTGCGCTGAGCGTGCAGATCGATCCCGCGACCATCACGGACGACGACCTGCATGAAATACGTGCGGCCGGTTTCGAGTTCGTGCGGTTCGGCGTGCGGCCACCGCTGAAAAGCGTCAACCCCAATTTGATCGACTACCCGGGCCTGATCCAGCGCGTGCGCAAGGCCAGGCTCGAAGCCATCGTCACCTTGTTTGGTGGCCGCGAAATCTGGGGGCACGAGCCCTCGGACCTGCGTGGTGGCAACCGCAGCAGGGAAACCATGTTCGCGGACTTTGCGAGCGACTTCATGAAGGCGCACACCACCGATGTCGCCGTCTGGGAGATATGGAACGAGCCGGACAACAAGACATTCCTGCAGCCCAGCCTCCTTTCGAACTTCGGCACCGCCTCGTCGGAGCTGTGCAACAAGCTGACGCAGCAAAAGATCCAGCCGAACATCGTCATCGGATACGGCTTCGCGAAGCTGCCCTTCGCCGGAGGCAAGGTTCCTTCGGAGCTGGAAGATGCCTTTGTCTCGGCCGCCAGGACCGACTGCCTGACGGACATCTCGATTCATCCATACCGCTCGGTTCCCGAAACGGCGCTGGCCGACTACCAGAAGCTGCGTGCGCAACTGGACCAGCGGCAGCTGAAGAAGACCGGCATCGTCGCTTCGGAATGGGGCTACGCCTCGTACATGCCGGTTCGCGACCGCAACGCCCAGGCTTCATTGATCTTCAGGGAGTACCTGATCAATGCCGCCGCGGGCATCAAGCTTCTGAACCTCTACTCCTGGCGCGACAGGGGGCAGTCTTACTTTTCGAAGGAAGACAACTTCGGAATCAAGTCCAAAGCCGGAGAAAAGAAGGAGGCCTACTCCGCGCTGACCGAATTTCTCAAGATCGCCAGGCACTCCCAGAAGGTGTCGTACCAGGATGCCAAGGGCATGAGTCAGCTCGTGCTGCGTCGCGGCGAGTCCTTGCTGCACGTGGTCTGGACACAGGGCCCGGAACAAACCGCGTCGGTCCCCGCGGGCAGCGGCAAGAAATGCACGCGCGTCGACTTCTTCCCCCAGATGCGTGAAGGCAGTTGCGGAAGCCCGTCGGGTGGGAGCTTTTCTGTGAAGGCGACTGCCAATCCCGTTTTGCTGTCCATATCGGACTGAACGGGATGAAGCATCTGTCCGGACTCAGAAAGCGTCTTGGTGGTCCGATCTACGCCGTTGCAGACCAATGCATATACAGCGCGAGCCAACTGCTGCTGAGCTTTGCGCTGGCCCGCGTGCTTTCGCCTTCGGATTTCGGCGTTGCCTCCGCATTCCTGGCGGTGAGCAGCTTTCAATACATCCTGCACATGGCCATGGTGCATGAGCCCTTGCTGATCAAGCGCTACTACGCGCATCGATCCGCGGCATGGCTCTCATGGGCTCTGGTGGTTCTTTTTTCTCTTCTGGGGTACGCGGCCTGGCAAGTGGCGGCTTTTCCCGGGCAGCTGCACTGGGTGGGCGTGGCCTTGATCGTCGGCTACGAGATCTTCTGGATCTCGCGCAGCCTCCTGCTCACGGGGCGGCGGTACGGAATTCTTTGCATTACCGGTGTGCTGGTCAGCGTGGGGTATGTCGCCATCCTGAAAGCCGAAAAGCCCGCGACATGGATGGAAGCCCTGCTGCTGATTTCCATCATCCAGGTTCCGTTTCTTTTTCTGGTGCTCAGGAATGCGGGGAACGTGATGCTTCCGCTTCCGGCAGCGAAAGCCGCGCAAGGGCTGACGGTCGGCGAATCGATGGCTTATGGCTGGAAGGCCAGCCTCTCCCAGTTCATGAGCTGGATCATGACGGGAGGGGCCATCCTGCTGCTCGGCTCTTCGGCAGACTCCGAGCAGGGTGGCTTGCTCAAGATCTACATCACCTTCCTGCTGCCGATGCAGTACGTGCTGTCGGCGCTTGGCTACTACCTGCTTCCGCAACTGGCGGCGAACTGGAATTCCGAAGGACGAAAAAAGGCCTTCCGCGATTTCATCAAGTTCGTGCTGCTCGGGTTCGTGATTGCCGAAGGGGTCGGCGTCTTGCTGGGCCTGCTGGGGCCCCGCCTCGTCGTCCTGGCATTCGGCCCGAACTACAAGGGAATGGACTTTTCCCCCTTCTTCTATGCGCCCGCGATCTTCGGGCTGACCATGTGCCTGCGGACGGGCTTCAGGGCGGCCGCACGGCCAGGTGCCCTCTTGCTGTGCTCGATCGTCGGCGCCGTGGTGTTCGCCATTCTGATGTTCGCGGCAACGCCACCCATCTCATACATCCAGACCATCCGCGCCATGACATGGGGCTTCGCCTGCATGGCCGCTTTGATGATCGGCTGGCTGTTCTATTTCATGCGAGCGACAACGACAGGGGAGAGTGCCTGAAAACGGGCAAGCAGGCCTTGGAGATCTTTATGAGCAACCCTTTGCTTCGCAGCGTAAGCATCGACGAGCGCCTTCGGTTCCTGAGGGATGGCGTGGTGTGCCTGCGCAAGATCATCTCGCCCGAATGGATCCAGCTGGCGCAGGACGGCATCGAGCAGCAGCGCCGCGCTCCTTCGCCCTACGCGACCGTGGTGGATGCCGACCCGCTCTATCTGCTGATCGACCAGATGCCTTCGGTGAAGAACGGCATGCTCCAGCGCGTGGTGTTCGAGTCAGGCGCGGGCGAGATCGCCAAGCAGCTGACCGTGACGAGACGGCTGCGCTGGATTTACGACCAGCTGTTCTACAAGGGCCGCGGCCCGGCGGCCGAGACACCCTGGCACCAGGACACGTCCTATGGACTGGCGGACAGCCACCGCATCGTGCGCGTGTGGATGCCGGTCGACCACATGCCGCGCGAAACCGCCATCGAGGTGGTGCGCGGCTCGCACCTCTGGAAAACGCACTATGGGCTGAGCGGCAGCAAGATCGAGGTGCTGGACGATGAGTTCGAACTGCCGGACATCGAAGCCAATCGCAGCGCCTTCGACATCGTGGGCTACGAGGTGGACCCGGGCGACGTGGTGGTCTTCAACTACCGGGCGCTGCACCATGCCGGCCCCGGCGTGAACTTCAACGAGAAGCGCAGGGCCTTTGCCATCCTCTATGCCGATGACGAGCTCACGCTGAAGCATCGTCCGTCGCCGATGCCCGGACCGCTGGACACCGCGGGCCTTGCGTGGCGCGACGGGCAGAAGACGGGCGATTTTCCGGAGGTGTTTCGCGCGGTGTAGGGCGATCCGACGTCACCCACCAAGCTGCGACAACAATCAGCAAGCCCCCCGCCCATCCCCAGGGGCCGATCCTCTCGCCGAACCCGTACATCGCGATCAGCGCCCCGAACACCGGCTCGCTACCCATCAGCAACGACACCCGGCTCGGGCTCGAACGCGAGGCAGCATGGTTCTGCGCAAAGAATGCGAAGACGGTGCACAGCAGCACGAGGTACGCCATGCCCCACCAGAACGATGCCGCGGCCGGCGGCATGTGCCATGCGCCATGGGCCGGCGAGGCGACGAGCGAGATCGCCGCTGCGCCGAGAGCCATCACGCCCGCCTGCACGGCAGTCAACGTCAGCGCCGGCATCGAGTGCCGCCCGGCCAGCCGCCGCGTCATGCACACCATCACGGCGCGCAGGAAGGCGGCGATCACCATCAAGCCGTCGCCCCAGCCGACCGACAGATCCGCGGGCGAGGTGGCCGACAGCATCGTGGCCCCCAGCGCCGACAGGCCCGCCGCCCAGAACATGCGCCGCGCCGGCCGCTGGCCCAGCAGCCACCATTCGACGAATGGCGTGAGCGCGACGCACAGGCTGATGAGGAACGCCGCATTGCTCGCCGTGGTCAGCGACACGCCGAAGGTCTCGCACACGAAGATCGCCAGCAGGTTCGCACCGAGCAGGCCGCCTGCCATGAGGCCCTGCCGCCACTGCGCGTTGAACAGCGGCCTCAGCGCGGGCAGCAGCACGACGAAGGTCAGCCCGAAGCGCAGAGCGATGAACTCCAGCACAGGCAACTGCTGCGTCGCCTGCTTGGCCACCGCATAGCTTCCGCCCCACACCGCGGCCACCAGCAACAGCATGATTTCGGCCAGGCCGACGCCCGCCCCAATGCCTGCCCGCTTCTTTGAATCCATACTGTCGGCCCGCCGTCCATGAACAACCAAAGAGGGAATTGTTCTGGGCATCACCCGGGCCGCACAGCCATCGGCCGGAACAGGACTATTGCGTCGTGGGAACGAATTCATTTCTCAACGTGCTACCGGAGATGGTGACCTTCCTGCGGGTCGCCGAGCTGGGCAGCTTCTCGGCAGCGGCCGATCTGCTGGGCATGACGCCGTCGGCCGCCAGCCGGCAGGTGAAGCGACTCGAAAAGGAGATCGGCGTGCAGCTGCTGCAGCGCACGACGCGCCAGCTGCGGCTGACCGAGCCCGGTGCCGAGGCCTTCGCGCGCTGCCGCGAGCTGGTGCTGGCGGCTCAGGGCACGATGGAAATCGGGCAGCAGTTCGCAGCCGGGCCGAGCGGGCTGGTGCGCATCAGTGCGCCGAAAGCCTTTGCGCGGCGCGTGCTGCATCGGCACATCCTCGACTTCCTGCGGCGCTATCCGGAAGTGGACGTGCAGCTCATCGTGGCCGACCGCGACATCGATCCGATCCGCGAGGGCGTCGATCTGGTGGTGCGGCTGACGACGGAGCCGCCCGAAGGGCTGGTGGCGCGGCAGCTGATGACGGTGGAACACATCCTGTGCGCAACGCCGGCGTACCTGGCGCGGCACGCGGCCATCGGGCATCCGGGCGACCTGCTCGCGCACAGCTGCCTGTCGCTCGGCGAGCACGAGCGGGACAACCACTGGCGATTCAGGAAGAAGGGCGAAGAAGCCGCCGAAGTCGTCGTGCGCGGCCGCTACATCTCCAACCACAGCGAGGTGCGGCTCGAAGGCGCGCTGGCGGACCTGGGCATCGCCTGCGTGCCGGCGTTCATCGCACGCGATGCACTGGACGCGGGTAGCGTGGTGCGCGTGCTGGCGGACTGGGAGTTCCAGGGCAACTACCACGGACACGCGTACATCCTGTACCCGCCCAACCGCTTCGCCGCTCCCAAATGCAAGGTGCTGATCGAGCACCTGCTCGATGCGCTCAGTGCGTCTTCAGCAGAACGCGCACCGCCTCGGGCAAGGAATTGACCTGCGGCATGAAGTGATCGAGCAGCGCGCCGAGGATCACCGCGCTCGCGACCGCACCCAGCAGCGGCTTCCACGTGAGCCGCACGGCGGCCATGAGCCAGCCTTCGCGCGCCACGCGCACCGCGGCGCGGGCCGACACGTACGAGAAGGCGACTTCGATGGCCACGGCCAGCAGCGCGTCCCAGCTGAAGTACAGCAGCACGAGCGAGCCGGCGCCGAACAAGATGGCCACGCAGATCAGGAAGATCGCGACCACCGGCACGACGATGATCGCGCCTTCGTCCGCGGAGCCGGCGACTTCGAGCGCACCGCTCGCCACATCGGACAGGGCACTGCCGTCACCACCACCGCCATGGGCATCGCCGACGCTCACGTGGCTCTGGGAGCCGCCGCCGCGTCCGCTGCCGAAGTCGACGTCGGGCGCATCGACATCGAAGTCCGTCTTGCAGCCCTCGACCAGCCGCCTGGCCCACCAGCGCAGCACCAGCAGATAGCCCAGGTACCCTACGCCCAGCGTGAGGAAGTAGCGCACCGCCAGCGAATCGACATGCAGCAGGTGCATCTGCAGCGCCGACACGCCCCACATCAGCAGCAGCGTGAAGGTGCCGATCAGGATGCCGTGCGTGCGCAGGCTGTAGTCGCGATGCAGGTCGCGTTCGACCTGCGTTTCCCACAGGCGCACGGAGCGCCAGTCGGAAAGGATCTTCATTGACCTTCGACGGGAGCGAACGGCACGCGCTGCGCCACGGCGCACATCAATTCATAGCCGACGGTGCCCGCGGCTCGCGCGACTTCGTCGATGGGGAGCACGGCCCCCGTCTTGGCCGACTTGCCCCACAGCGTGACCTCGCTGCCGAACTTCGCGTCGGGCACGTTCGTGAGGTCCACGGTGATCATGTCCATGCTCACGCGGCCGACCATGCGGGTGCGCACGCCGTTCACCAGCACCGGCGTGCCGGTGTTGCAGTGGCGCGGATAGCCGTCGGCATAGCCGACCGCCGCCACACCGATGGTGAGCGGGCCCTCGGCCGTGAAGTTGGAGCCGTAGCCGATGGTGTCGCCGGCCTTCAGCGTCTGCACCGAGATGAGCTGGGTCGAGAGCGTCATGGTGGGCTGCAGCTGCCAGTGCGCCGAATCGTGTTCGGGAAAGTCGGGCGCGCTGCCGTACAGCAGGATGCCGGGGCGTACCCAGTCGCCGCGCGTCTGGTCGGCATGGCGCAGGGTGGCGGCGCTGTTGGCGATGGAGCGTTCGCCCGGCAGGTCGCGGGTGACGCGCTCGAAGGTCTCGAACTGGTGGCCGATGCCGCGCGCGCCGTCGGCGTCGCTGAAGTGGGTCATGAGCGAAATCTCGTCGACCTGCGTGAGCGCGTTGAGACGGGTCCAGGCGGAGCCGAAGCGCTCGGGCGTGAAGCCCAGGCGGTTCATGCCCGAGTTCATCTTCAGGAACACGCGCTGCGGCTTCAGGGTCTTGTGGGCGGCGAGCATGTCGATCTGCTCGTCGCAATGCACGGTGTGCCAGAGGTCCAGCCGCGAGCACAGCTCCAGGTCTCGGGCGTCGAAAACGCCTTCCAGCAGCAGCACCGGGCCGCGCCAGCCGAGGGCGCGCACGCGCTCGGCCTCGGCCAGATCGAGCAGCGCGAAGCCGTCGGCGCCGCGCAATCCTTCATAGACCCGCTCGATGCCATGGCCATAGGCATTTGCCTTGACGACGGCCCAGACGCGGGCTTCGAGGGCCGAGCGGCGCGCCCGGTCGAGGTTGTGACGCAGGGCGTCGGTGTGGACAGTGGCGAGTATGGGACGCGGCATGGGTGGTTCCGGGAGAGACTCGGGGACAATGCAGACCACGTTTTAGCATCTTCGGGAATGAGGTCGAACACCGTGGGGACGCCGGATTCCGCGTCGCACCCCCGTGCTATAACCGCCCATTCGCCCGCAACGCGACACTTTTTCACTACCGCCAGCAGACCCTCTGGCCAGCCAGCCCATCGATGAAGCGCGGTTTCTACACGATCATGTCGGCCCAGTTCTTTTCGTCGCTGGCCGACCAAGCGCTTTTCGTTGTTGCCGTCGATCTCATGCGAAGTTCGGGCGCGCCTGAATGGCAGCGCGCGGCACTGGTGCCGATCTTCGCGGTCTTCTACGTGGTGCTGGCGCCACTGGTGGGCGCCTTTGCCGACGCCCTGCCCAAGGGCAAGGTGATGTTCATCAGCAATGCCATCAAGGTGGTGGGCTGCCTGATGATGCTGTTCGGCTCGCACCCGCTGCTGTCCTATTCGATCGTGGGGCTGGGCGCCGCGGCGTATTCGCCGGCCAAGTACGGCATCCTGACCGAGCTGCTGCCGGCGTCCCAGCTGGTCAAGGCCAACGGCTGGATCGAGGGGCTGACCATCGCGTCGATCCTGCTGGGCATCGTGCTGGGCGGCACGCTGGTGGGGCATTCCATCTCCAGCAAGCTGCTGGCATTCGATCTCCCGTTCATCGACACCGGCATCGACACGCCGGCCGAGGCCGCAATCGCGGTGCTGATCTTCGTCTACGTGCTGGCGGCCTGGTTCAACACGCGCATTCCGCACACCGGCGTCGAGATGCGCCCGCTGCGCTCCAACCCCGAGCACGGCATGGCGCGCAACATCGCCGCGCTGCTGCCCGACTTCTGGCATTGCAATGCCCGCCTGTGGCGCGACCGCCTCGGCCAGATCTCGCTGGCCACCACCACGCTGTTCTGGGGCGCAGGCGGCAACCTCAAGTACATCGTGCTGGCCTGGGCCTCGCTGGCGCTGGGCTACAACACCACGCAGGCCTCGGCGCTGACGGGCGTGGTGACCATCGGCACGGCCGTGGGCGCCATCGTGGCCTCGATGCGCATGCGGCTGGACATGGCCACGCGTGTGATACCCATGGGCATCGCGATGGGGCTGATGGTGATCTGCATGAACTTCATCAGCAACGTGTGGCTGGCGGTGCCGTTCCTGATTTTGCTGGGCGGCCTGGGCGGCTTCCTGGTGGTGCCGATGAATGCGCTGCTGCAGCACCGCGGCCACAACCTGATGGGCGCGGGCCGCTCCATCGCGGTGCAGAACTTCAACGAGCAGGCCTGCATTCTTCTGCTGGGCGGTTTCTACAGCGTGTGCACGGGGCTGGGCCTCTCGGCCTATGGCGCAATCAGCGCGTTCGGGCTGGTGGTGGCGGGCTGCATGTGGCTCATCAAGCGCTGGCACGAGAACAACCTGAAGAAGTACCCTGAAGAGGTCGAGCACCTCTTGGCCATCGCCCGCAGCGACAAGCATCACTGACAGCGCGCGCCCGCGTTGGTGAAACGGCCGGCGCGCCCGGCGCTCCCCCTTTTCCAACGCCACCATGCCCGCGCTCGCCCTGATCTTCAACGCCTTCGTCTGGGGCGTTTCGTGGTTCCCCTTCCGCCAGATCGCAAGCCACGGCATGCATCCGCTGTGGGCCACCTGCCTCATCTACCTGGCCATCGCGACCGTGATGGGCCTCATGCGCCGGCACGCGTGGAAAGGCTTCGCGGCCTTTCCGATGCTGGCGGTGCTGGGCTTCGCGGCCGGCTTCACCAACGTGGGTTTCAACTGGGCCGTGACGCAGGGCGACGTGGTGCGCGTGGTGCTGCTGTTCTATCTGATGCCGCTGTGGAGCGTGCTGCTGGGCTGGCTGCTGCTGGGCGAGCGGCCGACCGGCGGCGCGCTCGCGCGCGTGGCGCTGGCGCTGACCGGCGTGGTGGTGGTGCTGAAGGCGCCAGGCGCCGACTGGCCGGTGCCGTCGAGCCTGCCCGACTGGCTGGGCGTGGCGGCGGGCTTCGGCTTTGCCGTTACCAACATCGCGCTGCGCCATCTGCGGCAGGCCCCGGGCGAGTCGCGCGCGCTGGCAATGTTCTGCGGCTGCGCCTTCGTGGCCGGCGTCACGGCGCTGGGCGGCACCGCGCTCGGCGCGTTCGATTCGCCGCTGCACGCATCGCCGGGCTGGCTTGGCTGGGCGGTGCCGCTGGGCATAGCTTTCGTCTTCGCCAATGTGTGCCTGCAGTACGGTGCGGCACGGCTCGCGGCCGCCGCAACCTCGGTGATCATGCTGTCGGAGGTGTTGTTCGCGAGCGTGTCGTCGGTGGCGCTGGGCGCGGCCGACATGAGCCCGCGCATCCTCGCCGGCGGCGCGCTGATCGTGCTGGGCGCCGTCTGGGCAGCGTTTGCACGAACGCCCGCGCGGCGCGATGATCGCGCCTCTTCTCCCATCTGAGGAACAACAGCATGACCAGCGTCTACGACTTCGAGGCCAACCAGATCGACGGCAAGCCGGTGAAGCTCTCCGCCTTCAAGGGCAAGGTGCTGCTGATCGTCAATACCGCCAGCAAATGCGGCTTCACGCCGCAGTTCGCGGGGCTGGAGGCACTGCATGAGAAGTACGCCGGCCAGGGGCTCACGGTGCTGGGATTTCCGTCGAACCAGTTCGGCGCGCAAGACCCGGGCAGCAACGAGGAAATCGGCGCCTTCTGCACCAAGAACTATGGCGTGAGCTTTCCGATGATGGAAAAGATCGACGTGAACGGCAGCAACGCCGCGCCGCTCTATCAGTGGCTCACCAAGGAAAAGCCGGGCCTGCTGGGCAGCACGGCCATCAAGTGGAACTTCACCAAGTTCCTGGTCGGGCGCGACGGCACCGTGCTCAAGCGCTATGCGCCGCTGGACACGCCAGCCTCGCTCACGCGCGACGTCGAGGCCGCGCTGGCGGCGGGCTGAAGCCCCCTGCCCCCGTTCAGGCCGCTCAGAACCTGAAGTCGGCCGTCTTCGAGCCGCTGCCCACCGTCACGGTCTGGGTCTTGGCTGCGCCACCGGGCATGGCCGCATCGATCACGTAGCGCCCGTTCGGCAGGTCCACCAGGCAGACCGGGCCGCTGGCGCGGAATGCCAGTGCGGCAGCGTTGTTGGCGTCGCCGCCCTTGATCGTCACGTCGACATTCGCCAGATAGGCGCCATCGGCGCGCGCGAACAGCAATGCCAGCGGATGGTCCTTCATGGCGGCGCGCATGGCTGTCGATTCGTCGGAGCCGATACCACCGCACACATAGCGCGCCGGGCCCGCGCCCTGCCAGGGCGGCATGGCGCCTTGGGCCTGCGCGGCCATCGCGCCGGCCATGCAGGCGCAAGCCAACAGCACGCGCCGCAGCGTGGAAGGAATAAGGGATGCGACAACATGGGACATGGCACTGGCTCCTTGCAGATTCGGTGCAGCCATGATGCGCCGCGAACCGGCTCCGCGCGAGTCGGACCAACACCCTCCTGCTTGTGCGATCAGGCCTTGTCAGACAGCGCCGCGTCCAGCAGCTCGACCCAGTGCCGCACCGGCGTGTCGCCGCTGCCGCTTTGCAGGTGCGTGATGCAGCCGATGTTGGCCGACGCGATGGTGGTGGGCTGCAGCTGCTTCAGGTGGCCCAGCTTGCGGTCGCGCAGCGGATAGGCCAGCTCGGGCTGCAGCACCGAGTAGGTGCCGGCCGAGCCGCAGCACAGGTGCGATTCGTTCATTGCCACGCGCACATCGAAGCCGAGCGCGCGCAGATGCGTCTCGACGCCGCCGCGCAGCTTCTGGCCGTGCTGCAGCGTGCACGGCGGGTGGTAGGCCACCACGCCCGCAGGCGCCTTCACGCGGGCCTTCAGCGCGGGCACGAGGTCGGGCAGCAGTTCGCTCAGGTCGCGCGTGAGTTCGCTGATGCGCGCGGCCTTCAGCGCGTAGGTCGCGTCGTGCTGCAGGATGTGGCCGTACTCGCGCACGGTGACGCCGCAGCCCGAGGCGTTCATGACGATGGCCTCGACTCCACCTTCGTCAGGACGGCGCTCCACCAAGGGCCACCACGCGTCGATGTTGGCGCGCATCTGCGCCTTGCCACCGTCCTGATCGTTGAGGTGGAACTTCACCGCGCCGCAGCAGCCGGCCGCTGGCGCAATCACGGCCTGGATGCCGGCCGCGTCGAGCACGCGCGCGGTGGCGCTGTTGATGTTGGGCATCATCGACGGCTGCACGCAGCCCGCGAGCATCAGCACCTTGCGCGCATGCGTGGCGGTGGGCCATGCGCCGGCGTCCTGCTTCGCGGGCACCTTGGCTTTCAGCGCCTCGGGCAGGAGGCCGCGCACCGATTGGCCGAGCTTCATTGCGGGGCCGAAGAGCGGCGACGGCAAGCCTTCCTTCAGCAGCCAGCGCTGCGCCGATTCCATCGCGGGGCGCGGCACCTTCTGGTCGACGATCTTGCGGCCGATGTCGACCAGGTTGCCGTACTGCACGCCGCTCGGGCAGGTGCTTTCGCAGTTGCGGCAGGTCAGGCAGCGGTCGAGGTGCAACTGCGTGCTGCGCGTGGGCTCCTTGCCCTCGAGCACCTGCTTGATGAGGTAGATGCGTCCGCGCGGACCGTCGAGCTCGTCACCGAGCAACTGGTAGGTCGGGCAGGTAGCGGTGCAGAAGCCGCAGTGCACGCACTTGCGCAGGATGGCTTCGGCTTCTCGGCCTTCGTCGGTGCCGCGGAATTCGGGGGCGAGTTCGGTTTGCATGTCTGTCGGTTCTTGTTGTTTTACGTGGGCGCGAGCAGGCGGCCGCGGTTGAAGATGCCGTGAGGATCGAACTCGCGCATCAGCGCGCGATGGATGCGTTCGATGGGGGGGCTCAGTGCATCGAAGCGCGGGACGCTGCCTTGTTGCGTGCCTGAACCGGGCAGCCTGAACAGCGTGGCATGGCCACCCGCCGCACGTGCGATCTCGCGGATGCGCGCAGCCTGTTCGGGCGCAGCCTTGTACCAGCGTTGGCCGCCGTGCCATTCGATCAGCGGCGCGGTGCCGTCGAGCGAGAGCACGGGCGCTGTCTGCGGCACCGACAGGCGCCACAGCGCATCCGTGCCTTCGTTCGTGGCGAACCACGGCAGCTGCTGGTCGCGCAGCGATTGCCAGTCTGCGGCGGCGCGCGCGTTGTCTTTTCGCTCGCCGCCGAGGTGCGTGCATGCCGCTTCCACCGCGGCGACCGCACCGCGCAAACGCAGGTAGAGCGCGCCGGCACCGGCGTATTCGAACCAGCAGCTCGCGTTGAGCGGCAGCGGCCGGCCGCCCCACTCATTGAGCAGCCGCAGCGCATCGGCCTGCCCGCACGCGAATTCGAGCGTGGCCTCGGCGGGCGCCACGGGCAGCACCTTGAGGCTGACCTCGGCGATCACGCCCAGCGTGCCGAGCGAGCCGGCCAGCACGCGCGAAACGTCGTAGCCCGCGACGTTCTTCATCACCTGGCCGCCGAAGGTCAGTACCTCGCCGCGGCCGTTGATGATCGTGGCACCGAGCACGTAGTCGCGCACCGCGCCGACGCTGGCGCGCGCCGGGCCGCTGAGGCCTGCGGCGACCATGCCGCCGACGGTGCCGTTGCTGCCGAAGCACGGCGGCTCGAACGGCAGGCACTGGCCTTTCTCCGCCAGTGCCGCTTCGAGTTCGACGAGCGGCGTGCCGGCGCGCACGGTGACGACCAGCTCGCTCGGCTCGTAGCTGGTGATGCCGGCGAGCGATCGCGTGTCGAGCAGCTCGCCTTGCAGCGGCTCGCCGTAGAAATCCTTGGTGCCGCCGCCGCGAATGCACAGCGGCGTGGCGTTAGCGGTGGCGGCGCGGATGCGCTCGACGACCTGGTGGAGTGCGTTGTTATCCATCGCCATCAGAACCTCGGCAGATCCGGGTGCTGCAACTTGCCCCCGCGCACCACCTGCTTGCCGTATTCGGCGCAGCGCTGCAGCGTGGGAATCACCTTGCCGGGATTCAGCATGCCCTCGGGATCGAAGGCGCGCTTGACGCCGAACATCTGCTCGTTCTCTGCGGCGGTGAACTGCACGCACATGCTGTTGAGTTTTTCCACACCCACGCCATGCTCGCCCGACACGGTGCCGCCCATCGCGACGCTGGTCTCCAGGATGTCGGCACCGAACAGCTCGCAGCGGTGCAGCTCGTCGGGGTCGTTGGCGTCGAACAGCACCAGCGGATGCAGGTTGCCGTCACCCGCGTGGAACACGTTGCAGCAGCGCAGGTTGTACTTTTTCTCCATCTCCTGGATGGCCAGAAGGATGTCGGCCAGGCGCTTGCGTGGAATAGTCGAGTCGAGGCACATGTAGTCGGGGCTGATGCGGCCCGAGGCGGGGAACGCGTTCTTGCGCCCGCTCCAAAATTTCATGCGCTCCTCCTCGCTGCTGCTCACCGCGATGGCGGTGGCGCCGCAGCCACGCAGCACGGCGGTCATGCGGCCGATTTCTTCTTCCACTTCTTCGGGCGTGCCGTCCGACTCGCATAGCAGGATCGCGGCGGCGTCGAGGTCGTAGCCCGCGCGCACGAAGTCTTCGACGGCGGCGGTCATGGGCTTGTCCATCATCTCCAGCCCCGCGGGGATGATGCCGGCCGCGATCACCGCGGCCACTGCGTCGCCGGCCTTTCGCACGTCGTCGAAGCTGGCCATGATGCAGCGCGCGAGCTGCGGCTTGGGCACCAGCTTGACGGTGACCTCGGTGGTCACGGCCAGCATGC
Organism: Variovorax paradoxus; assembly: GCF_024734665.1. NCBI lineage: Bacteria > Pseudomonadati > Pseudomonadota > Betaproteobacteria > Burkholderiales > Comamonadaceae > Variovorax > Variovorax paradoxus. Next base: position 6,575,585 of record NZ_CP102931.1, read on the forward strand.
CTTCGCTGCCGATGACGAGCGCGAGCAGGTCGAGCCCCGGCGCGTCGAGCGCGTCGCCGCCGAACTCGATGGGCTCGCCTTCGGCGGTGAAGCCGCGCACGCGCAGCACGTTGTGCAGGGTCAGGCCGTACTTCAGGCAGTGCACGCCACCGGAGTTCTCTGCCACGTTGCCGCCGATGGTGCAGGCGATCTGGCTCGACGGATCGGGCGCGTAGTAGAGATTGAAGGGCGCGGCCGCCTCGCTGATGGCCAGGTTGCGCACGCCGCACTGCACAACGGCCGTGCGGCTCACCGGGTCGATCTTCAGGATGCGGTTGAACTTGGCGAGCGACATGGTCACGCCCATGGTGTGCGGCATGGCGCCGCCCGACAGCCCGGTGCCCGCGCCGCGCGCCACCACGGGCACGCCGAGCTGGTGGCAGGTCTCGAGCACGGCGGCCACCTGCGCCTCGGTTTCGGGCAGGGCCACCACGAGCGGGCGGGCGCGGTAGGCGGTGAGGCCGTCGCACTCGTAGGGGGTGGTGTCTTCTGCGTGCCAGATCAGGGCGTGGGCTGGCAGATGAGCCTGCAGCGCTCGCACTACCTGGGACTGGCGCTCTGTTTTCTGTAGTGAATCGTTTTGCGTGGGGGTGAGCGGCGCGTTCATGCGGCGACCTCTTTTCTTCTGCTCGCGGGATGTCTCGGTTCTACCCGCACTCTACGGACATTGCGGCAGGCCCGGGTTGATGGATTTTTGCCGGGCGCTTGAAAGAACTTCGCGGGTTCAGCGCAGGCTCTGTTCAAGCCAGTCGGCAAAGGCCGCGCATTCCCAGCGCTCGAGCGTGCCCGGCTGCCAGCAGATGTAGTGCCGGTGCGGCGACGGCACGGCCTGCTCGGACAGCGCCACCAGCCGACCCGATTCGAACCATGCCGCGCCCATCTTCTGGCGTACCAGCGCCACGCCGAAGCCGCTGGCCGCGGCGTCGTACACAAGCCCCAGGTCGTTGAACTGCGAGCCGATGTTCGGCTCGGGCTGGTCGAGCCCGCAGCTCGCGAACCAGGTGCCCCAGGGTTCGAGCGGGCTGCGGATCAGCCGTGCGCTGGCAATCTCCGCCGCAGTGCGAAAACCGGTGAAGGGGCCGAACTCGTTGAGGTAGCTCGGGCTGCAGGCGGGCACGACCTGCTCCTCGAGCAGGAGCCGGTGCTCGCAGTCGGCGTACCCGCCGGGGCCGTAGCGCACTTCGAGGTCGGCCTGCTCGGCCGTGACGTCGAGCAGCGGGATCGACACCTGCAGCACCAGTTCGATGTCTGGATAGATGTTGCGGAACAGCTCCAGCCTCGGCATGAGGAATTGGCGGCTGAAGGTCGGCGTGACGGCGATGCGCAGGCGCGTGGCGCGTTGGGCTGCGTTGGCGCCGAGCGGCGTGGCCTGCAGCGCAGCAAGCCCCGTGCGCACGTTCGCGAGGTAGGCCGCACCGTCGGCCGTGAGGCTGAAGTCGCTGCGGCCGAAGAGCTTGAAGCCGATGTGCGATTCGAGCTGCCGGATGCGGTGGCTCACCGCACTGGGCGTGACGCACAACTCATCGGCTGCGCGGCCTGCGTGGCGCAGCCGCGCCACGGCCTCGAAGGTCAGCAGGCACTGGATCGGCGGAATGTGCTGCAGGGCCATGCGCGCCTGGAAACCCTCTTCGGCCTTCAGTCTTCGAAGAAGCTCACGGGCAGGCCCGGCGTGTCGACCCGCATCGCGATCACCGTGCCCGAGGCGGGGAGTCGCTCGATCTCGGCGGCAGGCCGGCCCTTGCGACCGCTGGTGACGAACAGCGTCTTCAGGTCGTCGCCGCCGAAGCAGGGCATGGTCGGGCATTGAACAGGCACAGGAACAGAGGCCACGATTTCGCCCGAAGGTGCAAAGCGCAGCAACTGCGCGCCTTCGAACATAGCTACCCAGTAGTGGCCTTGCGCGTCGATGGTGGCGCCGTCGGGGCGGCCTTGATAGCCCAGCGGCACATCGGCCGTCCAGCCTTCCGGCTTGGCGTCGAACTGGTGGAACACGCGAGCGTGCGAGAGCGAGTTGGCCTCGGCGTCCCAGTCCCACGCGCACACCACGTGCGCGGCGGTGTCGGCCCAGTAGAGGGTGCGGGCATCAGGCGAGAAGGCGAGGCCGTTGGCGGTGGTGGACTCGTTGGCCATCTGCGTCAGCGTGGGCGAGATGTCGGTGTCGGGGCGTGCATCGAAGCAATAGAGCGCGGCGTTGGCGCGGTCCTTGGCTTCGTTGAGCGAACCGCCCCAGAAGCGGCCGAGCGCGTCGCACTTGCCGTCGTTGAAGCGCATGGTGCGCACGTCGTGCTCCACGCGCGCCATCGCGACCAGTTCACCGCCCCATTCGCGCGCGCGGTAAATGCCGTCGCGCAGCGCAATCACGAGGCCGCCGCTGCGCGCGGGCGCCATGCAGCCGGGCTCGGTGGACAAGGGCCATCGCTCGACCTTCGCATCTGGAGAGCCGATGTCGCCGCGGGTGCGCAGCACGGCGCGGCCGGGAATGTCGAGCCAGTAGAGCGCGCGCTCCTGGGGGTGCCAGAACGGCGACTCGCCGAGTTCGCAGAGGCTGTCTTCGAGGGAGGTCCACATGGTGTCGCGATTGTGCCCCCGGCCATCGCGGTCAAGGGCAAAAAAAAGCCCGCTGGCGCCGGAGCGCTTGCGGGCTGAACATCCAAAGGAGACCTCGCTTGAAAAACTCGTTACGAAGAATTGTTCTTGTAAAAGGTGGTGGTGGTCGTTTCAGTGGCGGGGCTGCCCGAAGGCAACCCGGCCAGAGCAGATCAGCGGTTGTAAGCCGTTTCGCCGTGCGACGAGATGTCGAGGCCTTCGCGCTCTTCTTCTTCCGACACACGCAGGCCGAGGGTCAGGTCGGCGATCTTGTAGGAGATGAAGGCAACCACGCCGGACCACACGACGGTGAGCGCCACGCTCTTGATCTGGATCCAGACCTGTGCGCCCATCGCGAAGGTGTCGGGCGTTGCGCCGCCGGTGCCGCCGAGGCCCTTGGCCGCGAACACGCCGGTCAGGATGGCACCCAGGATACCGCCCACGCCGTGCACGCCGAACACGTCGAACGCGTCGTCGGCACCGAGCATGCGCTTCAGGCCGCCCACACCCCACAGGCAGATCAGGCCGGCCAGCAGGCCGAGAACGATCGAACCCATCGGGCCGATGAAACCGGCGGCAGGCGTGACAGCCACGAGGCCAGCAACGGCACCGGACGCAGCGCCCAGCATCGAGGCCTTGCCCTTGTGCAGGCTTTCACCCAGGATCCACGACAGGGCCGCGGCAGCGGTGGCAAGCACCGTATTGATGAAGGCCAGGCCGGCGACGGCGTTGGCAGCACCAGCCGAGCCGGCGTTGAAGCCGAACCAGCCGACCCACAGCAGCGAAGCGCCGACCATGGTGAGCGTGAGCGAGTGAGGCGTGAACGCTTCCTTGCCGTAGCCGACGCGCTTGCCGACCATGTAGGCGCCGACCAGGCCGGCCACACCGGCGTTGATGTGCACCACGGTGCCGCCTGCGAAGTCGAGTGCGCCGTCCTTGCCCAGCAGGCCGCCGCCCCACACGATGTGGGCAATTGGCACGTAGCTGAAGGTGAACCACAGCACCGAGAACAGCAGCACGGCCGAGAACTTGGCACGCTCTGCGAACGCACCGACGATCAGCGCCACGGTGATGGCCGCGAAGGTGCCCTGGAAGGCGACGAACACGTATTCAGGAATGGTGGTCAGCGCGCCGAAGGTCTCCTGCGTGATGCCCTTCATGAAGATCTTGTCGAATCCTCCGAAGAAGTTGCCGTCACCGGAGAAGGCCAGGCTGTAGCCGTAGATGGCCCACAGGATGCTGATCAGCGAGAAGATCACGAAGACCTGCATCAGCACCGACAGCATGTTCTTCGAGCGGCCCAGGCCACCGTAGAACAACGCGAGGCCGGGAATGGTCATCAGGATCACGAGAAGCGTCGAAGTCAGCATCCAGGCGGTGTCGCCGGAGTCGATCTTCGGAGCGGGTGCGGCAGCGGGCGCCGCGGGAGCTGCGTCGGCGGCAGCGGCCGGAGCTGCTGCAGCAGCAGGCGCGGCCGCGGGGGCCGATGCCGACGCGGCCGGTGCTTCGGCCGTGGCCGCAGCGGGGGTTTGCGCGAAGCCGGCAGTACCGGCAGCCAACACGCTCAAGCCGAGCGCAAGAGAGACAAGCAGTTTTTTCATAATCGTTGTTCTTTCGGGCCTGGACTCGATCAGAGGGCTTCGCGGCCCGTTTCGCCGGTGCGGATGCGCACGACTTGTTCGAGGTTGTAGACAAAAATCTTGCCGTCGCCGATCTTGCCGGTGCGTGCCGCGCCTTCGACGGCCTCGATCACGCGATCGACCAGGTCGTCGGAGACGGCCGCTTCGATCTTGACCTTGGGCAGGAAGTCGACCACGTACTCCGCGCCGCGGTAGAGCTCGGTGTGGCCCTTCTGGCGACCGAAGCCCTTGACCTCAGTGACGGTAATCCCCTGCACGCCGATGGCCGACAGTGCTTCGCGCACCTCATCGAGCTTGAACGGTTTGATGATGGCTGTGACCAGCTTCATGAGTTTTCTCCTTCGGATGGAAATGGAATGGCGCGGCAGCTTGGGCCGCACCTCGTTGTTGTATGGATTACAGCGTCTTCGTCAGCGTGAGGATGAAGCGCGCCTTGTTCGGCGAGTAGGTCGTCTGGCCGAAGGTGCCGAAGCCCAGGTCGACGCCCGGGTTGGCCACCGCGAGGTACGAGCTCTTCTTGTTGGCGCCCTGCACAGAGCCGGTCAGCGACAGGCCGTTGCCGAAGTCATAGCTCGCGCCGACGTTGTAGTCGACATAGCTCTTGTAGCCCAGGCTGCGGATGTCGCTGGACATGTTCGTGTAGCCCACGGCTGCCTTCAGCGTGACCTTGGGCACGATTTCCTTGCTGTACGACAGGTTCAGGTAGCCGGTATTGGTGCCCTTCAGGCCCGAGCCGGCCTTGTTGCCGGCGTAGCCGAAGTAGTCCTTCGACACGGTGTGCGAGTACTTGGCGGTGAACGAACCGAGGGTTTCGTTGGCGTAGGTGCCCGCAACGTACAGCTCGGTGGTGTTGCCCGCGGAGTTGCCCGGGTAGATGTAGCTGAGTGCGCCCACGTCCATGTCCAGCGGGCCGGCCTTGAACTTGTAGCCGCCGTACACATCCATCTCGATGCTGTTACCGGTGAGCCAGTTGACGCTGGAGTTCCAGTTGCCCACGTAGAAGCCGCTGTCGCCGAAGGCGTAGTCCAGGCCGCCCTGGATGGCGGGCTTGAAGCCCTTGGTCTTGGCGTAGCCGCTCTTGCCGATCATGTCCTGGTCCTGGCCACGGAACTTGTAGTTCGTGGTGATGGACACGTTGCCCGTGAGATTCGGGGCGGGAGCGGCTGCCGGTGCTGCTGCGGCATCCGTCGTTGCTGTCTGCGCCAGGGCTGCGCCCGAAGCGGTCAATGCAGCGGCCAGAACGATCAGCGCCTGGGCGGCGGTACGGTGCGTCATCAGGGAACTCCTCGCAAGTGTGTTGTTGGACCTGTGAGGCTCAAAGCAGGGAGCGTGCCAAACTGCACAAATACCGGTCATAACCGCTCCCGTCCCCGCCTTGGTTGAGAGCCAAATCGTTACAACGTCTGTTGCGAGTGGTTGCAGATATCCGGTGCGCCGCACCACCGCGGACATGTCGAAGATAGGCGCACCATCTTGGGGAGAGGGAGAAGAATGGGGTTGTCTTTGGTGCAGAGCCGCGCCTTGCTGGGCCTGGAAGCGGCCAGTGTCACTGTCGAGGTGCATCTGGCGAACGGTTTGCCCAGCTTCACGCTGGTCGGGCTGGTGGAAACCGAGGTCAAGGAGGCGCGCGAAAGGGTGCGTTCGGCGCTCCAGAACGCGGGGCTGGAGTTTCCGAACAACAAGCGCATCAGATGTAGTCAAGCGATTTTTCAGCAAAGTGAGCCGAGTAATCACAGCGGCCCGTTTCACTTCGACTGAAGTCTCGACGGACGGCCCATTCGGCCCGGAGGTGCCGTATTTCTGTGCACGAGGCGGCCGACTAAATCGACTCGATCTAATTTTTATGCCTTCAGGCCCCTGCCAGGCCGCCGGAGGCGCCCCGGTTGAGCGATGTACTCATCGCTCAACCTTGCACACAGAATTCGGGCGAGGCTCTTGCAGCTCGCTCATCGCAATCAACTGCCTTCAGGCACCGAAGAGGGTCTGGCTTGATTTGCGTCCGGCGAGCCCGTGGCGCGTGACAAGCTCGCTTGAATGGCCTCGATATAGGTCATGCGTCCGTCGACCACACTTTCGCAATCCGAAAGAAATTCGGTCGTCGGCCTATGGCCCTCGATGCGAGTGTTCGCGAGAGCCTGAGCGATCGCAAATCGACGTTCTGCCTTCGTGCTCATGCTCGTTTCTCCTGATTTCGGCACACTCCGCCCCTTTTTAGGGCTAGAGCTCTGCACGACCATTCTCGAAGTCTTTCCAGCGTAGCGTCTTGTTTGCGCTGCTCAGGGAGATCTCTTCATCCTGGGGATCAATGAACAGGCCATGATCAGTTTCAAACAGCCAGCTGATTTGCTCCTGCCTGCCGATTGCGCAGCACTCCCACAGCGCATCACATCGAGCTAGTGTCGGCATACCGTCAGCGGTCATGTAGCCCGGCAGAAGCACGTGCACTCGAGACTGTGCCCATTGCCCGCTCAGCACGATTCCGCATGCGTCGGCCGCGCGGGTGGCCAGGTAGCAGTTCCAGCGAACGCGTTCCCCGATAGAAGGGGTGGACGGACGCACCTTGACGAGCCAAAGAGGAACCTCAAAGACCTGCTCGACAAGATGGAAATGCTGAACTCCGGGGGCCATTGCGCTTAGCGCGGAGCTGACAAGTTCGAACTGCTCTTGAACGCGAAACATAAGGCCTCTCACTTTATGTGGAAGATCATCCGTGGTTTAATCGTACGCATGGCTGGACCATTTTGTCCATGCCTGTCCCTTCGCCCAAATACGCGCTGGATCCTGCGCTCGTGGCGCTTGGGATGGCTATTCGCTCTACGCGTAAGGCAAGGGGCATCTCTCAAGAGGAGCTCGCTCATCGCAGTCAAATCGAGCGGTCCTACATGAGCAGCATCGAACGAGGGATGCAAAACCCGGGCGTCATGGCGATAGTCCAGATCGCGGCAGGAATCGGAATATCCGTCACGGAGCTGGTTGCCGAGGCTGGGCTCTAACCCCCGTGCAGCACAACGAAACGGCTGCGATCTCAGTTGATCAATCGCATCACGCGTATCAGAGCGCGATTGCGAGCGCGAAACCGGTCCCTCCTTCGTCGCGACTTTAAACAGGTGCAGGTGTTTTCAGATGACCAATCTAGAGCCTCAAATCAGCCCCACCCAAGCCGAATTTCGCGCTCTTAGTTTGGCTCGGCTGCTTGAGCAATTTGAGCCTACGGTGCACGGCGGCGAAGTCATGGCTTGGCCCCCCATTGGACTAGAGGTCCACGCGCCACCTCTCCTGCCCCTGTTGGCGCAAGATATCGCTCCCTGATCACGCAGAAGGCAGCAATAGAGCGTTAGCCCTTCCACAACGTCTGTTTGTCGTTGCAAGCGTTCAGCCCGGGGCATTGGCACACAGCCTCAACCCTCATCTCACAGAGACGTGGTGAGCCGTGGATCCCGTAAGCTTCCCTAGCACCGCCTTCGCCCTCGAACCAACACGCGTCCAACTGGGCTCGGTGCTCAACGGCACGCACAAGTCGAGATAGGCGCCCCCCCGAATGCCAGAGAAGGCGGCCAAGTCGCTCAGTCTGCTGGATGCCCATAAACGCGTACCAGCGTGAAGGCCACGCAGCGCGAAGCCATATCGGCGCATACCGCATTGACGCCCGCCGGCTTGTGCGATATTCTTACATCGAAGGTGCGTTTTTTTAACACGCCCAAGGAGTAGTGCAATGGAAGTCGAGAAGATTGAGGAGATCAAGGCGCATTTGAATGATTTCTGGAACGACCAGGCAATCGCAGTCGATGCCGACTCCACTTCAATTGACGAGTTGGTGGCTGCGATGGACTCGAAAACGGCGGTGGAAGCGCTCATCAAAGTAGAGGAAATCGTTGGGATAGAGCTTCCGGTCGGCGAAGTCATCCAACAGGGGGGCTACAACTCGCGAGAAGAATTCATAGAGCAAGTCACCAGCAGTGTCGTCAAGTATGTTGAGGACAAGAAGTCATGAATGCCGATGCTTGGGATGCCCAACGACTTGAAATGGCCGCGAGACTGAAGGAGGCGCGCGAGTACCTCGGTCTGTCTCAGGAAGAGGTGGCAACCGCCTTGAACATTCCGCGGCCGGCAATCAGTCGAATCGAGAGCGGCGAGCGCAAGGTGGAAGCCTTGGAACTCGAACAGTTTTCAAAGCTGTACACGCGATCTGTTCAGTACTTTCTCTCGGGCGAGACGCCTGACGATGAACTTGTCGGCAAGGTCGCGTTCGCAGCGCGTGCGCTCAAGGGGTTGTCGGACAAGGATCTGGAAGAGGTCGCTCGTTTTGCGAGCTTCTTGCGCGTGAGCGGTGCAAAGAATTCCAAAGGTAGGAAATGAGCGATCGCACCGAACTTCTCGAGGCGGCGCAGCGCGCCGGCAAGCTGACCATCGAATACGGCTTCAAAGACCGGATTGCGAAGGATGGCTATACCCGCATAGACCCTTTTGTGCTGGCCGAGGCGGTCGAGCTGACTGTACTCGTGCGCCCGCTTCCGAAGTTGTTAGGTGCCTTCCTGCGAGAAGACGATGTTCCCGGCATCCTGCTGAATTCAGAGCGACCGATCGGGATGATCCGCCTAACCTGCGCACACGAACTGGGTCACTATTTTCTCGGGCACGAACCGCATCTGGATGAGGACATCGAGTACTCCAAGACGGCTGCCCTGACTGAGCGCGCGGCCAACGAGTTCGCCTATCACCTGCTGATGCCTAGATGGCTGATTGCCAAGGTAATGAATCGCAAGCGGTGGGGCATCAAATCTCTCTCCGACCCCATCGTGGTCTATCAGCTTTCTTTGCGCCTAGGTGTGAGTTTCACTGCGATGGTGTGGTCTCTCAACGCGCACAGGCTGCTCTCCTCGAGTGACGCGATGCGATTGGCAACCGTAAAACCCATCGACATCAAGACTTCACTGGTTCCGCCGAGAACTGCGTTGCCAAAGGAAGCGGATGTCTGGCTGCTCGATCCCGAGGACGAGGAAACGATCCTGGAGCCGCGTGCCGACGATCGGTTCTTGTTGCGCCTACCCAGTCATGCGGCAGCCGGATACATGTGGTCCGCTCGAGAGGCAAGGCAGGCGGGCTTCACGATCAAGCCTGTGCTGCTTGATCCTGAGACCACGCCGAAACCAGAGGGCCCGGTCGTAGTTGGCGCTCCCGCCAGCCTGACATACATTGCCGAGCCGGCCGCAGAGGTTGTGGCGAGCCACCGGCCAGTCTCGTGGACGTTGGTCGAACGTCAGCCTTGGAATCCGACGTCAGAACCTGCAGCACAGCTGGACATGCGCACGCAGTTCGACGGCCTGCTGGAAGGGTTGACTCCCGGCGCACGTCGTCGGTATTTGGAAGAGGTTGCCGCTCGATGAGTGTTCAAGGCAAGATCGACCTCTCCGCACAGTTCGGACCCGCACGCGTTCAAGGCCTACGCATGACATGTATGGCCTTCACCGCGTCCGACCTCAATCGCGCCGTGTCGGGCGCTGGGGACATGCTGAGCCCCGAGTTCCTGTACTCGAGCGCCGGCACGTTGACGCCTGGGTGGACGCCAGGAATGGGTCTTTATGCGTGGGCAGCCATGGACGCGATACACGCGATAGGCCAGCCGTTTGAGGTGGACTACCCATACAAGGCGTCGGACCCGGCAACGGCTGCCACCCCAACAGCGCCAGCTGGCAAACCCATGTTCACCAGTGACCTCGCAGGCCACAGCAGCTCAATGCAGAGCATCGTGGACCGATTGAACGACGGCCACCCTGTGGGCTTGGTCATCCGGGTTACCGACACGCTTTACACGCCAGTTGGTGGCGTTGTGGACGCTTCGGGCGGCATCGTGCAGGGCTTTTATCACGCAGTGCTCGCTACGGGTTGGGGTGAATCGAAGGCGACAGGGCGTCACCTGCGCATCCGCAACAGCTGGGGTCCCATGTGGGGGGAACTCGGCTATGCCTGGCTGCCAGAGAAGTTTGTCGACTTGCACGTGCTTGAAGCTTTTGGGAGCAAGTGATGGCCAAGATTATTTCTGGGAATCGAATCGTACCGGTGTGGCTGGAGGCGCTCGAACATCTCGAGGTCAATCACCGACGCTTTCGAAATCTGGTGCTCGAAATCGAGTCGCCAGTGACGGTGACCAAGACCGACCGTGCAGTGATCGGTCTGGTGGATCCTGTGCTGCGCGCGCGCTGCGGCACCAACGTGGTGACGGTGGCCGGCACCATATTTCCCTGGGGACTCTACAAGAAGACGCCGGCTGCAACGCTGCCGAAACGCTTTCTGGAGATCATGGGCAAAGCGCAGGAGCCCGGTAGCTGGGGCACCTATGCGATGCGCCTCATGTCGCGACCGGGAAAGAAGCCTGGCGAAACAATCAATCCGCTCTACGAGGTTGTTCGCAAATTGAAGAAGGCCTCCACCGACGGCGTTGGCTACAACTCCAACTATGAATTGGGCGTGCATGCGCCAGAGGACTTGTTGAGCGAAGACATCGCCTGCGAGGTTCCGTTGTACAACCCGGCCGAGGATCGCACGATGATCTCGAAATACCCATGCCTCAGCCACTTGACCTTCAAGCTCATCGAGCGCAAGACGATTGAACTCACGGCGATCTACCGCTCGCACTACTACCTTGAGCGTGCCCTGGGTAATCTAATCGGCCTGACTCACCTGATGCGCTTCGTGGTCAAGGAAACCGGCCTCGAAGCGGGACGCTTGACCTGCATTTCGACAGACGCTCATCTGGACGTCGAGAGCTGGGGCGGTGTCGCTAAAACTCGTCCCGTCCTTGAGCAACTGAAGGCCGCTGCGGCAGACGAAGCGCCTGCAGCGCCATCGGCGCCAAAATTTCAGATGAGCGATACCTGCGCGGCAGCCTGACGCACCTCAGGAGCGCGCAAGCCATAGAGCTTGCGAATGCCCTCGCGGAAATCGGTGACTCCGCCATAGCTGGGGTGACGGACGCACTGGACCTCCACGCCGAACTTCTCTGCATAGTGGGCAGCATCTTGGCCGATGGCGATGATCCGGCGTATGCCAAGCCAGGCGATCAGTTGCTTGTTGAGCGAGTCGGCAACCTTCAGCTCAGCGGCCGTGAACTTTCGGTTAGTGAATGGCTGATCGGGCTCATGCGGGTGAAACGGGAACACATTCCAGAGCAAGGGCGGCAGATCCAGCTGTGCCAACACGGCCCAGATCTCAGTCGCAGTCCGTTCGACGACGGCCGGCCCCATCGTGGATTTTGCCGCTTCCGTGCCTGGATAGATCTGCGGGAACTGCACGAGACGCATCTCGTCGGTCAGCGCCAGACCCGTGCGGCGACCACCGCGATAACCTAGATCGCGGCCCATCCAGATGGTGTCGACGCCAAGCGACTGGGCCGAAGCCAGTAGCGTTCGAAGGCCTCGCCGGCGAACGGCCGCCGCGTCCTTGCGATCATGGACTGTGCAGATGTCTGCATAGGGATTGAAGACGTTCGGAAGCTGGATGGCCGACATCGCCTGCACGAAGCTTGTTGGCGTCATGTGCTTTCCTTTGGGGCCGACAGACCCTCGAATTTGATGCTGTGTTGCTCGATATTCACGATCACTGCTCCTTGGCTTGCCGCCTTCAGCGCGCGGAACATCTTGAAGCCATCCAAGATCGCAAGCTCCCACTGCCAAGGTGGGCATGTGTGAACTTCGTAGCCGCGGACCATGGTCTGCACCTGCTTGAGCAGGTTGAAGTCTAGCTTGCCGGCCTCCACATCCGCAAAGTCGTCGCCGCGCTCTTTGGCGTGGTTGAAGATCCACGTCGCGATGCCCTCCTCGATGATGATCGCTCGGGCACCGTCTTGGTTTTCGTCGATGTCGGGACGAGACTTGCGCTTTAGCTTGAGCAACGCGCGCAGCACCGGGGACCAACCCAGGTGCGCCATGTAGGCCAAGTGAAATACATCGTGATAGCGATACCAGTCGGGAACGTTGCTGTTGTCGGTCAGGGGATCGCCGATGTTGACGCCATTCCATTGCTGGACGACCAGATCCCGGCCCCTCACAACCCGGGGAATGAAATCGATCTTGAAGTCGCCGCGAGGAAGTTGCTCGTACTTTGAAAAGCCCGTGTCATCGAAGAGCGGGACATAGGGTGCGGGCTGTTGATCGCCGGGCCAGCGCGCCTTGATCTTGTCGAGGTTGTCGCGCGCGATCGAGGCCAGGTCCAGTCCGAACGACCTAGCCACCATCGTGAGTTGGCCCAGCAGACGGCCCAATGTCGTAGCGACCCTGTCCGCCGTCCACGTGACGTAGTCTGCCTCCGGCGCTTGGGTGAAGGTTCCCGCAGCGAAGGCGACTTCACGCAGCAGCATCTCTCGTTTCTCATGGTGCGACGCGTAGTGCAGCTCAGCTAGGCTGTCGAGTTCTTCGAACGTCATTCCGCCGTTGCGGCGGTGCGGCCCTTCACCAAGCTTTTCCCGAAGGTTGCTCATGGCAGCTTCACCGAGTTGATCCGGCGCAACCTTGCCGTGGTGCGCCAAGACCACGAGATACCAGAGCGCATCGCCGATCTCCTCTCCAGCGACAAACGCCTTCGAGTTCTGCAACTTGTCTCGACTGGCCTTTTTCAAGGCTGCCAGCAAACCGCCGACCTCGCCGAAGAGCCCGAAGCCCAGCTGAGTCAGCCCATCCTGTTCCTGGCCGAAGCGATCGGTTTCGAGAGCCTTGGCCGTGTACTCAACGAGCGACAGGGGCACAGGTTTGATGCTCAAGGGTGCCATCAGGAGCCTCCTGCGAGTGAGGTGTCGGGAAAGAGTGCAATTTGGGCCGTCTGGATTGAACGCAGCTGGTCGCGCAGCAGCGTGGCACTGGCAATCATCTGCCGCTTCCTGGCCGGAAGCGCGCCGAAGGCAAGCGCGCGCTCGCGGACGGACATCGTCACGTCGTAATGAGGGTACGAGGCCATGTCCTGAAACCAGCCGCGCTTGAGCCCGAGCCTGGCAGCAAACTGATGAAGTTCATCCAGCGAATCGGCCACCAAGTGGCACCAGAGCTTGCCGCGCCATGGAATTTTCTCGTTGTCGACGTAGACAGCCATTTCCATCTCTCCTGATAGGATTCGCTTTTGCACATAATTTGCACAATGCGCAATCGGGTAACAGTCGCTGAAGCTGCATTCATCGGCGCACGACTGCGCAAGGCCAGACTGCGCGCTCAAACCAGTGTCAAAGAGCTAGGAGCCCTCACGGGAGTGCATCATTCGCAGGTCAGTCGATGCGAACTTGGCGACTTCAAGATCGTATCTCCAAATGTGCAAAAGCTGTGCGAATACTTCAAGATTGAGCACCCTCGGTTACCAAGATTTGCGGTGCGTACGGAAGGACTGCGCGCTAGGTTCGACGTTCTCCTGACGCAGATACCGGCCAGCGCCTCCGCCTTCGAGCGACTCTTCGATGTTCTTGAGGAATCCCAGGCACGCAAACCCAAAACCAGAAAGGCTTGAATCCGAAGCAGTCCGGTCTCCCTGGATGCTGTTTGCAGGACCGCGAACGGCGACAAACCAAGCGTCGAAAGACCGGACATTCGACAATGATTGTCACCATCGGGCCGAAGGCCCCGGAGCGCAAGAGATGAGGCACACATTCGACTCCGATAATCATGCGACGTTGCAGGTCAAGTTGTTCCACGCAGAGGACGACATCGGCGAGGGGACGCTGACGTTTGGCTACAGCTGTCTAGCGCGCGTTGTTCTCGACGGCTTCGGCCTAGAGATCGAGCTTGATGACAGCCAGTTGGCCGCTGGCCTCTTAGCGATCGCGGCAGACGGCAGGAAATTGAGCTTGTTCAACTGCGAGTGCAAAGGCCGCACGATTTTCCCTGGGTTTGTCATTGAAGGCGACGTGAGGGGTTCGCAATTCGATAGCTTCAAAGTGCGGTACTCGATCGTGTCAGAGTGGTTCTTCCAGCAGATGCATGTCGACGGTCTGCCTGGCGAAGAGATCAAGTGGCGCGCAGTGCCTACGCCTATGGCCGCAAAGGTTGTCACGCCAAGCCACAACTTCCAACTAGATAGTTTCTATGTCGGCGGTCTCGAACAGGCCGGGGAAGATCGAACTCTTCATCAGCACTTCGAGTTCCGCTTCACAGCTACGAAGGACCGCTTCTTACCCGCTCAGATCAAACAACATGTCCTTCGATTCTCGAATCTCCTTTCGATCCTGCTCGCGCATCGCTGCCCGATCGTCTTGGTCGACGTCTCGTCGGACGGCAAGAACCATAGGCGAATGTATTACGGGATCTTCGAGCCGCCGCCGAACGGCGGTCAACCGCAGCACGATCGCGATCAAGTCACGTGGCGCAAGTTCCTCGCGCTGAAAGGCGATGTTGACGGTTGCTGGGACGATCTGGTCAACAGATTTTTCCGTTCAGAGTACCGTGAGGTTGTCTGGAGTCGCCTTGCGGGGATGCAGAACTACGAGGGGTTCTGGGAGTACCGTGTCCTTGGCTACGTGACCCTTTTAGATAGCTACGTCTCGCAGCGCTTCGGCAAGAGCAGCACGCCCAAGACCCCTCCAACAAAGAAGCTTGTGCGGCTCCAGGAATCGATTGCCAACGTCCAGCCGTCGCTCGACTCAGCGCAGCAGGCGGCTGTGTTGAATGCCGCAAGTCAAATCTTCTCGACGTCAGGTACGTTCGCGAGCAAGTTTCGGGCGCTATTGGACTCACTCGACCAGGACGTGGTCAAGATCATTAGTTTGACGCAGGCCGACTTCGATCTCATCAAGGAACTGAGGGACGAAATTGCACATGGGCAGCAGCCGACGTTTGCGGGGCCGGACTTCACTCCCGTCGTACTCATCACGAACCGGATCATTCTGCTGTTGACGCACCTTTTCTTTCTTGACGTCGGCTTGGGGCCCGAGATCTTCCTTCGGTGCCTGGCGAGGCCGTTCAGCGAACTTCGGATGATCTCCAAGATTGACGAAGTGCATCTTGATAGAACTCTGCATCCAGAGAGATTCTTTAAGGTAGGCCCTCAGGAGCTATTGACGATTCAACAGCGTCCTCCGAGGCTGCACTGCTCATGCTTCGTACGTGACACCGCCGGCACGATCACATACTCCGAAGAGCGCTCGTCGGACCTCTGGCATGCAACGCGTGCGAGCGGAGGTGGGCAATTTCATGAGCTCCTAGGCTTGCCCAAGGACGCGGTGACCCATCTCGGGGAAGCGTACTTTGAGGACGGTGTGCAGACGGAACGAGTTCACTCCACAGTCATTGTGGACCTCGCTCGCGTCCCCGCTTGAGCTGAAAAAATTCTTCTAGCCGGAACACTTTGCTCGAAAGCGGCGAGCAGAGGAACTCCTGCGGCACCGCCAAAGTCGTGCTCGTACGATAACCGGTGACAAATCACCGCAGATCTCTCGACAGGTCGATCACAAGGCCAACAATGTGAGCACGTCGCTCGGCGGGGATAAGCGCGTTGAGCAAACCGGCCATTTGCTCCGCCGATGTTGGCTTCACACCGCCAGGGGCGCGCGTTGAGCCATGCCCGAACCACAGTACGAGGTAGACGCCGATACCTTCCGCGGCCGGATTCGACGTGTAGCGCGCCGCTAGCTGGTTGCGCCACGCAGCCCAGACTTCTGGGTGATCGTCCTTTTTCACCTCGATCGGCACAATGATCCGTCGTCCGTCCGCGATGGTTGTCGCCTGAAGATCGGCGCGCTTGTCACCCGCTGCGTAGCTCTCCTTCTCAATCTGTACATTCAGAGGCAGTACACGATCCCGCAAGAGCCCGTGGACGAGGTCACGACAGTCGTTCTCGATCTTTGGCTTGGTTGCTTGAGGCACCTTGCCAGCACCAGATTTTCTAGTTTTTCCCACTGCTGCAGGTCGATAGAAGTTTTCGAGCCAGTTCGACTCCTCAAACTGTATTCGTTGCGCCAGTTGCTTCAAGTGATCTCTCACGAGCTCCGCCATATCGCGTGCATTTGCCGGAGCTTTGTTGAGAAGAACCTGGGCGACCAACGCTGGAGAGGCGGCCATAAATGAAGCTCTGTTGGCTACGCGTTCGTGGTCATAGAGCAGGCTGTCCAGGTAGACCGCCCAGCCGCTCATAGCCGGCAATTCCCGCAAGCGCCGAAGTTCCGATCCAGCGGCTCCACTTGTATCACTGGCTATCGCACGCACCAGGGTCTGCGCAGCCTCACGTCGGCGATCGGATGGCGTAAAAGTAGCAGCCTCCGCCGACTGTTCAGAAGACAAACCAGACGCAAGCAGCGCAACAAGGCGGCCGACCGACTCGGGCGAGTGCGTCAAGAGCGCGATCTCGTCACGCCGCAGGTTCGTGAGAGCGTCTCCAAGAACGTTAGTGCACTCTGGGTTGTGCTCGCAGAGGTTCAGCAGCGCATGGCAATGGACCTCCACATCAAAGCGCATCGCGGCCACGTGAAGCGCAATCGCAAGCTCTTCGCTGATGCCTGGCTCCGCCAGCTTGCCTTCTACCAAGTCGTGCCACTGGCGCTGGTCAAGGTGCAGCATCGATGCGGGGAGAATGACGTTGTCGACGAAGCGCAGCTGTCCGGCGCTTGGGCGAGACGGCAAGATTTGCCACAGCTCGGGAACCACCAGCCGTACCAGTTCCACCGGAGCTCCTGCGTCGCGAAGCATATACAGCGGCTGAAGCTGCGGGCCGGTGTCCCTTGACAAGTCGGGGCGCGCGAAGCGCAGCAGGATGGGCGCCAGGACCTGAGGACGCTCGTTCGCCAGCGCGGCATACCAAGATGGAGATTCGCTATCGACCCCGGTGAGACAGAACGCGAGCATGGTATCGACCAGTGGCGCGGGCCAGGAGCGCCACGCATCCGGTTGCTCCTCATGAGCGAGCTTGGCTGCCAGCAGGCAGACCGAGTTCAGGTAGAGGATTTTTCCTCCGGCCAGTGCCGAGGCCACATCGTCAACGCTTGGCAGATCTGCCCTCGCAAGCGCCGCCTTGATCCCTTCGATTGCTCGATTCGCTTGCTCTGGGCCAACAACGAGAAAATCTTGGACTCGCTCCAGCGGAGTTTCGCCCCGGATGTTCGTATATCGCTTCGCATGAGCGTTGACCACTTGATCGAGCAGGCGCGGATTTGCCAACCCAGTGGAAATGGCAGCAAGGTGCGGCGCTAGTTGTTGCTGCCGCTCGGCTCGTTCCGCCGCAGCCTTGGAACGCTGCTTCTGGCGGCGTGCGTAGTCGACACCTTGGTATGCATCCAGAGGCCAGGCAAACACGTCGGTCTTCCACTGCTCAGCGAGCGGCCACTGAGCGCGGTGCAGACGGACCCAATCCTCAATTTCCTCGACAGTAATAGACGAATCCTGCATCTCGCTGATGGCTGCTCGCCCAGCTTCCTGTAGGCAATACTGCGCGACCTCGGGATCGGCAGTGGCGCCGGCGATCTCGAGCAGCCACTGGAACCAATTCCGAGCTCGTTTGGAGCGAAACATGCGCTCTTCTGCAACCCAGAAGTAGCGCCGCCCATCCCGCGTCTCGGGAACAACTTGAAAAAGACCATACGCGAACGCCAGGCGGCGCTGATCCGGATGGCTCGATAGCCACTCGGCAATGGCCTGTGCCTCGTCGCCGCTCGCCTCGAACGAGCCGTATTCGTTCACTCCAACGCCGAGCCACGTATACAAGCGCTCCGCGCTCAGGCCGGGCGTGTCAGCTCGCAGGGCTGCGGCGACAACTTTCAGGGCAAGTTCTCGCGTCTCGTCGCGTGCTCGGGTCGCACCCTCTTCATCACTGCTGCGGCCTTCCGAAGCGAGGCGCGCGGCAAGCGCATCTGCGGTGGCCGGGAGCTCCGCCTTTGGAATCAGACGCAAGAAATCAATAGCCCAGAACATGTGGAACCGGGTGATGTTGAACTCCTGCCGTCTGGGTCTCTGATACCGGAGGGCCTCTGCCGTTGACATGTGAGCTGGGTACAGCGCGGTCAGCAGCATGCCAAGCAATTGGTCATCCTCATCGGCAACCGCGCCTGTTCGAATGTCTTCCAGCAGACGCTTTGCGGCATAGATGTCATAGCCGCCTTTTGAGAGCCATGCGTCGAGTGTTGCGCGCCGTACCTGCGGCCAATAGCTCGAGTCCCGAGCAACGCGTTCGAGTTCTTTAGGCAACTGCAACGCGTGCTCTCCTTGCATGATGGCATCGGCCAGGCAATCCAGCAGCGCCTGGTGGGCGGGTTCACGCGCAGTCGAGGTGAGCAGTTCGCGAAACGTCTGTTCCATGTCGCGCGTGCCGAGCGCACCAAACGGATGAGCATCCCAGTTCTCGTTTCGAAACCAGCGAAAGCGCGCGCCCTCACGATAGAGGGCCTCCAGAATGCTTCGCTTTTCTGGCACGGAGAAGTGACGCACATCGCCGTACAGCACCAGCCCCAGCGCGTCCCGGTCGACAAGGTAAGCCCGCTCGCGTACGCAGTGCACCGCAAGCCACGCATACAAGCCGCGCAGCGGCTCCACGATACGGCCGTCACGGCCACACATCATCGCGAGCACCCGTTGCACGGGAAGGCCGCGATCAATGCTTTGAGCCAGTGCCTTCGCTGCCAGGAATTCGGCAATAGTGCGATGTCGCGGTACCCGACGGTCCCCATCCGCGATGAACAGTTTGGAGTTCAGACACTCCGACGTCGCTCTTGCGCTCCAAGCAAACTCCGTTGGCAAGGTCGAGAATGGGATGACGCCTTTCTCGTCGTCGTTCGGGTCCATCGTGAAGCCGTGCGCGTCCGAGAGGAGCATTAGCGCGCAGAGCAGACCGGCTGCCGCCAAGGTGTCCTGGGTGAGAACAGGCGGCGATGCAGCGCTGCGGCGTCGTATTTCGTTGTGTTCGACAGCCATCTTTTTGCAAGCGAGTTCATATGTCTCGTTTCTGCTGCCAGGCCAATCGTTTCCGCTGACAGCATCTACGAGCATCCCGAGCAAAAGAGGATTGCCGAGCAACGGTGTCATTCCATGCTGCTGCGCTCGTTGCAGGAAGACTTGCGGATCGGCGACTCGCCGCGGAGACCATAGCCCGAGCAGCGACTCGACGTCCTCGAAGGTCAATGGGTCAAGCCAAAGAGTTGTCACCTGGCCAGCAGGGGCGACACGAGCCAATTCGGCCGCTCCATTGATGTACCAGTCAGCCTCGCGACATGACAGCCGAAAACGCGGGCGCCCGAGTTGATTCAATTTCTGGCCAAGCTCGTCGAGAGAACTCAGAAAATTGGACGAATCACCGCGTCGTTCGTCGAGCGCATCGATGAACAAGATCTCGTCGGTCCAGCCGTCCGGAGCTCCGAGTGTCAGAAGACTCCGCGCGGTGACATATCGCGCACCAAGGCCGATCGCTCTTGCCTCTTGTTCAAATGCAGTCGACTTTCCTGCGCCGGGTTCACCGAGAAGCACGTAAGCATCAAGATGACGCCACGCTGAAAGCGCTCGGGCGCTGGAGCTTCCGTCGTCGTGCTTGAAGGTGGCTGAGCGTTCAACAAGATACTCTGGGTGCAGCGGCATACTTGGGTCGAGAAGTCTGATGCGTGGACTTTAGCGGGTGGATATTCAGCCGCTCGATGAGGTCGACAGATCTGTTCGATAGCTAAGCCATTCCGGGAGGTCAGAATTCCGCGAACCGCTGGACAGCATCTATGGCCTCGACCACGCGTTCAGCGTTCGGTCTTCAAGGCTTGGGCGGCCATATCCTTGGCCACTCCCGCGACGAAAGCCCTCACGAGTTCCTCGACCTCGAAGGTGTCGAGGAACGGCACGAACCATATCCCCGCGCTCGGCAAAAGCCCTGGCGCTCGCACCTGCTCTGGCGTCACGCGAGGCACGAAGATCTCCGCCAGGTAGCCCTCCAGCACGAAGACAAAAGACACTGACCTTGCGTGCTGCCGGTCAAACGGAGAGATCGATATCTGCTTGAGCTCCGCTGACGTAAGCCGCCGCTCTTGTGAGCGTGTTGTATCCGTCAGGATTGAGACACGCACACCGAACAAACGCGCTGGGGCCGCCTGCTGTGCCAGAAGCAAGGTTCGCAGCCGCTCTTTCAGAGAGGCTTCCAGCCAGACTTTTGAGT
Source organism: Variovorax paradoxus (assembly GCF_024734665.1). Lineage (NCBI taxonomy): Bacteria > Pseudomonadati > Pseudomonadota > Betaproteobacteria > Burkholderiales > Comamonadaceae > Variovorax > Variovorax paradoxus. The sequence continues at coordinate 6,595,936 of NZ_CP102931.1, forward strand.
AAACCTCTTGCACCGAGACAGCGGCACGCCAAAGCAAGCTCATGAAGAAAAGCTTCAGCGCCGCATGGTTGATTGCCTGGAAAGTGACGCCAGCGGGATGCGCGCGTCGCACAGCAGAACGAGTGCTGCGCATCGTGTCGAAGAACACTTTTTCGCATCGCCCGACCAGCATCTCGCACGCCCCGCACAGCAGCCGCTCCGACCAGCTATTAATCGTCGTATCGATGTCGCCCTCCGGTGCGTCATCAAAGGTGATCATTTTTCCGGAGTTCTCTCGCTTGATACCCCGGAAAATCGCATTTGGAATGACGTGCGAGATTCGCAGTTCCGCGTCCTTTTGACACAGCACACAGGTGCCGCGGTGCCTGCGCTGCTCAGCAGCGGCCTCCACGCTACTCATCAAAAGCCCGCGATGCGCAGATAGTTGCGCATGGTCGATGGATGCCAGGAATTGGCCACCGGCGGGTGAAGCTTCTCGGTCCCAAGATAGATAATCCTGACTATCAGTCGGTCGACCTCGTACTCCCAGTGCGCCCAAGCGAGTTCGCCGTCCACTAGGTAAGCGTTCACCGGCGTGCGCGCGAGTCGTCGCTGGGTTTGCGCCGACGCCCGGGTTCCGAAAACAATGCGTACCCTGGGGTGTGGCATGCCATTGAGAATGGCATGCGAGAAGGGCTCGATCTCGATCGGGATAGTGTGCTCGACGATTAAGCAGCCAAACAGCTTTAGAAAGAAGAGGTGCGCGCCAAGCATTCCATCGCGTACACCGCCTGAGAAGATACCGCCTAGCCGCACCATCGTGCCGCTCCGAATCGGCGGGTCATAGGAGCGCAAACCTTGCGACAACTTCTCCCAGGCAACATCGTGAGGCTGCGTCCTTTGATGATTGCAGTAGGCACAGATCGGGGTGTTGTATTTCAGCTTCCCTGACTTGATGCTCCCGACGGGCTGGTTGCGTCGGTCTGCCTGATGGAAGAACAGTGGGGACTTCTGCGTGACGTTGAGGCCCATCACCGCCTTGACGTCGGACGCCTTGATCATGTGCTCGTGGGTGGTTGCCGCCTCACCGCAAATCCAGCACGTGGTCATCGTTGGTCTGCTGCGTTTGTCATTGCACGAAATCGAGCTAACTACGGCGTCAAGCCGGGGGCAACGCGTAGGTGACTTTCTCGTTGACCACCGCCGCCCAGCCTTTGGTCTGGACTTCCGCCACGATAGCCGTGACTTCCTCCTCAGCCAAATGCTTTTGAAAGAGCGAGGAAATCGTGCTGGACAGGGTCTTGACCGTTCGCGGCTTGGATGTACCGAGCTGCTGCAGCTTGGTCAGGACGACCGACAGCTTATCCTCGAGTGACCGCGTGTTAGACATCTTAAAAAACGGAATGTCCGTGACGTCTCTCGAGCGAGCCGCAAGCACTTTCTTGTCCTTGAGATGTTTGATCAGCGGGTCGAAGCCGGTGTCTTTCGAGATGACATGAAAAAATGCCGTTGGGTCTGCAGCTGCCAGCTGCCCTATATAGAGGGCAATATGGAAGTCCAAGGCGTTCGACCCATTGCCCGAGATCTTCACGTACTCCGCGTTGCTTCCGATCCGTTGCAATGCGTTGGCGATCTCGAATGGGATCTTGTTCTGCGTCGCGCCGACGAAGACGATGACCTTGAAGTGCTCGTGATCGAGCATTGCCACCGCCTCCGGCTGGACGTTCTCGAAGTCGATCAGGACGTAGTTCGTTCGCAGTGTCATGAAAACGAGAGGCTGTTGGGGATGCCGGGATTTTGCGGCATCGCCGCTCAGTATCTCGAATCCGCTTCGGCAACCCCTGGGTATGGGCATTCGCTTGAGCCAATCCTTCGATGGGTCTGGTGGTGGGGGCCGTCTGCCCTGCCGCATCTCTTGTCGACTCCGATGGGTGTCAGCCCACTGGTCGTTGGTCGATCGGGAAGGTGCGAATGTTCACCTGAATCACACTGATAGCCGGTGGCACATCAAGTGAACTGAGCAGTTCTGGCGGCGGCGCTGGCGGATCCTCGACGTAGCCGTCGTAGTTCGATCCCATGAACGACATCACGTTGGAGCTGTTGGCTCGCGATTGGCCGCCGTACCCCGTCATCGGACCGGGCTTAAAGTCACCGAGAAGGTCCCAGACCAATCTTGACCATTCACAGGCTGCAGCAGGGCCTTTGTCCCGAATCACACGCCCGACGGTGCCAGATATCGCGAGGTCCCGCATGGCTGCCAAGAAGCTGGTCGTCGGGGCAATTGAGTTCGAAGAGCGGTTCTTCGGCCATCCAATTTGAAGCGGCTCGCACGGGGTGCAGCCTGGGCACCAGTTCGCCTTCTTCGGCATCATCAGATACCGTGCACAGTCCCTCAGACCCGTACCAATGCCGAACGTGTAGTCTCCTATGTGGCCTGTCAGATTGACGTCCCTATAGACAGATAGTGGTCGGGTGCGGCAGAGACCTTCGAGAAGCAGACGCTCCTTCTTGGTCGAAGGATTTGATGGCAGAGCGTCGTGGCGCTTCACGGTCTTGCCCTGCAACAGCACCCCAGTGCGGTTCACGAGCTTTCCCGTCATGTCCATCTGGTTCACGATGAACAGCAGGTCTGCTAATTCGCACTGCGCCAGCTTCTTGCCGCTCGGCAAGTAGCCTTGCACTTGAGGCGTGCCGTCGATCCAGAAGGACTCCGCCGACACTTTCGCGGACGTCCCTGCAGCCTTCAAACCCCCGACCACCCACCGCGCCAAGGCGTTCAGACTGTGCTTGGAATGAAGCGCTGCCAATTGCCAGCGCTCCTCGGAACGCCAACCGGAAGTGTTGAACTCTTGGTACAGGGCATTCCAATACTGCCAGCCGAACTCACAAGCTCCTGCGGGCACCTTCGGCCGAGAAAATGGTTTTGACATGTTTTTTTGGCGAGGCTGTTGTGGCCTTGTTGTCGATGCCTGTCGAGGGACAGATCACCCGTTAGTTGACAAGCAGTTTCCACATCGCGCTTATATTGGCTATCCATTTGTCGGGGAGCGCAGCGAGTAGCGAACCGAGACCAACCAAGAGTGCCGCGATGGTCAGCAACTCCATACGGCGCTGAGTTCGAATGCTTTCTTGAATGCTTAAGATGGTGGAGACCTGTTCGAAGTGTTCTCTCGTCGAAGACTCATCTACGATGATTCCGGAAGCTAGGGAGTGGACTCTTGCCCGCAATACTTCAGCTATCTGAACGTCGGGTTCACCTTTCCCCCATGCGGGGGCAGTGAAGTCCTCGCAATCGTGGCGATACTGGCCTGTCGATTTGGACTCTTCAACAAGTTCACGAGCCGCTACGGGAATGCCCAGGTTTTGATCGAAGAACTGCTGAATTTCTTGAATCTTTCGAAATACCCGGCCTTTGTTCTGGGAGACATTGAGACCCTCGCGAGCGACTTTCAAATCTCTGGATACTTCAGTAAGGTATGCCGTGACTGCAAAGTGGCAGAGAAGGCCCTCTAGCCTCTCGTGGCACATATGCATGTATGCGCGTTCCCCGGCCCCGTACACCTCCAGTTGCTTCGTCGGCAACTGCGTCGTTATTAGATTGACTGTTAGCCAGAAACGATGCTCATGCGGCCACCGTGCCCTTTCCTCAGTAAATTGCAAACTTGGAATTTCTCGACATGTCCAAACACTGGATCGTCCGACGTTGGCCAAAATTCGTTGCCAGTCAAAGAATCCCCCCCTGAAGTCTTGAGAGAACAGTGCCTGCGATTCCGTAGTTAGAAATTCCGCTGCTGGATGTCGTTCGGGTCGATTGGTAGCAGCAAAAAACCCGGGAAGATGAACACGAAACCATTTGTGGGCCATCAAAAGCACATCTTCCCTCGCGCGTGCCATTGCGCGTTGTTTTAGATGCACGGGGTCAAGCTCACCTATGGTCCAATCGGGCAGTCTCTGTCGCTGCGAGATCCGGTCCTTATTGAGTTCACGTTCGTATCTGGTGGCAGCCTCAGGCTTCATGACGAAGCACACAACAACGCAAGTCACTGAGGGCACTACCTGGTGAAGCCTAACTATCAGGTGATCCACCTCATCGGGAAGCGAAGCATAGTTTCCCTTAAGAAGATACTTTCCTCGGTCGGCACGCTTGGTTACGTAGCCGACGTTATACGTACCGCCAAGGCCGTAGGTTCGTTGCTGCTGGACCCATTCAAGTGCACCCCCCTCGTTGTGTGATCTGAAACCAGCGGACCAACCAAGCGTTTCCAGGGCGGAATACAGTCGGTCGCTTTCAGTTGGGCCGAAAATTTCCATGGCCCAGAACGCACTAAGACGCAAATTCTCCTCTGCAGGGACGCGGCTCTCCTGGTTCGCCTCCAAATCGTGCTTGAGCTGATACTCACGGTCTCGCCCAGGCGATGGCAACAAATTGGGCAACAGCCAATGTGTCCTCCACCACAGGGAGCGAGAGAGTCGTTTGAGAGGACTCTCCGATAGAGGCTTGGTTGCATTCACTTTGACAGCAGATGTTGCTACTCCTTCCGGGCCCGCAGGAATCTCTTGTTGTGGCATGGAGTTTCTTGGTTGGAGATACCTGCGCACTGTAGCGCGTCCCATCTAGGCCGATTCAGGAACCACTTGTCGTATAGCTTGGCGAGATCGCCTGATCTCACCAGCGCCTCGATGCTTTCGTCGACGGCTTTCTTGAAGGTCGGATCACCGACTAGCCGCCACCTGAGATATGGGCACGGTGTTGCGGCACGACGATGGCGATCTCGTTGCGCAGCTTGCCGGCACGCCTCCAGGACCTCGGCCTTGAACTGCGCGCTGTGTTTACGGAACTTGGCCCGCTTAACCACAGCATTCATCGCGGACACGATGCCTGCAGCCTCTCAGTGAATCAAGATGCCTTCACCGCGCGCTTACCGCAGATGACGAAGAGTCGCGAGAAGTTCGCCCTCTGGGCGTTACTCGAAGCTTGCACCCACGACTTCTTTACGAGCGAGTTCGACGGACTGCTGATAGATGACATAAGGTCGGATCGACTCGAGATTTTTATGGCCCACCTTCATTCCTACGGCTGCGGTGATCGCGTCGGTTGAGGTGTCCAGTCCAGCTGCAAGCCTGTAGCGAATCTCTTCCATGATCGCAACGTTAATAAATCGATGCCGGAATGCGTGTACGGCTGCTCCAGGTGGAGCGTCCAAAGCTAGGCGCATGTACCGTCCCAGGATCTGCGTCAGGGTTCGATCTTCGAGCGGACGACCATCGCGCGAAGAGAGAAAGAGCCGACCGTGCATCTGACCGGCCAACCATCCTCGGCATTTGGACATCGGCAGAAGATAGTGTCTGATGTACTGCTGAACCCTCAGATAAAGCCAGGTTGGAAAAGCAAAGCCATCTTCGTAGCCGAACTTCTGATGGTTTGGGACCACGTACACAAACTCTCCAAGCGCCGGCTGAGAAAACTGTTCGACAAGCAACGAATTAATCGATGCCCTTCGCAGGCCCGTGGCGCTGGCAATGTCTACGATCAGGACGTTCCGGTGAGCGACGAAAGGAAGTGCGGCGTCGGCCTGCATCATCTCCACCACTTTCAAGCGTTCATCGTTGGAGGGTACAAACACTCGCTTGTGTTTGGAAGCCTTTCCCGTCCTTCGAAACAACAGTGGGTAGTCCGTCTGTCGTACGCCGGACCATTTATAGCGGGTATCTTTTCGGCCAGCTGCTTTTGTATGCTCGGGAAGTGCAGACCGCACGCGCGCGCCTCTGGGGCCGATCAATCCGGCAGGAACACGCTCATCCTGTTGCAACCAGCAAAGCCAAACATAGACAGCGCGAAGCCTAGTGTTGACTGTTTCCATTGAAGTACGAGCCTTCTGCTTGCTTCGCGCAGCGTGTTGGACAGCCCTGAACTCAGCATCGCGAAACTCTGTCAGCAGGGAATCGCACATGGCACGGGTTGCAACTGCACATGTCGGACTCGCCCGGACATCGAATTCCTCTTCGAGACGGATGTTCTTTAACCTGACAAACGCCCAAAACCTCTTCAAGTGGTACAGGCGGGTCGAGATCGTTTTCTCATCGAGCTTCTCTTGCCTCGAAAGAAAGATTGCGTAGTCGGTCAGGTCGTCTGCCAACCGTCCACTGCTCAAGTCGTACACAAGGAACTCCTTGCGGCCGGACATCTGCACAGTAGTGATAAGGAGATTGTCAGCGTGCGTCATACTCGACGTAGTCTCGCGTCTCTGCTCAGTCTCTTTTTCAAATCGGCGTTCTCCTCCTCGAGGGCCAAGACCCTCGACTGGAGTTCCGCAATCATCCTTTTGGCTTCCGCGTCGGAAGACTGTTTTGCATATTTGACGACGTCATAGCTATCTCTCAGTTCACTCAGGAGAAATCGCGCTCGAATGATCTCGCGATTGGCGATCGCAGTCAGATCCCTTTCGGCTTTCAAACGCCCTTGCAATCCTCTGATTGATTCTTCACGACGATCCGGCGACTGCCTTTCACTGTGCTTTCGTACTGAATCGATTAGTTGCTGAACCTCAAATCGCACGTCTGGATGCGCACGAAGTGTCTGGTTCGAGTTCGGATGACATCGCGGAACCTCTGATCGATCAAGAGTTGCATGGTTAGAAGATCCATCCCACAGATTGAACTGTCGTATCGATTTTGGCAATGCTTTCAAGGCGTCAGTCGATCCCTCTGCTTTGCCATGGTTCCTCAAGGTCTGAATCAGCAAATCGCGCTTCTGCAAAATGTTTGTCAGAGCATCCGCCGCGTTCTTGGCCGCGATTGGAGGCGCTCCCCGCTGCTTGGGCTTTGCTGCTTTCATTGCGCCATTTCCAATCGCGTGGAGTGCAGCTGAATCGCTGCAAGGAGGTTCTCGATCTCTTGGCTCAAACGGCGTGCCTGAACCGAACCGATGTGACATTCCGCAGCCTGTTGTTCTAGCGCCTTCAGATCGTTTCGCTGCGCTTGGAGATAGCCGCGCGACACGACGTGATACGGACACCGCGCGCAAGTCATAGGGGAGGCAGTAGAACGGTCCAGACGCTCCTTCTCAGTTGAATAGCAGTTACCAGCGCGCCGCTTTCCCTCGCTGCCGGCCATGCATTCGCCATGCGGAAACGCCTGTAGCGAATGTCCCCTTTGGACCAGGGTCTGCGTCAGTCTTCTTGCTTGGGCTGCTCTATCCATTTCCGAGTAGTCCACGCTCAAGATCAACTTGTTGTGCAGTCTGCGTACCAATCGTGCAAACCCACCCGAAAGATTTTCTCCGTCCAACAGGCCACTCACGGTTTTCTCAAGCTTCTCCTTCGCCACCTCCTCAAGGACCAGGGCAATGCCTTTCTGATCATCCCGGACGGCCTGCGCTTCTACGTCAAGCGTCTTGAGCAGATCGATCGGGATGCGCTCGATCTCCAACATATGCGATGCATCGGTCACATACCTCTGCGTAACGGCAAGATTGAGGTGGCCAAACTGGTGAGCAAGTGCCTGCAATGTTCCGTTCTCATAGCGGTAGATAAAGATCAGTGCGTAAAACCGCCTGAACATGTGTGAGGCGATGGACGATGTTTTTTCGCCGCCGCCAAGGGCGTGTCTGACGAACTTTGATGCAACGCTGCGAGGACTCTTGTCGAAAACGAACCAGGTGCGGGACCTGCTCAAGCCATCCACCATGCGTACGGGTCGCTGCCAAAAAAGACTCGTCTTTTCTGGATCCGCAGTCGGCAACGAAGTGGCTTGTTCGGTTGCCACATAGAGTTTGTTGAGATTTTCAAGCACCTCGAACGCGACATAGGTTGAACGGTTGACAAAAAAATCGACGTATGACTTGGCGCTTTTTTCTATATAAAAAGTGCCTTCATAAATATCAAACTCTTTGTTGATGATGCGAATCGCTCCTGTCTTCAAGCCAAGTTTTGGATGGCAGATCTCATCGCGACGACGAGCATTCATCACAGCAATGACGATGAAGGCTGCGGTGGTCAGCATTCCTACCAAGTGATGCATCATGATCGCGCCGGCCTGGCGGCCTTGAGTCAAATTCAGGTCCACACCAGTCAAGACTCCGACCAACTTCTTCGCAGGTAGTTGGTCCAGGAATGCGCGGTATTTCTTACGCCTCGCGTAGTCGTTCAGACCGTGGCTTTCCTTTGCGACATCCAGAACTTCCTCTACAAGCGCAATGATGGGGCCCGAATAGGAGTGAACCCAATGGAGAGAGCACTCCAAGAGCTTCACAGCGGTTTCGACATCCAGATTCGGCGTTCTCTTCGACCGTACTCCGGTCTTGCCCGCAGAAGGCCCGATAGCAGTCAAGGGATCGACCGAAAATCCATATGGAGCTTCTAGCTGAGAGACCCTTTGCAACTCTTGCATGATCATCCTGAACAGCGATTGCGAGTACTTCGGCTCGTCGGGCTCTGGGACATCGATGTGTATTGCACGGAGCAGCAGCGCGCGCGTTTGGGCAAGCGATCTGGTCGCTAGATTCGTATGAAGCCATGCTTGCACCCCAACCTGTCGCACTGAAGGGTTTCCACTTGTGGTGTGCATCGGCCAGAGCAGCTCATCGATGTCGTATGCATTCGTCATCGCGGCAAGCGTTCGCTTCTTGATGTCCAGTGCTCGCGGCCATCCACCTTCCTTCAGCTGGCGCCAGAGTCGTCGAAAATGAGCCCCCGTCCAATCGCAGGGACGGTAAAGATCATTGAGATAGCCCCACTCCCAGGCCCTGGCGAGGAACCTCAAAATTCCCAAGGCCGTTTGTGACGTCGACTTTCCCTTGCCGACGCGACTCAGATAGCTGTCGATGGACAGAACGATCGTTGTCGAAAGCAGCGCGTCTTCCGAGAGCCGTTTCGCGGGGTACAGGCCTGAGGCCGGGAGCCAGAACTCCGAGAAGTCCAGAACTATGTGCTGCTTCTCGTCTACGCCAGCATCCCAATTCTGAAGACTTATGCTAGTCCTACCTACTGCCGAGATCTGGGCCGAGGTGCATAGATCCAGTGCTTGATAGTTCCACCCCTTCGCGTCCGGTTCCAACGCGTCAAGTGGATCCACAACCTTGGTGCGGGTACTAAGCCGCGGCATTTCGGTTCGCCTCCAGTTTGCGCTCAAGCTCCGCATACGCACCCGCATGAGGGCCATGCTCAAGGACGCTGTGCAACGCTTCATTGAATGCGATAGCTGGCAACGAGAACTTTTCAAAATGTTCTATGTTCGCCTCGCTCATCGCGTGGTGTCGTTTCTGATAGTGAATGCGCGTGCGCAAAACTTCTGTCATTCGATTCTCATCAATGACAATTCTTCGGTTCGGGCACCCACCCGCGCTATGGCAAAGTTGCCCCTGACATTCGTCAGAACCGAGTGAGCGATCGACCGGCGGGTTTTGAGGATCGATACAACTCGCACCGTCCCCGATCGCGGTCAAGCCCTTCAATAGCTTCCGCTGCCTGGGCTTCACTGCATAGACAACCTCGCTCTCCAGTCTTCGCTGAAACTCGAGATTGGATGCTGAGTGCAGCCGATCCGCGGCCAACTGCTTCAAGTAACCCCCGGTCGTACCGATGCTTGCATGACCGGCCATTCGGTTCGCTCTTTCAATTCCACCCCGATCGATGCCGGCGTGATAGAGCACCTGCGTCCTGACCTGGTCTAAGGTGAATCGCGGAAGTCGCCGTCTCGAAATCAAGTTCTCCAGAGCAACTATGGGATGGAACCCGCCCATGCGGCAACTTTTGGCGGTGACGAAGAGACCTTCGAAGGATGAAGGCAGGTACCCGCACAGAATCAACGCCCTGCGGTTCCATTCCAAAAGCTCGATGGCTCGCTCAACGCCTGGAGCTGCAGCCTCGAGCGCGAAAGGCGGCGCGTCGTCATCAGTTTTGCTTTTAAACCCACCCGTCAATTCGACGAGGCCGCCGGCGACACGAATTCCCTCAGCGCGCAACGCCATGAGCGTGGAAAAGTTCCAACCACAATACGTTTGCAACAGCAGCGTCGCGGCAAATACTTCTTCAGCGCTCGCTCGAAAGCCTATCTCAAGAACCTTATGGCTTGTGAAGGGGATGTCCAAGCCAAACAGCAGTCTGACGACCAACCGTAGCATCGGAACTTGATATGCAGGCGAGCCCTTTTCGTAGAGCCTCTTGCTCGCGATCTGGTAAGCGACCACGTTGAGAATCTCGTCGACCTGCGTCCCGTTGCGCCGCAAATCTCGAGTCAGCGATTTTGTTTTGGCATTGAAGATGCTGATTTTTTCAAGACTCTCGCTGCTAGGTTCGCGTGCACCCAGTTCGAGAAGCATCTTCCTTGCCTGGCTGCCCTGCTCAAGGTCGGCGATACACGCGCTTCTCACGCGGTCAAGGTCAGCGGCGACCTTGGTAAGTTGATTGGCTTTGAGATCGACGTATTTTTCAAACGGAGTGACAGCTAGCGGAGGACCTGTTTCGAGGCTTATGTCGTCTGTCCCATCACTCAGTAGGGGTCTTGGCACAGCAAGGTACCGTCTTCGTGACTTGAAGCCCACCCGACCTTTCGATAGATCAGCGTCGAAGACGCTCGCCCCGAGTCGGAAAAGGACACTTATGAATGTGTATAAGTCCCGCAGAATCCCTCGATCTAGATCACTCCCCGCGAGGTCCTCAGATTTCATGAGAAAGCCTCGAAGGCCCAGCGCTGTCACCTGACACGGCCGATGGTTCGCAAACGAATGCAGATCTGCATGCTGTGAAATCCATCGCAATATGCGCTTGAACGCACGAGCGTAGGCGTCTTGGACCCGCTCGACTCGACCCTCTCTTTCCAGCTCCACAATCATCAGCCAGGGCCAGGAGTTGCAGGACAACTGCAGTTCGTGAGAGTCGAACTGCATCTGCCAGAGGTAGTCACGGAGATAAACGCGATGCTTTGTGAGAACCGCCAAAGTGATGCCCGGGTCTTGCATTGCCTGCTCCATCGTGAGTAGTGCTGTCAGCGATCCAGAGGGGCGCCGTGCGCCTTGTGAGAACCTGTATCGGGTACCTGACTCAAGATTTCAATGCTACATAAAGCATCACCGTGAACCTTGCGCCAGCCGACCTGCCGAAGGACTCCGGTCGCTTCGATCTGCCGATTGCGCTGGGCATCCTCGCGGCCAGCGGGCAGATCGACAACGCCCGGCTCGCCGGCCACGAGTTCGCCGGGGAGCTGTCGCTGTCGGGCGAGCTGCGGCCCGTTCGTGGTGCGCTGGCCATGGCACTGGCGCTGCATACGCGCGGCGTTGCCACGCGGCTGGTGCTGCCCCTGGAGAGTGCACAGGAGGCCGCACTGGTGCCGGGCGGCGAGGTGTATGGCGCGAAGCACCTGCTCGATGTGGTGCGCCAGTTCATCGCAGAAGGCAGCGATGCCGCGTCGCAGCTGCCCGAATCGCCTGACGACGACGGCTGGGCGCGCGTCCAGGCCGCGCCCGGCGCGATTCCGCCGCAGTACGCAGACCTGTCTGAAGTGAAAGGACATGCCGGTGCCAAGCGCGCGCTCGAAATCGCGGCGGCAGGCGGTCACAGCCTGCTGATGGTGGGCGAGCCGGGTTCGGGCAAGTCGATGCTCGCGCAGCGCTTCGCGGGCCTGCTTCCGGCGATGCACATCGACGAGGCACTGGAAAGCGCGGCCGTGGCCAGCCTGGGCGGGCGCTTTGCCACCGAGCGGTGGATGAGCCGGCCAACATGCTCGCCGCACCATACATCTAGCGCGGTGGCGCTGGTCGGCGGGGGCTCTCCACCCCGACCCGGAGAAATCTCGCGGGCGCACCACGGCGTGCTCTTTCTCGACGAATTCCCCGAGTTCGCGCGCTCGGCGCTGGAGGCGCTGCGCGAGCCGCTGGAAACCGGCACCATCACCATTGCCCGGGCCGCGCGGCGCGCCGAATTCCCGGCACGCTTTCAGCTGATTGCCGCCATGAACCCCTGCCCTTGCGGCTACCTGGGCTCTTCGTCGAGACCCTGCCGCTGCACGCCAGACCAGGTCTCGCGCTACCAGGGCAAGCTCAGCGGCCCGCTGCTGGACCGCATCGACCTGCACATCGAAGTGCCAGCGGTGTCGGCGCAGCTGCTGCTCGAAGCGCCGCCGGGCGAATCGACCGACAGCATCCGCACCCGCGTGGTCGATGCGCGCGAGCGTGCGATACGGCGGCAAGGCCACGCCAACCAGTCGCTGCAGGGCTCTGCCATCGACCGGCATGCCGTGCTCGACGACACGGCGCGCAAGTTCATGTTCAACGCGGCAAACAAGCTCGGCTGGTCGGCGCGCAGCACGCACCGCGCGCTCAAGGTGGCTCGCACGATCGCCGATCTGGAGGGGGCGGACGCAGTGCAGGCGGCGCATGTGGCGGAGGCGGTGCAGTACCGCCGCGCGCTGCGCGGCGCCAAATGAACGCGGGAGCCAGCCGCGGCGCAGACCGTACTACTTGAACTCGTGGCTCACCACAGGCGCCGACTTGCTGTCCTGCACGGTCACGCGCTGCCGGAACACCTCGAGGTCGCCGTTGCGCACTTCGATGTTGTAGATGCCCGGGCGCAGCGACAGTGACTTGAGCGGTGGGCTCACGCCGCGGTCCGCGCCGTCGACGAACACCTGGCCCCAGGGGCGGACGTTGAACACCACCCGGCCCATGCCGGGCGACGCCGCAGGCGTGGCGGGAGCAGCTGCAGGTGCGCCGGGCGTCCCGGCGGGTGTGGCACCCGCCACGGTCGTCGTCGTGGTCCCCGGCGGCAACGTGCCGGGCGCGACGGGCACTGACGGCGGCGAGAGCCGGTTGATTTCGGCGATTGCGTTGCGCGCCTCGCGCGCATGCACGCCGCGGCGGTAGCGGCGCAGGTAGGCCTCGTAGCCTTCGCGCGTGTTCTCGGTCTGCGCGAGGTTCCAGTCTTCGGCTTCGGCGGTGGCCAGCGCGGATTCGGGCGGCGCGGCCGGTGGGCCGACCGGGACGTTCTCCAGCGGTGTCAGCGGCGCCGTGGCTGTAGCGGCGGGCGCACTGGCCGGTGCGGCGGGCGGTGGTGCTGCGGCACTACCGCCGGCCACAGGCGTTCCAGGCGCGGCCGGCACGCCATCGGTGGTGGTGGCCGGTGGCATCGCCGCCGGCGGCGCGGTGTTGCTCGACATCGGCGCGGCCGGAGGCGGCACCGGCACCATCGCGGTCTTGGTCTCCTGCGGCTGCATGCCCGAGGTCAGGCGCAGGCCGATCCAGCTGCCCACGGCCACGAGTGCGATCAGCAGCGCGCCCACCATGCCCCACGGCGGACGCTTGAGCTTGCTCTTCTGCGCGGTTGGTGCGGCGGCCTTGTGGCCTTGCCCCTTGCTGCGGTCCTGCGGTGCGGGCGCAGGCGCTGCTCTCGGCTGCTCCGGCGCTGCCACAGGCATCGGCTCCAGCGGCACCGGCGCCGACATCGGCGAGAACTGCTGCGGCACCAGCGGCGGAGGTGGCGGCGTCGCCGACACGGGCGCCGCGGGGATGATCACCGTCGGCGCGCTCATGCCGCTCACGTAGATGTCGCCGAGCTTCACCAGCCCCAGCTCGGCCGCGAAGGCAGCCACGGTCTGCGTGCGGTCCTTGCTGTGCACGGCCAGCGTGTGGTCGACTGCGGCGCAGAAGCTCGGGCTCAGGTCGTCGCGGCCCATCGACGACAGGGGCACGTAGGCGTCCTGCACGCTGCGCACCACGGCCGAAGGCGGCGGATGGCCCGTGACCGCGCGGTACAGCACTGCCCCCAGCGCGTACATGTCGGTCCACGCCCCCTGCAGCAGCGTGTTGTCGTCGGCGTACTGCTCGATGGGCGAGTAGCCCGACTTCACCATCACCGCCACTTCGTCGACGAGGTCGGCGATCGACTTGCGCGCCGCGCCGAAGTCGAGCAGCACCGGCAGATCGTCCTGCTGGATGAAGATGTTGTCGGGCGCGATGTCGCGATGGAAGCACTGGCTGCGGTGCAGCGTCTCGAGCGCGCCCAGCAGCGGCCCCAGCATGCCGAGCAGCCAGGGCTCGGTGATCCTGCCCGGCTCGTCCTCGGCCAGGCGGCGCAGCGTGCGGCCCTTGTAGAGCTGGATCGCCATGTAGGCGGTGGAGTTGGCCTCCCAGAAGCGATGCACGCGCACCAGCGCCGGGTGGCTGAACTGCGCCAGCGTGCGCGCCTCGTTGATGAAGCTGCGCAGGCCCGCCTGGAAAGTGGCCGTGAGCCGCTCGGAGCGCACGTGCACGCTGTTGTCGCCCACGCGGCGCGCGAGCATCGAGGGCATGTATTCCTTGATGGCCACCTCGCGCTGCAGCGAGTGGTCGTAGGCGCGGTAGACGATGCCGAAGCCGCCTTCGCCGATCACTTCCAGCAGTTCGAATTCGGCCAGCCGGTGGTTCACGCCCAGCGGGTGCGGCCGTTCGTCATCCGTCTCGGCCGGTGGGCTCCCGATGCCGTGCGTCGTCGTCATGCTTCTCCTCCTGCGGGACTGCTGTGGCCCCTATGGCCGGTCTGGCTCTTCTTCATGCCCATGGCACATGCCCCTGCGAAAACAACTTGGAAAACAGCGGTGTGTTGAGGCCGCCACCATGGGCAGCGGTCCGCAACGGCGATCCGTCGGCTTGGTTGGTCCACCAGTAGCTGGTGCTGCCGAAAGGGTCGAAGCACAGTGGAAGCTCTGGCCAGCCCAGGGGCTGCTGGGCGCTCGCGCCACCGGCTGTAGGTCCGAGGATCGAAAGGATGTCGTCCGAGCCGCCGCTGGCGGTCTGGAAGCCGGCACGGCCCGCGGCCAGCACCTGGCTGTCGAACTGGTCGGGCGCCACGCCGTGGCGGATGGCCTGCAGCAGCGCGGTGCCGCACTGCCAGTACCACGCGGCCGAGCCTTCGAGCACCGACGGGCGGTAGTTCTGCGCGACCACCTGCAGCGTGATGCACACGGGGTAGTAGCGGCCCACGCGGTCGCAACTCGGCGCGATGCAGCCGAACTGCACGGCGTCCACGCCCTGCGTGGCAGGAATCGCGAAGTTCCATACCGGCGCAACGGCGTAGTGCCGCGTCATCGCGTCAGGCCAGCGCTTGAAGCTGCCCAGGCCGTTCTGCATCCAGCGGTCCCACCAGGCCTGCAACTCGCGCGGCATGCGGCGGTAGAGAAAGTCGCCGGCTGCCGGCAGCTTGCCGTACCAGCCGATCTGTTCGTCGACTGGCACCCAGGCTTGGGGAGGAATGCTGCTGTTCATTTCAGGATTTCCCCGGGCAGGAGAAGCCGTTCATCTGCGGCAGGCGCAGCGGGTTGTAGACGCTGTTGGCCGTCACCGCGAGCACGACCTTCTTGCCCTGCAGGTCGAAGCTGGCGTTGAACGATTCGGGCGAGCTGCCCGCGGAGATCGAGGCCTTGTCGAACAGCCTGTGCAGCGCCCACGGCCCTTCGGTCACGATGCCGCCCGCCGGCGTGCCGTTGGCTGTGGTCACCTGCAGGCGCACCTGGTTGCTGTTGCGCGGGCCGGGCCACTTGATGGTGCTGGGCGCCTGCGGGCCGTGTGCGTAGCGCACCGTCTGTCCGTCGACGTCGAGCGTGAACTGCGTGAGCGAGGCGTCCATGTCCTCGGGCCGGATGTCGATGGTGAACGAGGGCGTGCGCCCACCCGCCATGCCCGAGAAGAACACGTCGCGGATGGCCTGCGCCTTCTGGAACGAATCGAGGTACGCCGAGCGCCCTGCGGCGCTGCCGTCCACGCCGCGCTTGAAGGCCCATGGGTTGACCGAGGTGTCGACCTGCGTGACGAGGTTCTTCTGGAAGAAGTCGTCCATCATCCCGCCCGGCGCGAACAGCTGCGCAAAGTCGCCCGAAGCAACGTCGCGGTTCGACCCGCGCGTGAACGGATAGCGCCCCGCAATCGCCTGGTTGCAGAACGAGCCGATGCTCGCCGCCGCGCTCTGCCCGATGTTCTGCCGCGTTACCGCTGCCGCCTTCGACGACGCGGTAGCCGACAGATCGTTCAGCATCCCCTGGAACGGCACCGGCAGGCGCCCGGCTTCCGCCTGCACCTTGGTGACCGAATCGCTGGTCGGCGGGATGTTGCCGCTGCGCAGCGCGGTGTCGGTGGCGGTGAGGTAGTTGTAGAGCTCGTTGATGAGCGCGGCCGTCGCATCGATGGGCGCCTGCCCGCCCTGCTTGGGCGCGGTCACCATGCGGCGCAGCGGCTCGAAGTGGTTGTCCACCAGCGACTCGGGGCGGTCTACCCGCGTGTTGCGGCGCTGGCTGCCGTCGGGCTGGCCGATGAGCTGCTCGATGCGCTCGCGCGTGCTCTGCACGCGGTTCTGCGCCTGGTCGAGCAGGCTGCGCGCGGCCTCGTCGTGGTTGCGCAGCAGGTCGGTCTCGCGCGCCGCGCCGCGGATGAGCCGCGACATCGGCGACTCCGCGGTCGAGAGCACGCGCGTCATCTGGATGCTCTGCAGCAGCGAGCGGCTGTCGGCCAGGCGGATGTCGACGAGGTAGTCATCCCACACCTTGATGTAGTCGGTGAGGTAGAGCCGGCGCACTTCACGCAGCAGCAGTTCGCGCGAGGTGATGTCGGCGATGCCGGGCGCGCGGATCTGCAGCACCCAGCGGTCTTCCTGTTCGAGCGACAGCGTGGTCTCGGCGATGCGCTTGTCGAAGATGTCCCAGTAGCCGCGATAGGTGAAGAGCGTGGGAATGCCGTCGGTCAGCGGCTTGCCGCTCGCACGTCGGATGACCAGCGCCGACTCGGCACCGCCCGCCTCGGCGATGGTGAAAGCATTGGGCTGGCTGGTCTGCAGCAGGATGCGGCGCAGCCGCGCGTACGAGCGCTGCGCCAGCGGCACGCCGGCCAGGCGCTCGCGCGTCTGCATGATCAGGCGGTCGTCCTTCGCGAAGGGCGAAGTCAGCACGCGCCCCACGAACAGCGCCTTCAGGTGCGATTCGAGGTTCGCGCGCTGCTCGCGCGTGAGCGAAGCGCCGATCTTGCGGTCTACGTCGGCGAGCAGCCAGGCCTGCAGGAAGTCGGCGTCGTAGCGCTCTGCGTCGTACAGCATGAGATACGCCTTGAGCGCCTCATAGCTGTATTCGGCGTCGATCTTCGCAGCGTCGCGCAGCGACTGCTCGACGCGCTGCGCGGCCTGCGGCAGCAGCACCGTCTCCAGCGCGCGCTGGTACACGCCATCGGTCGCGGCCTGCAGCTTTTCGCCCTGGTAGAGGCCGAAGCGGTAGGAGGTGGGCGGATCGCCGATGTCGAAGTGGTTCGACTTCGGCAGGTCGCGCAGCTTGTCGAGGATGAGCAGCGAGCTTGCAATGTCGCCGCTCGAATCGACCACCGTGGGCAGCTCACCGCGCGCGGCGGCCTTGTTGAAGGCCTTGGCGTTGGTGTCGACCTCGGCCACGTAGTCCTTGTTGTTGCGCCAGCTGTTCACGCAGGCACCCAGGAACAGCACCAGCAGCACGCCAATGGCGCTGTAGCCCGCGATGTCGATGGCCCGTTTGCGCCGGTACCAGCGCAGGTTGGTGCCGGCCACGCCCGCGTCGCGGAAGATCACCTGCTGCAGCAGTTCCTTCAGGAAGTAGCTCTTGCCCGGGCCCGGCGGCGGCGCCGGCGGCGCGTTGACCTGCAGGTAGCGCTTGATGGCGCCCATCACGCGGTCGAAGGCCGTGCCCTCCTGCGTGCCGCTGGTGAAGTACACGCCGCGCAGCATCGACGCGGCCTCGAACTTCGAGGGGTTGAATACGTCGGCCAGGAAGGTGCCGAGGATGTCCTCGAAGCTCGCGAACTGCTGCGGCAGCAGGTAGGCCTGCGCGCGGCGCATCGGGTCGGACTCGGCCGCCAGCAGCTCGGGCAGGCGTTCGTCCAGGCGCTGGTGCAGCAGCTTGTATTCCTGGTGGAAACGCTCGCGCAGGTCGCCGCTGCCCACCGGAGCCGCGCCCTTGCCGGCCTTGTTCGCCGGGTTGCCCTGAATGGGGAAGGTGAAGCCCCACACCTGCTGCCGCTCTGCACGGCCCAGCGAGCCGAAGTACTCGTTGAAGCCCGCCAGCAGGTCGGTCTTGGTGACCAGCACGTACACCGGGAAGTCGATGCCCAGGTCGTTGCGCAGCTCCAGCAGCCGCTTGCGCAGCGCCATCGCATGGCGCGCGCGCTGCGCGTCGTCGGCCAGCGGCAGGTCGGCAATGCTGATGGTGAGGATCGCACCGTTGATCGGCTGGCGCGGACGGAACTTCTTCAGCAGATCGATGAAGCCCTTCCACTCGCCCTCGTCGGTCTCGCGATTGCTCTCGTGCGTGGTGTAGCGGCCCGCGGTGTCGATCAACACTGCTTCGTTGGTGAACCACCAGTCGCAGTTGCGCGTGCCGCCGATGCCGCGCACCGCGGCCTTGCCGAGCTGGTCGGCCAGCGGAAAGTCGAGGTCGGAATTCACCAGCGCGGTGGTCTTGCCCGAGCCCGGCGCGCCGATGAAGATGTACCAGGGCAGCTGGTACAGGTACTGCCGGTCGAACAGCGAGAAGCGCCCGCCGGACTTGCCATCGGCTCCTTCGCCGAAGCGCATGTTCTTCAGGATGGCCGTGGCGTCGGTGAAGCCGCTTTGCAGCTCCTTGATCTCGGGCGCGTCCTCGGGCTTGGCTTCCTTCTCTTTCTTGGAAGGGGTGCGCAGCTGGTTGAGCAGTTGTGCATTGAGCCGGCGCTCGCGCCACTTGCGGTAGATGACGCGTGCGATCCAGATCGCGAACATCAGCGCGATGACCACGATGCGCACGATCTCGTCTTCGAGCGGGCGGTAGCGGCCCACCGCTATGGCCGGGCCGATGATCCAGATCAGGAAGGCGAGCGCGACCAGGCCCAGAAAGACCCACAGATCGCGGCTGATGAGAAAACGGAAGATGGCGCGCAGCATCAGCGGGTGCCTCCGGGCTGCGGTGCTGGAGCGGCAAGCGGCGCAGAGTTGGCGGGCACGCCGGCCACAGGCGCCACCAGCAGCGTCACCTCGACGCGGCGATTGCGCGCGCGGTTGGCCGCGGAGTCGTTGGGCACGAGCGGGTCGGCATCGCCGCGGCCTTCGGCGCGCAGGCGTTCGGGGCGCGCAAGGCGCGTGGCGATCATTTTCTTCACCGCGTCGGCGCGGGCCTGCGAGAGTTGCCAGTTGGAGGGAAAGCGCACGCTGCGGATCGGCTGGTCGTCACTGAAGCCGCTGACCAGCACGTTGCCGTCCACGGCGTTGAGCGCATCAGCCACGCGCGCGAGCACCGGCGCATAGCGGTCGAGCACGCGGTCGGAGCCCGACGCGAACAGGCCGTCACCGCGCAGCACCACCACGCTGCGGTCGGCCTCGTCGCGCACGGTCAGCAGGCCGTCGCGGATCTCGGGTTCGAGAAAACGCTGCAGGCGCGGCGTTGGCGCTGGCATGACGACGGCGCGCGCGGTCTGCGGCAGGCGTACCGCGTTGACGGCCGCGAAAGCACCGTCGGAATGGCCAGCGAGGTTGAAGGTGAGCAGCGCGAACACGACGAGCAGCAGCACCGCCGCCACCGCGCCCACCGCCCACACGGGCAGCCAGTTGCGTGTGCGGCGCACCGGTGCACTCGCGTCCTGCCAATGCGGCGACAGCGGCACGGCGATTTCGCCGCGCGTCTGCCGGATGATCTGCAGCAGCCGCTGCTTGAGCGTTTCGAGCTGCGTGCGGCCGTTGTCGATGACGCGGAAGCGCCCCTCGAAACCCATGGCCAGGCAGAAGTAGATGAGCTCGATCAGGTGCAGGTGCTGCTGCGGGTTCTGCACCAGGCGTGACAGCAGCTGGAAGAACTTCTCGCCGCCCCAGGTCTCGTTGTGGAACATCACGAGCAGGCTCTGCGACGACCAGATGCTGCCGCCCCACGGCGTGAGCGCGGCGGCCTCGTCGACTGCCGTACACAGGCAGTAGCGCGCACCGATGATCACTTCGGGTGAGATGCCCGCCTGCTGCGCGCGCGTTTCGAAGCGGCGCACTTCATCGACGAGGTGCTCGCGCAGCTGCGCGGGCGCGGGATGGTGGCCGGTGGCGCGGATCTGCGGGATCAGGTCGAGCAGCGGATTGGCGGCCGCCACCAGCGGGTTGTTGCCCGCAAGCGCCGTGTCGCCCGCATGCGGACGCCGTGCGTCGTGCCATGCGGTGAAGGATTCGGGCTGCGCGCCAAGGCCGCTACCACCGCGCGAGGCATTCGGCATGCCACCTGCGTCGCCCATTGCATTGCCGCCGCCGGGATTCGGCGGCACGAAGCCTCCCGGACCGACGGCCATGTCGTTGACACCGTTCATAGAGTCCCTCACGGACGGATGGCCCAGAACTCCATGGCCAGCCCGGGAAAGTCACCGGCCAGGTGCATCGCCACGCCGCCCGATTTTTCGAGCTGGCGCCACATGTCGCCGCTCTTGTCGAGTTCGAAATAGTGGTAGCCCGCGTTGTACGGAATCTGCCGCGGCGCCACCGGCAGCGGGCGCACCACCACGCCGGGCAATTGCAGCTGCACAAGGTCGCGGATGCGTTCGACCGAGCCGATCTTCACCTGCGTGGGGAAGCGCTGCTGAATGGCATCGGCCGGCAGGTCGGCATGCACTGCGAGCACGAAGCCCGCGTTGCGCACCAGCACCGGGTCGGGCATGCGGCCCACGCGCACGCCGTGGCTGCGCTCTTCGAGTTCGATGGCGATCGCGCTCTGTTCGAGCACGGCCGACAGCGAACGCCGAAGCTCTTCAAGCAGCGGGCGGATGCACTCGTTGAGGTTGTCGTGGTCGTATATCGGCCACAGCACCGGACGGCGCGTGGGCGATGTGTGCGTGGCCAGATGGCAGGCCAGCTTGAGCCAGTCGACGAACAGGTTTTCTGGGTGCACCTGCACCGCCTGCTGCGAATGCCACGTGAGCGCGAGATAGCGGTTGACCAGTTCGAGCAAGAGGAAGTCAGAGACCTCGCTCACGCCGCCGCGCCCCGGCTGCGACAGCCGCGAAGCCAATGCCTCGGAGCGCTGCGTGAGCAGGCCGTGCAGCTCGGCGATCATGCTGCGCAGCATTGCGTGCGCGGAAGCGTCGAGCACCGGCGGAATGTAGTTGGCATCGACCACCAGCTTGTGGTCGGTACGCCGCTCGATCACGCGCACCGCGCCAATGGCCTGCCATTCGGCGGTGAGCGAGGAAGCGCGCGCAAGACGCAAGCGCGGCGCGGCGAGCTGCAGCACGGCGGGGCCGAGAGCAACCGCGTTGCCGTCGTTAACTTCGCGCTCGATCACGCCGAAGCGCGCGGCCGAGCCTTCGTCTTCCGCGAAGATGACCTCTTCGCTGCCGGGCCTGCGCAACGGCAGCGCGAGCACGATGAGCTCGTCGGTGAGATCGGTCGGTACTTCATAAGGCAGCGGCGCGTCTTCGGCACCGAACGAGAACGGCGTGCCGTCGGGCATCACGCCCGCGCCGCCGAGCAGCGACACACGGCCCAGCGCATACGCGTCGCGGTCGATCTCCAGACTCAGCCAGCCCCAATAGGCACCTTGCAGGCCTGCGGTGCGCCGGGTCACGTATTGCTCGACATAGCGTTCCATTTGCTGGAAATGCTGCGGCCGCAGGTACATCCCTTCGGACCACACCACACGATTCGCCAATGCCTGCGGATGGGCGCCATTCTTTGCGGCGCCCGAATTGCGAACTGTCACCAAAAGACCTCCTGGGGTGTGCTCACATCGAAGCGGGAGATGCGCTGAGGAGCGGCCTCCCGGTCCACTTGTTTTGCTCCTGATGCTACACGGCGCGTCTTACGTTTTGCACCGCATTTCACTCAAGAATTTCTCGCACTTTCGTACTAGCAGACCAACACCCCAAGCCGAAAGTTAACGACTTGGTAGCAGCTCTATGCCCGTCTTGCGCACGGCAACGTGCACGGCCTGCTCGCTCGGCGAAAACTGCCACACCTTGTACAGGTTGGTTTGCTTCGGTTCCTTCAGCGGCAACACGATGCGCCAGCGTGCGGCCTCGAGTTTGCGATAGCCTGCAATGATGCCGATGGCGCGCGAGTCGAGTCCTGCCTCGCGCTTGAACACACGCTCTTCGCCGCTGCGCATGATGGCCTGGTCGGCGTTGACGAGCTCGGTCATGAGCGTCTCGCGGTCACGGTCCTGTAGTGCAAAGTAGTCTGCTGTTTCGAAGTTACCGGAAGATTTCAGTTCGAAGACCTTCACGAGGATGGGTGCGGCCTGACCGCGTCCGTCGGGGTTGACGCCATCGTCGATCTTGACTGTGATGGCATAGGGCGTGGGCATGGACTTGGCTGTCGATGCGCATCCGCTGATGAGGCCCGCAAACAACGGTGTGGTGGCAAGTGCGCCTTGTAGCAAGCTTCGTCGATGCATTGAAATCTCCCCGAGGGTTCGCGGCCTATATTATCGAAGTCATGCGCACTTACGATGGCGCATAACGTGCATGTCGCAACACAGCGGCACACTATCTCAAGCATTCCTTTTGCAAGGTAGGAGAGAAGATTGAAGTCATGTCTGCCTGCTTTGGCGTTCGCTCTTTTCGTGGTCGCGGGTTGCACGACCACACCACCGCCAGAGCCCGCGCCGCAACCCGAACGACTGAGCCAGCAAGTGGCGCGCACCACGCTCGAGAAGGCGCAGCAAGCGTATGACGAAGGCGACTATGCCAAGGCCGTCAGCACGCTCAAGAGCGGCGGCGTGTCGGTATTCGAAGGTGCCGAGCCGGGCACCCGGCTCGATGCGATGAAGCTCGAGGCCTTCAGCTACTGCGTGGCCAACCAGATCGCCGAGTGCCGCAACCAGTTCCGCAAGATCCTCGATGCGTTCCCGACCTTCGAGCTCAACGTGGCGGAGCGCAAGCATCCGGTGTGGGGCCCCGCGTTCGAGGCCGCCAGGCGAATGAAGCGTTGATGAAGAACATCGCGGCGGCCCCGGTGCCGCGGCGCGAGACGACGAACACGGAGAAGCCATGCGTTGGACAGTGATCGAACATGCCGGCAGGCCGGTGACCGCGGGCCCCTCGGCATTGCTCGCCGCGCCCGGCGGAACGATCGGACGCAGCCCCGACAACCACCTCGTGCTGCCCGACGAGCAGCGGCAGATCTCGCGCCTGCAGGCCACCGTGCGCTTCGACGAAGACGGCATGGCGGTACTGCGCAACATGAGCGCGGTGCTGCCGATCAGCGTGAACGGACACACGCTCGCGCACGAGCAGGAAGCGCGCGTGGCCGATGGCGACCGCGTCGCGATCGGAAGCTATTTGCTGGAGGCCGCGAGCGCGCAGCGCGCGGCGCCTGTGATGGCTGCGGCTCCAGTTCCGCCTCCTCCACCACCTCCCCCGCCGCCACTGCAATCGATGCAGCCGCCAATGGCCGCGCCGATGTCGGCGAGCCCTATCGATGCGCTGCTGCCTTCCTCCGGCGCATCCGACGTGTTCTCCGATCTGTTCGGCGAAGGCGCGCTGCCCATCGGCGACACGCAACCCACGGTGGCGATGCCGCCGCCGCGGCAGGCAACGCCCATGCCGCCACCGATGCAGCCGCCCGCATTCGCTCCGGCGCCGCGCGAGTCCTTCGCCGCACCCTTGCAGCCGTCCGCGCCACCACCACCGCCGCAACCCAAGGTGAGCCCGCCCCCCGCCTCGTCACAGATCCCTTCTGCGGCTGACTGGGACGCCATCCTCGCCAACGCACCGCGCCGCGTCGACAGCACGCCCGCGCCGATGCCCGACCCGATGGCGCATGAGCCCTTCGAGTTGCCGTCGCAGGCGCGCCGCAACCCGGTCGATCCGCTCGCGGAGCTGAATCCCGACGCAGCCAACGACATGTCAGACATGGCGCTCAAGCGCGGCGTCGATCCGCTCTCGTTCTTCGCGGCCGACGAGAGCGCGCACTCGCCGCTGACCGATCCGCGCCCCACCGCGCTGACGCATACCGACCCGATGCTGCCGGGCGACACGCACCCCGCGCTCGACCTGTTGCAGAACAACAGACCGGCCGTGCAGGGGTACAGCCATTCGAACCATACGCGGGAAGTGGCGGCTCAGTTCCGTCCGCCGACTCCGGTGGCGATGCCGGTGCCTGCGCCGGCACCCGTGCCCGCCGTCGAACCTGTGAAGGTGGAGGCACCGCCGCCGCCACCACCGCCTGCGCCCGTTCCGCCGCCACCACCTCCTCCGCCGCCTCCCGCACCACCGCCCGTGGTGCAAGAGAGCCCGCCCGAGCCGCCGCCTGTCGTGGCCCCGCCCGTGGCCGCCGAGCCCGCTGCCGCACCCGTCGCCGCAGCAGTAGCGCAGCTCGTGGCACAACAGCCCGCAGCCCCATCGTCCTCATCGGAAGCCCTCTTCAAGGCCTTTCTCGAAGGCGCGGGCGTGCCGGAAGTCGCTGGCCAGCAACCGCTTGACATCGAGGCCATGCAGCGCCTGGGCCGCATCATGCGGGCCTTCACCGACGGCACCATCGAACTGCTGTCCTCGCGCGCCATGCTCAAACGCGAGGTACGCGCCGAGATCACGATGATCGTGGACGAGGAGAACAACCCGTTCAAGATCCTGCCCAACGGCCGCGCCGTGCTGATGCAGATGTTCGGCGCGCGCATGCCCGGCTTTTTGCCGCCGGAGGCCGCCGTGCACGACGCGCTCGGCGACCTGCAGTCGCACCAGCTCGGCATGGTCGCCGGCATGCGCGCCGCACTGCTCACGCTGCTCAAGCGCTTCGACCCCGCCGCGCTGAGCCGCGAGACCCCGCACGACGGCAGCCTGGGCGAGAAGCTGCTGCCCGGCGGCCGCGAGGCGCGCCTGTGGCGCGAGCTCCAGCAACTGCACACCGAAACGACCGCAGCCGTCGAAGACGACTTCCAGGCCGTGTTCGGTCGCGCCTTCCAGCAGGCCTACGACAAGGAAATGGAACGGCTGAAGGAGGCGCGCCGTGCTTGAAGCCACCCGCTCTTTCGCTGTGCCCATATCGACCTCACAGTTCTCCTGCGTGGGCGAACGCAGCGGCAACCAGGACGCCATCGGCTACCACCTCGACGAGCGCAACGGCTGCTTCGTGGTGAGCGACGGCGTCGGCGGCAACGCCGGCGGCGAGCTGGCCTCGCGCATCGCGGTCGACACCGCCCTCAACACTTTCGTCGACGCCCCGTCTCTGGCCGCCGACAACATCCAGCGCTGCGTTAAGGCGGCCAACGACGCCATTCTTGCGAAGCAGCGCGAGCTCACGGAGCAGAGCCGCATGAGCGCGACCTTCGTGTCGCTGTTCATCGACCGCATCACCAACCAGGCCTGCTGGGCCCATGTGGGCGACAGCCGCCTCTACTGGTTTCGCCGCGGCGCGCTGATGCAGCGCACAGAGGACCACAGCCTGTCGGAGCGCTCGGGCGATGCGGCCGCAAGCCACCAGAACGGCGGTGAGCGCCTTGTGAAGACCAATCTGCTGTACCGCGCACTGGGCGCACGCGCGACGGCCGAAGCCACCATCACCGCGCCGCAGCGCCTTGCCGATGGCGACGCCTTCCTGCTGTGCACCGACGGGCTCTGGCAGCTGATCTCGCAGCAGGTGATGGAACGCTCATTGCAGCTGGCCGACAGCGCGGAAGAATGGCTCGCGCTGATTCGCCGCGCAGCCGAATCCAAGGCTGATGAATCGCGCGACAACTACTCGGCGCTGGCCGTGTGGGTGGGCTTTCCGCAGCAGGTGACGCTGGCAGGGACGGTCTGAATCGACGCGCCCTCAGGGCGCCAGCATCAGCACCTTGAACTGGCTCGGCACGATGCGCATGCCGACGATGTTGCAACGGTTCTGCGTCGTGATGCTGGTGACCCGCGTGGCCGGCGTACCCTTGAGAAGCACGGTGAACGCGCCTGTCACATGACGCGATTGCTGCATGAACGTCTGCGACACAACGCCGCCCAGCGCCCCGGGCTGATCCCCCAGGGTGATTGGCGTGGTCGTAGCCATGTTGTGTGCCGGCATCGCCATGAAAAGGATGTTCCAAGCATTCGGAACAGCCATCGGCCCCATAGCCATGTTCGGGTATGGAATGGGCACCGGCGTCTTGCAAACGTCGGGGAATGCCATGTCCATTCCCATGAGCTGACAATTGGCAAACATCTGGTACCTCCTCGCTTAGCCCATGTGGATCTGAGCCGCGTCCACCTTCACCAGCTCCTGGCCGGTGACCATCGTGTGGTGGCCATGAATGCGCACCGTCTCGCTGGCCTTGTAGTCCATGTGGCCCGCACGCACCTGGTCGACTTCATCCGTCAGGCGTAGCGTCTGACGCGCCATCTGCACGATGCGATCGGCCACGGTCTCGAATACCTTGCCGACCAGCCGGACGCTTCCTGCCGCGGCCTGCACGGAGCGCGTCACCAGCCGCAGTTCACCAATGTCACACTCGCCCTCTTCTGCCTTGAGTACGAAGCGCTTGTCCGCGCGAAGCTTGAGCTCCGAAGTACTCGCGATGGTCACCCGGCCGTTGCCGGTAGACGCGAAGGTGACGTCGCCCGCCGCCTCGATGCAGCTTGACGACGCATCGGCCTGCTCGATCACGGCGATCAGGTAGGCTCGCGCGCTGTCGGGACCGGACACCAGCACGGTATCGCCGCTGGCCGGTTTGAGCAGGCAGCTAGCCGCGCGCCGGCAAACCCAGACAGCACCCTGCTCGTCATCGACGGTGACACGTCCATCCGGCAGCAAGGCGGCGACCACCCCCTGGAAGTGAACCGGAGCCGTCAGCTTCGAGGCTTTGCGCAGTGAAACGACTGACATGGAGATTTCCTTGTTTCGATGGGTAAACAGTGGAACGGACAGGCCTGGCGGCATCAACGCAGCGGAAGGATCTCTTGAGCCTTGAACAGCTCCGGATCGTTTTCGATGATGCCAGCGCTTCCCGAGAAACGCGCATCTGCGCGCGCGGCCCGATGAAAGCGGGTGCGCAGAAAACGCGCATTGCGCAAATCCGCGTCATGAAGTGCGGCATAGGAAAAATCAGCATCGTGCAGGTCCGCGTCGCGAAAGCTGGCACCCTTCGCCTGCGCGCGATGGAACACGCTCAGCGGCAGGCGCGAGCGGCTGAAATCGGTACCTTCGAGTTTGGCGTCGGCCCAGATCGACTGATCGAAGATGGCATCGCTGCAATTCGCTTCACGCAGATCGGCCTCCGGGAACATCGTCTGGGCGGCATCCACTCCGCTGAAGTTCGCCTTGGTCAGCGTGGCGCCCTTGAAGTTGCTCTGGGTCAGCACGGCGCCGCTGAAATCGACATCTGCCATCGCGCTGTCGGTGAACTGGCAGCGCAGGAAGGCGGTGTGCGGCAAGCGCTGACCTTCGAGATTGCACTCCATCAAGATCGAGCCATCGCATTGGGCCTGGGCGAACTCCACCATGCGCAGATCCATGCGAAAGAACATCAGGTGCAGCAGCTTCGCCCCGCGGCAGTCGAGCTGGTCGACCCGTGATTCGGTGATGACGATCTGATCGCAGATGCCGGGCTTCAACACCGCATGCCCGAGCTCGCATCTGAGAAAAGCCACGCGCTCCATTTGCGATTTCTCGAAATCCGCGTGAGCCAGCGAAGATTCGACAAACTGGGTGTCCTGCATGAACGCGCGGCCGAGTTGCGCGGCCTCCAACCGACACCGAAACACGCGCACGCCTTTCAAGCTGGCCGCCGACAGGTCGGCTTGATCGAGGTTGCATTGCGCAAGCGAACTGTCGTCGAGGCAGGCGCCGCGCAGATTCGTCCGGCTCAAGTCGACGTGCTCCATCTGCGCCCCCGACAAGTCGATGCCGCTGAGGTCCTGACCCGCGAGACTCACTTTGACCACCGGTTCGGCATGCCGAATCTTGTCCAGAAGTTCTTCCACTGTCATCGAACCGGCTCAGTCTTTCTTGCAGGCAAGGTCTTGGCTCCCTGGGTGTAGGCGCCGATGAAGGTGGTCGAACCGTCGATGGCGGCCTGTGACACGTCGGCGCGAAACAGATTGGCATCCTGCAGGCTGGCAAAGCGCAGGTCGGCCTTGGAAAGATTGGCGTCGATGAGGTTGGCACCGCGCAACGAGGCTTCGCGCAAGTCCGCGCGAATGAACAGGCTCTCGCCGGCATGCAATTCCTCCAGCCGCGCGCGCCGCAGGTCGCACTCGGAGAAGTCGCAGCCTTCAAGGCGCGCCTTCGCGAGGTCGGCGCCGACCAATATGGCACCGCGCAGGCCGCACTGCCTGAGCGAAGCGGCGCAGAACACCGCCTGCACAAAGCTGCAGCCATGGACGAAGGAACAGGTCACGAGGCTGGCCTCGGTGAAGTCGACCCCCTCCTGCGCATCGACGGCGACGAAAGCACAGGCGTTCAGCGAGGCGCGTACGAAGGATGTTCCCTTGAAGCTGCACTCGACCCAGCTCACCTGCTTGAACGCGGCGTCGTCGAAAGCGATGTCTTCCAGTGCCAGCTTGACCATCGCCATTTGCTCCCAGTGCGAGCCGCGCGCATCGCAGCGCGCCCATTCGCTTTCGAACAGATCGGCTTGCTTGAACGCGGCCTTCGCCAGCACGCAGGAACGAAAAATGGTCTTGCTGCAACGCGTCTGCACGAAGCTGGCCGCCGTGAAGTTCGCCCCTTCGCATTGCGCGCCGCCCAGATTGGCCTCGTCCAGCCGCGCATCGGTGAGCGAAGCCCGGACAAGCCGCGCCCGCGCAAGCACCGCGCGCGTGAAGTTGCAGCCATCGAGCCGCGCGTCGCTGAAGTCGACGTCTTCGAGGTTCGCTCCCGTGAAGTCGGCACCGCGCAGATCCAGACCCGAGAGGTTGGCGCCGACGAAGCTCATGCCTGCGAAACGACGCTCGCCGCTGGCTGCGGCCTCGAGACGCCGACGCAGCCGCCTGGAGCGCAGGCTGCTGGCCGGCGGCGCCGGCTCGAGCAGGTGTGCGCCGTAGAGGTCCCCCATGCGCATGCTGCGCCCAGCCTGCTCGCGCAGCCGCGCGCTTTCGGCGGCTTCGTCAGGCGTGGGGGGTGTTCGGCGCTCGCGCGCCGCGTCTTCCTCGAGGCGCGCGAGGTCACGCAGCAGGCGGTCCGGGTCGAATCGGCGCTGCACAGGCTTGCCGGTCCGCGCCTCCACCTCGGTCATGGCCTTGTCGATGCTCGCCTTGATCTCGTCCGACAGCTTGCGCGGCTCCATCTGCGACAGCGGCGGGATATCGATATCGGGTTGAATGGCAGCGGGCATCCCGTGTGCGACGGCCTTGGCCCGGTCCTCGGCGCCGCGGGCAAGGGCCGCCTGGCGCATTTGCTCGAGGACTTGATCGGCCTTCTCGGCGAAGTCGGGCAGATCGTCCGCGGAGGCAGGCGGCCGCAGATCCGGTTCGGACACGGGCGGCAGATACTGCTCGGGATCCACGCCCTGCGCCAGCAGACGGGCACGCATGCGTTCGCGCTCGCGCTGCCGGCCTGCGTGCAGATTGCGCGCCAGCGGAAGCGAAGCGATATCGGGCATCTGGTCGCCTGCCCATGGCCCCATGATCGCCTTGGGGACCAGGTCGCTGTCGCGCAGGACCAGCACCGCCTTGGCTGGATCGATGCGCTGCTGCAGCACCTGTTGGTAGTGGGCGAGCGGCCGCGGCTGCCCGCGCAACTCGAGCGCGGGCATGATGTGCTTGACGTCGGCCGCGTCATCCTCTGCGATGGGCGATGCTCCGTGCCAGACCAGGATGACGCGCTCGGCGTGCGGAAAAAACCAGGCCGTGCTCAGGTGCAGCGAAATTTCCGACAGCGCGCCACCGTCTTTCTGAAAGCTGGCGAAGCAACGCGCCTGCCAATCGGGCAGCTGGCCGCGCATCACCGGCTGCCGAGGGTGCATGTTCCACAGTTCGTAGGCGGCGCCCGGCGGCAATTCGCGCCGGCCGGGCAGGCGCTGGTCGGGAGGTGCTGCATTGAAGTAGCGCCAGTCCATGTCATCGGCGAAACCCGGGTACTCGTGCTGCAGCCACTGCTGGTCGTAGGCGCGCCCCATCAGTGCGAGCCGCTGCGGCCGATCGGGAGGCACGGCGCCGAAACCCGCAGGCACGATGCGCCGCCCGGGTGCGTCCTGACGCGCGCCGGGCAACTCGACATTGGGAAGCCGGCGCGTCTGTACGCCGTTGATCGTTTCATCGAAGCTGCCGATGCCTTCCGGGTTTTCGGGCTCGCTCGGGCCGCCATAGGCATGCGCCCAATCCAGCCTCAAGCGCTCGAAAGGCTGCGCAGGCGTAGCGCGGCCGCCAAGCCAGTAGCGATCACCGCTCACCAGCAATGGCTTGGCCTGGCCATTGAAGACGGCCTTGGCCGCACACAGTGTCTTGTCGTCCTGATGCGCCGTGTACGCATAGCCGCTGACCAGCCACTCCGGCTCGATCTTCGGCACGCACAGGTCCAGCACGTTGCCGGGCCCGATTTCGTCGGCCGCCAGCTTCCAGAGATCCTGGTCGGGCATCAGCAGGGGCTCGGGAGCCAGGCTGGCCATCGCGAAGACCGAGACGCCCAGGTGGTCTTGCCGCTGCCGCCGGAAGGGCCGCGTGAGGATGCTCAGGCGAAAGGGTTTGATGGTCTTCATGGGGCAGCGGACCCGCTTCAGCGCATCGGCTGATCGATGGCGATCTCGTGCGAGACCGGGTCGAAGCGCAGCTTCACGGAGCGCCCCGGGGCGAAGTCGGCGAGCTTCACCGGGCTGATCGGGGCGACCAGTTCAGCCTCGAAGGCGGGCCATCCGCCCTCAGGCTGTACTTGGAACTTGAGCCGTACGAGGATATAGATGCGCGCGGCCCGCATGCCCGTGTCATGGCTCTCGAGCACCGTCGCTACGGCCGGTTGGCCCGTACGAAGCACTCGCTCGGCGAGATCCGCACCCATCGCGCGGCGGTTGACCACACTCTGCATATGCATCACGTGGGAGGCATAGCGCTTGGCCAGCGTGATCGCCACGAACGCCGGCAGCACGACGACAGCGATGGGGACAATCAGATACCAGTACTTGGTAAACCACACAGCGAAAAGATCCAACACGCGCTCCAAGCTCAGACAAAGACGGTGAAGCCCGAGAGGTTCACCCTGTATCCGTTGTTATCGATTTTTTGCGCCTGGTTGTCCCACGTGAAAGCCGTCTGGGTGGTGGAAAATGTGCCCGCCGCAAGGCTGACGGAATACAGGTCGAGCTTTATGAACGCACCCGTGAGCGAGTAGGTGTTGAACCCCAGGTTCAGCCCGGCAATGCTGGTCACCAGGCCGTTCACGAACAGTGAAGTGCCGTTGAGGCTCACGTTGGCCCCGTTGATCCCCATGTTGAAGCCCTTGAAGGCAATACCCCAGTCCGTGAAGGTCACCTTTTTTGCCGACTTGTCCTCGACATGGGGCGCATCCAGCACGATCTTGGTCGGCGACTTGACCGAGATGTCTGCCGCGGTGCTTTCCAGGTTCATGGGGCCATCCGTCGTCGCACTCAACGACGTGTTCGCGTGCACCTTTTGTACCCCCTCGACGAGATAGTCCTCGTCGCCGTGGACCGTCACCTTCTTCCCCTTGGTTTCTTCGGTGTACAGGCCGACCACCTTGGTGGTCTGGGGACCGGCAATGTCTTCCTTGAGCGACGTACCGATGATCCGCTCTTCACCGCTGTCGACCGTGTCCTTGCGCTTGCCGGTGACATGGATGGTCTGGTTGCCGATGACGTCGACCTGCTGGTCGCCGCCATCCACCTTGATGAACTGGTTGCCGCCGTTGACGGTGATCGTCTGCGGCCCGCCCTTGTTCACCGTCAGCGTGTGCGGCCCGTTGACCGTCTCGTTGAGCGAGGTGTTGGTCGTGTAGGTGTCCGCGCCCTCGATCAACGTGTCGCGCGTGCCGTCCACGGTGTGCGTTTCATTGTTCTCTACGCTGAGGCTGAAGTCCTTCTGCGCGTGCATCTTGATCGACTCGCTGCCGGGGTCGTCGTCGATCACGAAGTGGTTGGCCAGCTCGCCGTCGCCCTTGATGGTGCGGCTGATGAAGCCGCTGACCGTCGCCTTGGCCGGCAGTTCGAGCGGCGGCATCTGGTCGGCGTTGTAGACACGGCCGATGATGATCGGCCGGTCGGGGCAACCGGCGATGAAATCGACGATCACTTCCTGCCCCACGCGCGGGTGGTTCACCGCGCCGAAGTTCGAACCGGCCCACGCGCTGGACACACGCACCCAGCATGAGCTGTCTTCGTTGCGCTGGCCGTAGCGGTCCCAGCGGAACTGCACCTTCACGCGGCCGTACTTGTCGATCCAGATGTCTTCCCCGGGCGGGCCCACGACCGTGGCGGTCTGCGGGCCGTGCGTGGTCGGCATCCGCGTGACGCGCGGCGCGCGGAACGGAAACGACGTGGGCTGCACGCCGAAGTTGAAGCTGTAGAGACCGTCGGGGCTGCCCGTCGCATAGCCGCCCTCGCGCAGGTTGTACGTCACCGAGACGATCAGGTATTCCTTGTTGTCCTCGTCGCGCGGCGCGTTCTGCATGTTGAAGCGGTAGCCGGGCGCCATGCCGCGCACGTTGGAGTGGCCGGTGTCGACTTCGGCCTGCGCCTGCGCTTCCTCGAGCCGGATGCGCGCGTAGTGCTCGCCCTGCCCGGCGTCGCTGTAGCCGCCGAGCCACTCGTACATCTCGTAGCGGCCGTGATCGTTGTCGCGCGGCTGGCTGCGCGTGTTGAGCAGGTCGGCCTTGGGCTTCTTGAAGTCGAAGTCGTCGACCACGAAGGTGCCGGGCCGGATCTCCTCGGTCACCTCCCACTGGTCGATCACTTCGCGGCCCGTCTCGCCCACGCGATCGGTGGCGAGGTAGCCGATGCGCGGATAGCCCGGCAGCGTGTCGTGCGCGCCCATGTCGTCGGCCAGCACCAGCGTGTGCTGGTTCTTCTCGTGCCTGAAGTAATAGTAGATGCCTTCGTGTTCCATCATGCGGCTCACGAATGCGAAGTCGGTCTCCTGGTACTGCACTGAATAGTCGCGCTGGCGGTAGGTGGCGCCGAGCTTCTTCTCGAACGCGAACCCATACTCGCCGAGCACTTCGTCCAGGATATCGACAACCGATTTGTTCTGGAAGATCTTGCAGTCGCTGGTGCGCGTGAGGTACCAGAGCCAGGGCCGCACCGAAGCGCGGTACACGACGTAGCGCGAGGAGCTCTCTTCACGGCCGATCATCGTGAAGCGCGTGATCTGCCCGTTGAGGTAGCGCGGCGCCCCGTCGATGGTCACGATCTCGAGAGTGAGCGGCTTGCCGAGAACCGCCTTCATGTCGACGGAGGTGTTGGGACTCAGCAGGTCCACCTCGAACTCGAAGAGCTCCGACAGCCCTTCGTTGCCGTGCATCGAGCGGAACAGCAACTGGTCCGGTGCAAGCGGCGTATGTGCAGTGACGACTCTGGCCATGTGGTACTCCCTTTCTGCGCTCAATGTTCAGAAAATTCGTAGCGAAAATCGTCATCCGCCGCACTCAGTTGCACGCCCGCGAGCTTGC
Organism: Variovorax paradoxus; assembly: GCF_024734665.1. Lineage (NCBI taxonomy): Bacteria > Pseudomonadati > Pseudomonadota > Betaproteobacteria > Burkholderiales > Comamonadaceae > Variovorax > Variovorax paradoxus. Next base: position 6,629,409 of record NZ_CP102931.1, read on the forward strand.
GTGCACTGACCGTGGCGCCGATGACTTCCTCGCTCAACCGCGGAAGAATCGTGTGCGTGAGGATCGCGTCGATCATCCGGCCGCCCGATTCGATGGCAGTGCAACGGCGCGCGACGAGTTCGACGGCGCTGTCGTCGTAGGCCAAAGCAATGCCGTGGTTCGCCTGCAGGCGCGCCGCGATGCGATCGAGCTGGAGGCGGATGATGCGATGCAATGCCTCTGCGTGCAACGGGTAATAAGGCACTACAACGAGGCGGCCGAGCAGCGCGGGCGCGAACACCTTGAGCAGCGGCTCGCGCAGTGCTGCGGCCAGCGGCTCGGGGTCGGGGCGCAGGGTCGGGTCTTCGCACAGCTGCATGACCAGGTCGGTGCCGACGTTGGAGGTCATGATGATCACGGTGTTGCGGAAGTCGATGTGGCGGCCCTCGCCGTCTTCCATCCAGCCCTTATCGAACACCTGGAAGAAGATCTCGTGCACGTCGGTGTGCGCCTTCTCGATCTCGTCGAGCAGCACCACGCTGTAGGGCCTGCGGCGCACGGCCTCGGTGAGCACGCCGCCTTCGCCGTAACCCACGTAGCCGGGCGGCGCGCCCTTCAGCGTGGAGACGGTGTGCGACTCCTGGAACTCGCTCATGTTGATGGTGACGAGGTTCTGCTCGCCGCCATACAAAGCTTCAGACAATGCCAGCGCGGTCTCGGTCTTGCCCACGCCCGAGGGGCCGCACAGCAGGAACACGCCGACGGGCTTGTTGGGGTTGTCGAGCCGTGCGCGCGCGGTGCGGATGCGGCGCGAAATGGTCTCCAGCGCATCGGGCTGCGCGACCACGCGGGCCGAGAGGATCTCGCCGAGCTTCAGCACCGACTGCGCGTCGTCGCGCACCATGCGTCCGATGGGAATGCCGGTCCAGTCGGCCACCACGGTGGCGATGGCCTGCGCATCGACGGCCGCGAGGATGAGCGGAGACTCGCCCTGCAGCTGCACGAGCTTGTCTTGTGCTTCGTTGAGTTCGGCGCGGATTTCCTCGGGCGTGCGCTGGGGTTCAGCGGGCGGCGTGTCGACATCTGCATCGACATTCGCCTCGCCGGCTTCTGCCGTCTCCGCCTGCACCGGCACCGCCGCCGGCGACAGCTGCTTGCGCAGCGCCACGATGCGCTCGACCAGCGCGCTTTCTTCCACGCGCCGCGTCTCCAGCAGATCGAGTTCGGCCTGCGCCGCCGCCACCTGAACCGCGATGCCTTCCACACGCTGGTGCTCGCCCACACCAATGGCCGCTTCGCGCCCCGCAATACCCGACTCGATGCCCAGCACCTCGATGCGGCGCTGCAGGTCTTCGATGGCAGCGGGCAGCGCGTGCTGGCTCAGCGCCACGCGTGCACAAGCCGTGTCGAGCAGGCTCACGGCCTTGTCAGGCAACTGCCGCGCGGGAATGTAGCGGTGCGACAGGCTCACGGCCGCCTCGAGCGCGGCGTCGAGAATGAGCACGCCGTGGTGCTTCTCCAGCTCGGCCGAGATGCCGCGCAGCATGATCACCGCCTTGGGCTCGGTGGGCTCGTGCACCTGGATGGTCTGGAAGCGCCGCGTGAGCGCCGGATCTTTCTCGATGTACTTCTTGTACTCCGACCAGGTGGTCGCGCCAATGGTGCGCAGCCGCCCGCGCGCCAGCGCCGGCTTGAGCAGGTTGGCCGCGTCACCGGTGCCGGCCGTGCCGCCTGCGCCTACCAGCGTGTGCACCTCGTCGACGAACAGCACGATGGGCTTGGGGCTCTTCTCGACCTCGTCGATCACCTGGCGCAGGCGCTGTTCAAATTCCCCCTTCACACCTGCACCGGCCTGCAGCAACGTGGGGTCGAGCACCCACAGCGACACGTCTTTCAGCGAAGGCGGTACGTCGCCCGCAGCGAGGCGCGAGGCAAGGCCCTCGACCACTGCCGTCTTGCCGACGCCGGCCTCACCGGTGAGCAGCGGGTTGTTCTGGCGGCGGCGCATGAGGATGTCGATGATCTGTCGGATCTCGTCGTCGCGGCCGTAGACCGGGTCGAGCTCGCCTGCGCGTGCCTTGGCGGTGAGGTCGCTCGCATACTTGGCGAGCGCCGAACCACCTGCCGCGGGGCTATCGCCTTGGTGGTGCGCGGCAGCGGCTGCGCCGCCGGCCGCGACGCCGCTTGGTGCGGCATCGAAGTCGTCTTCAGGCGAGCCTTCGGTCCATGCAGCGAGCTGCGCCACCAGCACGTCGGGCACGATCTTGTCGAACTCGCGCGAGATGCCCGAGAGCACCTGCCGCAGCCCCGGCGTCTTGATGATGCCCGCGAGCAAATACGCACCGCGGATCGAGGTAGCCTCGAAGCGCAGGCTCGCATAGACCCACGCGCGCTCGACGGCGTTGTCGACGTGTTCGGAGATGTCGCTGATCGACGTGGCGCCGTGCGGCAGCCGATCGAGCGCGCGCACGAGGTCTTGTTCGACCGCATCGAGGTTGAGCCCAGCGCGCTTGATGATGCGCAGCATGTCGCTGTCCTGCAGCTGCAGGATCTGGTGCAGCCAGTGCACCAGCTCGACGTAGGCATTGCCGCGCAGCTTGGCAAAGGCGGTGGCGGTCTCCAATGCCTTGTAGAGCATCGGATTGAGTTTCGAGAAAAGAGAGACGCGGCGGATGTCGGTCATAGAGCCATGGAGGAAGATGCGGGCGCGGCAACGGGTGCCGCCGATGCGGAACGGGAAAACAATGCTTCGGGCTGGAACACCATGTCGCCGGCGTCGGTGTCCGACAGGCGCGTGCCGAGCCAGCTGCCCCAGCCGAGGCGCTGGTTGCTGTTGAGCCGCATGCCGTGCGCGTCCTGCTTCTTGAGCACGAGCCGCAGGTCCCACGCGAACTCGATGCCGACGTACTGGCGCACCCAGTCGACCACCTGCTGCAGCCGCTTGCTGCCCGGCAGGAACTCGCGGAACTCTTCCTGCGAGAGCGGCCCGAGCTCGAGGCGGAACTTGCTCTGCGCATCGCGCACGGCAAGGCCGATGGTGGCGCCGCCGCCGAGCCGGTGGTTGCGGCCGGTGATGCCGATGCGGCTGACCTGGCGCTCGTCGATCATCACCCAGTCGCTGACGAACTCATCGACGCGCACGGGCACGTCGAAGTAGAGCTTGAGGATCTGGATCAGGCCCTCGGGGTTGCGCGTCTGACGCACGAGGTGGCCCGCCATGAAGGTGCGCGCATGGTCGGCAATGCGGTCGCGCTCCTTGAGGCCGGGCTGCCCCATGTTCATGAGGCTGGCCACGTAGTCGACGAAGCGGTGGCCATCGGGGCGGTCCAGGCTGTTGACCGATTGCGCGTCGGCCCAGGCCCGGTAGAACAGCAGGATCAGCCGGTGATGGAACAGGTCGGCGAACGCGCTGATGGTGTTGTCGGCATGGTGCCGCTTGCGCTCGCGCGCGTACTCCGTCAGGTGCAGCGGCAACGGACCGTTGGGGCCGAACAGGCCGAAGCCGTAGATCGAGATGCGCGGCGGGCCGTCGCTGTCGACATCGACGCCCGACACGTTCGAAGGCGCGAAGGCCATCGAGGGCTCTTGCCCGAGGCGCAGCGGCTCGTCGAGCGGGCGCGGCGCGCGGCCCAGCAGCGGATGGTCGCCCTGCGCGTCGAGCCGGCGCAGCAGCATGAACAGGTCGTGCTCGAAGGGCTGCTCGACCAGCTTGGCCCAGAGCACGGGATCGGCCTGTGGCACGCCGCGCCGCGCCGCGGCACCGTACGCAGGTTGCACAGGCTGCGCGATGTCATGGCGGACCTCGGCCGCGTCCAGCACCTCCTGGGCCTCCCCGGCCGGCGCTGCGGCTTGCTGCATCCCGTCGGTGAAGCCGGTTTCGCTCATACGGCGGGGCGACGTCCCACGCGCGGGGTCCACCGCGCGATCTCGCCGCGCTGCAGGCTGGACAGCGCGAACTCGGTGAACGCATTGAGCGACACGTGCCGGCTGAAGAACTGCTCCAGCACGGCACCAAAAAGATACGGGCTCGCGCCCGAGAACGCGACCTCATCGATCTTCAGCGCAATCTCCACGCCGCGCCCGAACACGATGGGGCCCGGCTCCGGCAGGCGACGGAATACCGGCGCCAGCGCCATCGAGCGCACGCCCTGAATCTGGCGGCGCACCGAAGGGTCGGCGAGGTTGCCGTACAGGTCGAGCATCTCGCGCAGCGCGGCCGCGCCCTGCGTCGCATCGACATCGGTGAGGCTCAGGTAGTTGAGGCCGAGGTGACTGATGAGGCGCCACGTCAGCGCGCCTTCGGCCAATGCGGGGTACGGCCGCGAAGGCCCGCGCAGGATGCGGATCGAGCGTACGGGCGCCGATACGCGCAGCGTGAAATCCGACTCAAGCCCGGTCGGCAGCAGCAGCGGCAGGTCGCGGTTGGTGCACAGCGCATCGAGCGTGATGTGCCGCAGGCTGTGCGGAAACGGCGCATCGTGCTGGTCGACCAGCGACACATAGACCTCGCTGCCGGTGTAGCTGGTGCGCGTGCCCTGGGCGCGTGCGCGGTCCGACACCAGGCGCGGCTCGCGGCGCAGCGAGAAGTACGCGCCGAAGTCGCCATCGTCCGCCGCGAACGAACCGAGGAAGGGCCGGAACTCGCGCTCTTCCGAGCCGTTGGCCATGTGGCCGGTGACGCGCTCGACGGTGAAGATCTCGAAGTCGCGCGGGCGCGTGCGATCGATCACCGCGTGATGCTCGTGCTGGCCCGGCCCCACCGGAATGCGGTCGCTGCGGCGCGGCACGAGGTTGATGATGGGCGTGCAGAACAGCGAGAAGTGCTTGGCATCTACCAGCCGTTCGAGGTCGCCGTCGGCGCGGTCGAGCAGGATCACGATCTCCATCGTGGTGCCGCCCATGGCCTGCACCGCCGCACGCAGCTTGCTCACGCTGAAGAACAGGTAGCGGTCGGGAAACGCGAAGTACTCGTGCAGCAGGCGGTAGCCCTGGAACGAGCGCGCGTCATAGGGCAGCAGCGCCTGGTCGGGGTCGAAGCCCTCGTGCCTGATGGCCTCGTCGCCCAGCGGCACGATGCGCGCCGTGCTGCCCGGTCCGCTGCGGCACACAACACCGATGCTGTGGTGCGCCGCGAGTTCGAGCACGCGCAGCGCATGCAGCTCCGCGCCCGAAAGGAAAAACTCGAGCCGGTCGAGCGGCATGTCGGCAAAACGCGCACCGCCCACCGCTTCGAGCTTGATGGTGATGGCGCTCTTCGCCTGCCGCGCAGCCATGGGCATCGCATGCGCGATTTCCGCGGGCACCGGGCCGATGCCGGCGTCGGCGATGCGAATGGGCCACAGCGTGACTGCATGGCCTGTGCGGAACTCGCAGGCCGTCTGCTCGCCCTTGATCATTCGCCCGCGCAGGATGGTGTGGCGCGGCAGCTCGTAGCCGGCCTTCAGCGAGCCTTCGTTGAGATTGCCGTCGATCTGCACCACGGCCATGGCGGGCAGCGGCGCGAGGAAGTTGGGGTACACCACTTCGAGCAGCCGCTGCGAGAAGCGCGGAAACTCCGCGTCCATCTTGAGCTGGATACGCGCGGTGAGAAAGCTGAAGCCTTCGAGCAGGCGCTCCACGTACGGGTCGCTGACCTCGATGCCGCGCATGCCGAGGCGGCCCGCGATCTTCGGGTAGCGCTGCGCGAACTCGGCCCCGAGCTCGTGCATGTAGGTGAGCTCGCGGTTGTAGTAGTCGAGCAGCCTGGCATCCATTCAGAGGCCTCCGGTGGGCCGCAGCACCATGTGCCCGCTTTCGAGGTCGAGCTCCGAGCGCAGGATGAATTCGATCGGGTACGGCACCGACCACAGCGTGCCGCGGATCTCCAGCGCGAGCAGGTTGTGGTGCTCGAGATCGGTGGCGTCGGTCACGCAGCGCACGTCGATGCTGTCTTTCATGATGCGCGGCTCGAAGTCGATGATGGCCGAGCGGATGGCCGCTTCGACGTCCGCGAAGTCGACCTCCGACATGCGCCCGCCGGCCCAGCCGCGCACGCCGAAGTTCAACACCGAGCGGCGCGCGCGCGGCATGGTGTTGATGTTGTGGTCCGCACCGAAATTGGTGGTGTTGAGCAGCCACTGCAGATCGCGCAGCACCGAGTCGCGCAACAGCCTGCCGCTCATGAGGAAGGCGCCCGCGCGCTCCTGGCGGGTCTGCGGCGTCTTGTCGGTGAGGCGGTCGAGCAGCACCGGCTGCAGGCGGTCGCGCGCGACGCTTTCCTGCTGGTCGCCGTCAGTGTCCATGATGCTGCTCATCAGGTCGCGTCCTCGCGCGAGAACTCGATGAGCCGCAGGTCGAGCAGCGAATGGTCGCCAGCCTCGCTGATCAGCGTGCGCTGGCCGAGGCCCGCGTATTGATCTTCGCCGGCCAGCGGCAGCCAGTCGGTGCGGCGGCCCAGCGTGGTTTCGTCGTCGAGGCCTTCGAGCGAGCCCGGATAGCGCACCGGCACCAGGCCGTTGAGCGCGCGGCCATCGTGCAGCTCGAATTCAGCTGGCGCCCACAGCAGGTCGACCAGGTGTTGCGGCCGCGAGAACTTGATGCGGCGCACTTCGGGCAGGGGCAGCCATGCATAGCCCGAAGGCGTGAGCAACTCCAGCACCGCGCCGATGCGCACGTCGCCGTCGCACAGCCACGCGAAGATGCTGCGCTCCACCGGTTCGCCGTCGAGCGCCTGCACGGCGCGCGAATCGGAGCGGTCGACGCTGGTGAGCGCGCCATGCAAGGCGGGCGCGGCCTGCCGCGCGGTCTCGCGCAAGGCGGCGGCCTCCTCGGCGCGGTCGGCCGGCAGGGCAGCAGCAGCGATCAGCTGTTCGACCCATTCCGCGTTGCCGCAGACGATGGCCGGAGCGCGTCCGCCGGACCAGAAGTCGCTGCGATGCCGTTCGCCCGAAAGCGCCATCGAACACGTGACGCTGGCGGGAGTGAAAGTGGGGTCGAGCTTGGTGGCGAGCTTGAGCTGGTCTTCGGCCCGCTGCCATTCGCCGCGCAGCGCGAGGAAGTGGCACAGGGCAAGACGCAAGCTTGCATTCTGGGGATTGGCGCGGATCTGCCTCTGTACCCATTCGGTGTGCTCGGCCACGGAGCGTTCGCCCAGCACTGCAAACCCATCGCCCATGAAGCTTCCTCGCTGACTGAGTGGCACACGGCGCGAAAGGCCTGTGTGCGAAGGACGGCCGTGGAGGCCGTCGGGAAAAACGTCGCGGCCGGCCCGCTGGGCCGGCCGCGCATCGAGAAAAAGGAAATCAGGCTTCCTTGTTTTCCTTGATGTTCCAGCCCAGCACCGTCTCGGCGCCCTTGCCGCCCTTGTCGGTCTGTTCCCAGTACTGCTGCTTCACCTTTGCGGCCTGGAAGGCGTACTGCACGAACACGGCGTCCGAACCCTGCTCGGCCGTGTACTGCACCGAGGTGACCAGCACTTCTTCGAGCGTGACGCGGGTGTACTCGATCTGCGCGCCCCCCGCCTTGCAGACCGACACTTCCACCTTGCTCAGGTGCTTGCCGCTGGCGCAGTTCTTCAGGACGGACGGTGCCGCCTTGTCGATGCGTGCCAGCACCTGCAGGTCGTTGAAGCTGGCCTTGCCAACTCCGCCGCCGCCGCCGCTGACCATGTTTCCAGGCTGCGTTGCTCCCCACGCAAACGACTTGATGTCCGTCCACTCCTTGTGGTTCGAGTCTTTCGATTCGCCGTTTGCGCCTTCAACGCGCATGAACATGTCTACTGCCATGATTAACCCCCAAAGTTATATGTGCCCGATTCCGGGACACCGTTGAATTAGCTGCTGTCCTTCTTGTTGGATGGCAGCTTCGAAACCAGCCGCAACGACACCGTCAGCCCTTCGAGCTGATAGTGCGGCCGGAGAAAAAACTTGGCGGCGTAGTAGCCCGGGTTGTCCTCGATGGCTTCCACCTGGACTTCCGCCGCCGCCAGCGGCTTCATCGCCTTCGTGTCCTGCGACGAGGTGCCGGGGCTGCCGTCGACGTAGTTCATGATCCAGTCGTTGAGCCAACGCTCCATGTCCTCGCGCTCGCGGAACGAACCGATCTTGTCTCGCACGATGCACTTCAGGTAGTGCGCAAAGCGGCAGCAGGCGAACAGGTACGGCAGGCGCGCCGCGAGGTTCGCGTTGGCCGTGGCGTCGGCGTCGTAGTACTCGGCCGGCAACTGCAGCGACTGCGCGCCGATGAAAGCCGCGAAGTCGGAATTCTTGCGATGCACCAGCGGCATGAAGCCGTTCTTGGCAAGCTCGGCCTCGCGCCGGTCGCTGATGGCGATCTCGGTCGGGCACTTCATGTCCACGCCGCCGTCGTCGGTCGGGAAGGTGTGCGTGGGCAGGTTCTCCACCGCACCGCCGGACTCCACGCCGCGGATGGAAGTGCACCAGCCGTACTGCTTGAACGAGCGGTTGATGTTCACGCCCATTGCGTAGGCCGAGTTGGCCCAGGTGTAGCGGCTGTGCGCGGCCGAGTCGGTCTCTTCCTCGAACTCGAATTCGTCGACCGGATTGGTGCGCGCGCCGTATGGCAGGCGAGCCAGGAAGCGCGGCATGGCCAGGCCGATGTAGCGCGCGTCTTCCGAGTCGCGCAGGCTGCGCCATGCGGTGTGCTCGGTGTTCTGGAAGATCTTGGTCAGGTCGCGCGGGTTCGACAGCTCCTGCCACGAATCCATCTGCATCACGGTGGGCGATGCGCCGGCGATGAAGGGGCAATGCGCGGCCGCGGCGATCTTGGCCATTTCGCTGAGCATCTCGACGTCGGGCGGGCTGTGGTCGAAGTGGAAGTCGCCGATCAGCGCGCCGAAGGGCTCGCCGCCGAACTGGCCGTACTCGGCTTCGTAGATCTTCTTGAACAGCGGGCTCTGGTCCCAGCCGATGCCCTTGTGACGCTTGAGCGAGCGCGCCACTTCACGCTTGGACGCGCACATCACGCGGATCTTGAGCTGCTCGTCGGTCTCGGTGTTGTTCACGAGATAGTGCAGGCCGCGCCATGCGCCTTCGAGCTGCTGGAAGTCCTCGTGATGCAGGATCTGGTTGATCTGCTCGGAGAGCTTGCGGTCGATCTCGGTGATGATGGCCTGCACCGTGCGGTAGGCATCGTTGGAGACGGTGACGGTGCTTTCGAGCGCCTGCACGGCCAGCGTCTTGACGGCGTTCTCGACCGCCTCGCGGGCCTGGTCGGTCTTGGGCTTGAACTCGCGCTGCAGCAGGTCGGAGAACTCGTTCGGCTCGAGCGTTTCGACGGAGGCGGGTGCGCGCGCGGCGGTCTGTTTGGGGGCGGTGCTCATGATGATGACGGTCCTTGCTGCTCGTGCTCGCGCTTACTCGGAAGAGGTCCCTGGGTTGCCGGGCGTACCGGCCTTTTCGTTGGCGGCTTCCACGGCCTTGGCGACGGCCGGGTTCGGCGCCGAGGCCAGCGACTTGAGAAGCCCCGGGTTCTGCAGCGCCTGCGCGATCAGTTGCTCCGCGCCGTTCTTGCCGTCCATATAGGACAGCAGGTTCGACAGCTCGGTGCGCGCTTCGAGCAGGTGCTGCAGCGCGCCAACTTGGCGGGCAATGCGCGCGGGCGAGAAGTCGTCCATGCTGTCAAAGGTGATGTCGACGTTCATCTGGCCGTCGCCGGTGAGCGTGTTGGGCACCTGGAAGGCAACGCGCGGCTTGATGGACTTCATGCGTTCATCGAAGTTGTCGATGTCCACCGCCATGAACTCGCGCTCGCCGAGGTCGGGCATCGGGTCGACCTGCTTGCCCGCGAGATCGGCGATGACGCCCATCACGAAGGGCAGCTGGATCTTGCGTTCGCTGCCGTAGATCTCGACGTCGTATTCGATCTGCACACGCGGCGCGCGGTTGCGCGCAATGAACTTCTGACCACTGTTTCTGACACGGTTGTCTGCCATAAGCTTCCTCTTGAATCTGTAATGCGTGTGGGTACGACCCCGGCAGTCCTGCCGGCCTGCGGAGTCCGCGACGGCCTCCGCCTTCTTGTTTATTACGTGCTGCCCCCACTGTTCAGCGGACGTCCTGCAAGGCTTTCTATCTTTTGCAATCCCTCGGGCACGAGCTCTTCGATGATCTGGAAGAAGTTGAGATCCAGCAGCCGCTGCGCTCTGCGAATCAGCATGGGCGCCGGATGACTGGGTTCCGTGCGCTCCATGAACTGGCAAGCTTTTTCCAACAACACTTGCACATCATCACGAGTCGATATTTCAATATCTTTAACAAGCACCGTGCGTAGGCCAGCACCACCATTTGCACTGCCGGCAGCAGCACCCTTCGCAGCCGGCTCGGCAACTCCCGCCCCTTGCGGATCGGCTCCAGAGTGGGCTGCGCCAGCCTCTACCCCTTCGCCGGGCGCCTGCTCGGGCAACAGCTGGGCCACGGTGCGCAGCGAGCGTTCGAGCCGCGAGAAATCCGGCGCCCAGCTCTGGCCGAGCGCGCGCTCGCAGGTTTCGCGAATGCGCTGCAGCAGGTCGAGCGCAGCACGCAACGCCACCACCGGGGGCGCCGCCTTTTCCTGCGCGCGCCGCGCCGCGTCCCGCAGTCGGCCGATGCCGCCCGGGTAATCGATCTGATGGTCGGTCTTGCTCGAATCGAGCAAGGCTTCGACCTGTCGCAGGCTCATTGATGCGCCGCCGTCTTCGAGCAGCCTGGCATCGCGAACACTGCGCCCCAGTCCCTCGGCTTCGGCCAGCGCGGCCAGTGCATTCATGCGCGGCAGCGGGTCTTCGAAGCCATCGTCGACAACGCGCGGATGCACGTTGTCCCAGAATTTCTGCAGCACGGCGTCGACGAGTTGCAACCCATCGACATAGCCGGGCAAGCCACGGTTTTCGGTCCAGGCCAGCGTGAGGGGTACCAGCACCCGCAGGTCGCGCGTACGTGTGCACAGCTGCTTCGCGATGCGCTCCACGCGGGCCCAGTCGGGCGGCTCGGCGGGGATGATCGTCGAGCCGAATTGCTGCTCGCGCTTACCCGTTGTTGCTTGATGCAACGCCATGAAATCGGGGTCGTATTCCAGGTCTTCACCGCACGGATGCGAGCCTTCCACAGGCAACTGCAATAGATCGATTTCGCTCGGCGACAAACCTCTTCTCCCTGTTCAACCGTTTCGTAACAGCGGCAATCTTGAGGGGAACAAGAGGCGCGGTCAACAGCAACAGATTGCAACACGACGCGTATGAATTACTAAGGAGTACAACTCCTTTTGAAATTCAAACGGAACGTCTACATGCGAATCACAGCAGACCGCGTTCGCTCAAATTGCGCATCAACGCACTGATACCAAAAGTCCACATCGGCGCCTGGTCCGCGTGCACAACGCGATTGACCAGGGCGCCGAGTTCCGGTGCGGCAATGCACACGCGGTCGCCCACGACGTGGGTGAATCCTTGCCCAGGCCCATGACGGTCTTGTGTCGGCGCGAACATCGTTCCAAGAAACAACATGAAACCATCAGGGTAGGCGTGATGCCTACCCACGGTCTGCGCCACGAGGTCGAGCGGATCGCGGCTGATCTTCGACAGCGAGCTCGAACCCTCGAGCGTGAAGCCCTCGGGGCCGGTCACTTCCAGCGCAACGGTGATGCGGCGCACGTCCGCAATGCCGAAATGCGCATCGAACAGGCGGATGAAGGGGCCGATGGCGCACGAGGCGTTGTTGTCCTTGGCCTTGCCGAGCAGCAGCGCGCTGCGGCCTTCGAAGTCGCGCAGGTTGACGTCGTTGCCGAGTGCGGCGCCAAGCGTCTCGCCACGGCTGTTGACGGCGAGGACGACCTCGGGCTCCGGGTTGTTCCACACCGAGCCAGAATGAATGCCGACGTCGGCGCCCGTGCCCACGGCGGAGAGCACCGGTGCCTTGGTGAAGATCTCGGCGTCGGGGCCGATGCCGACTTCGAGGTACTGCGACCACGCGCCCTGCGCGATCAGCACTTCCTTGACCTTCATGGCCTCGGGCGAGCCCGGCACGATGTCGGCGAGGTTGTCGCCGAGCACGCCACCGATGGCCGCGCGCGTGGCCTCGGCCTTCGATGCGTCGCCGCGTGCCTGCTCTTCGATCACGCGTTCGAGCAGGCTCGCAACGAAGGTGACGCCGCTGGCCTTGATGGCCTGCAGGTCGCAGGGGGCGAGCAGCCAGGGCTTGTTCGTGTCGCGCGCGGTCTCGTCGCTGTTGGCAAGGACCTCGTCGAGCGCGGCGATGCGCGGTGCGCCCTGCAATGCGTGGCGAACGGCTTCTGCAGGCGCCTTCTTGCCCTCGAGCAGGTCGCTCATGGTCGGCGCAAGCGCCGACAGGTCATACAGGTCGCCGTCGTGCACGGCCACCAGCACGGGGCCCACGCCGGGTTGCCACAAACGGCCGACGAGGGTGGCGCGTTCGGCGTCGCGGGGCAGGCTGGAAGAGATTGAAAGATCGAGCGGCATGGCGTGGTGTCTCCGTGGATGTGTGCGCTACGCTGCATCGTAGCGGCGCACAGCGGATCACGACGCGGCCGGCTCTTTCCTTCTCTTCCTGGTGTCAGTGCCCCGGCGCGGCGCGCACGCGCGCCACGTCGGCAGGCAGGTTGGCCCACGCAGGCTCCTGCGGTGCGAAGCGCGCGCGCATGTAGCCGGCGAGTTCGGCGATCTGCCGGTCGTCGAGCACTTCTCGGAACGCGGGCATGAAGCCGATGTCGCGGCTCGCGGGCTCGCGCACGCCATCGAGGATGGTGCGCAGCAGGTTGTCCGGCCTCGCGCTCGTGAGGTTGCTGTTGAGCGCGAGCGGCGTGTTCACGCCGAGTAGCGTAGGGCCGTTGCCGTCGTGGTGGCAGGAGGCGCAGGCGCTGTCGAACATGCGCTGCGCGGGGCCGAGCAACTGGCCCTGCGTGCGTGCGGCGTTATCGATCGCTTGCTGTGCCACGGCGGTCGGTTGCACGGACGGTGCAGGATTGAACGAACCGAGGTAGGTTGCCATCGCGCGTACGTCTTCATCCGGCACCTGTGCGAGTTCGCGCACCACCTCGGCCATCGGCCCACCGGCGATGCCATGGCGCTGCGTGTGGCCTTGGCGCAGGTAGCGGTAGAGCTCATCGGCGTCCCACGGCACCGCAGACTTCGACAGGTGCGTGAGCGCGGGCGCCTCCCAGCCGTCGATCATGGCGCCCGACAGGAAGGCGCTGCCGCCCTGCTCCGCGCCGAGCGCATTGCGCGGCGTGTGGCAGGCGCCGCAATGGCCCAGGCCGTTGACGAGATACGCGCCACGGTTCCATTCCGCGCTTTGCGTGGCCACGGGTTGCATTGGCGTCGGATCGTGGAACAGCGCGTTCCAGCCGGCCATCAGCGGCCGCATGCTGAACGGGAACTTGAGCTCGGACTTCGGCGTTTCCGCGCGCACCGCGGGCATCGACATGAAGTAGGCATAGAGCGCCTGCAGATCGTCGTCGCTGGCCTTGGCGAATGCGGTGTAGGGGAACGCGGGGTACAGGTAATGGCCGTCGCGCGAGACGCCTTCGCGCATCGCGCGCTGGAAGGCGCTGAAGGACCAGCGGCCGAGGCCCGTCTTGGGGTCGGGTGTGAGGTTGGTCGTGTAGAGCGTGCCGAAGGGCGTTTCCATCGCGCGGCCGCCCGCATTGGGTGCGCCGCCAGGGGCGGTGTGGCACACGGCGCAGTCGCCGGCAGCGGCAAGCACACGCCCGCGTTCGATGGTGGCCTGGCTGTAGACCGGAGCGGTGAGCGATACGGGCGCGATGGCGGAGCGCCAGCCGAGCAGACCGGCGACCACGCCGATGCCGCCGACGACGAGCGCAGCGCCGGTGGCCCAGACGCTCTTGCGCTGAGGCCATGCGGCTCCCGCATTGCTCCTTCTCCCTCTGGGAGAGGGCTGGGATGAGGGTGCGACGGCGTCACCATTCGCAGGCCGCTTGCCCTCACCCCAACCCTCTCCCGGAGGGAGAGGGGGCAAGTCCGAAGTCAATGGGTTCAGTGCTGCCAGCACCGTCTCCGGCGTAAACGGCGGCGACCTGAACCGCACCCCCGTCGCATCGAAGATCGCATTCGCAATCGCCGCAGTCCCCGGCACCGAAGACGACTCACCGGCCCCCAGCGACGGCTCTCCAGGCCGGGGCATGTGCATCACCTCGATCACCGGCACTTCGCGGAAATTGATGATCGGGTAGGCACCCCACTCGCGGCTCGCGACCACGCCGGAAGGCAGCACGCCCGGCAGCTGTGCGCCCGTCGTCGAGCCTTCCTGTTGTTGTTGTTGCTGCGGCGCGAACTGCACCCGCTCCTTCAGCGCCCGGCTCGTTGTCTGGATCACGTTGCCGTGTATCTGATGCTCGACCCCCGCCGGGTTGATCATCAGCCCCGCGTCATGCCCCACCACCACACGGCGCACATGCACCTCGCCGGTCTTGCGATTGACCTCGACGTCGGCCACCCACGCAGCCCACGCGGCGCCGAAGCCCGGCCACTTGCTGTGGATGTAGCGGGCGTACGCAAAGCCTTGCCCGAAAAGGATGTCGCCCCCTTCGCCGAGCCCGCCGTCCGCGTTCTCCTGCGGCCCGGTGCGCATGCGCCAGCCGGCCTTCTGCGCAGTGGCCTGCACCAGTTCGACCGCGCGCGGATCTTCCAGATGCCGCAGGCGGAACTGCACCGGGTCCACACCAGCAGCAGTCGCCAGTTCATCGATGTACGACTCGTGCGCGAATGAGCTAGGCAGCGCCGACACGCCGCGCAGCCACGAGGCCCGCACGATCGGCGCCATGTCGTTGACCTTCACGCGCAGGTTGTCGTACGTGTAGGGCGGGCGCGCGGTGCGGTCGCCCATCTCGAAGGCCTGCGCCACCGGCTCGATGGTGCGCGTGAGCAGCAGCGCGAGCGTGGGCGCGCCGTTCGACGGATACGAGGTTTCGAAGTCGTAGGCGGCGACGCGGCCATCGGCCATGAGGCCGCCGTCGATCTCCATGAGCTGCGCGGCGCCCTTGGGCTCCCACGCATGCTCCTGCTCGCGCGTGAGCTGCACGCGCACCGGCGCACCGACCGCACGCGCGAGCAGCGCCGCATCGGCGGCCACGTCGTCGGCGCCGTTGCGGCCATAGCAGCCAGCGGCTTCCATGCGGACCACGTCGACCTGCACGTCCTCCACGCCCATGAGCTTCGCGAGATCGGCGCGCAGCACGTGCGGATTCTGCGAGCCGGCCCAGCAACGCAGCTGCATGCCGCTGCCATCGGCCGGCTGCCAATCGGCCAGCGCGCACGAAGGGCCGATGGACGCATGCATCTGGTACGGCCACACGTAGGTGCGATGCATCGGCTGCGCGGCGGCGGCAATGGCGCCATCGACATCGCCTTCATCGACCAGCAGGCGCTGCGTCGACGGGTTGTCGCGCAGTGCCTGTGCCAGGTCGCCCAGGTCAGGCATGCCGGGCCATGGCTTCCACGTGACGCGCAGTTCGCGCAAGGCCTGCTCGGCGTGCTCCTCGCGCTCGGCCACGATGCCAACGAAGTCGCGGATGACGACCACGGCGCGGATGCCGGGGATGTGCGCAATCGACGATTCATCGACCGCCTCGAGCGTATTGCCGATGAACTCGCCATGGTCCGCGCCCGCATACGGCGGGCGCACCACGCGGCCGTGCAGCATGCCGGGCACGCGCATGTCGTGCACGAACACGAGCTCGCCTGCCAGCTTGGCCGGAATGTCGACGCGCGCCTGCCGCGTGCCGACGACGCGATAGTCAGCGGGATTCTTGGGCTGCGCCTGCGGATCGAGCCGCAGCACGGTGCGCTGGCCGGCCACGAGTTCGGCGTAGCTGACGTGGCGGTCCGGCGCTTCGGTGATTCGCACCACGCCGTTGCGCACCTGCAGCGCGTCGACGGCCACGCCCAGCCGTTCAGCCGCGCGCGCCAGCAGCCACGCGCGCGCCTGCGCGGCGGCAAGCCGCATCGGCTGCGCATGGATCTGGATCGACGCACTCGCAATCGTCGCGCCCTGGTTGGGCGCGCGCGCGGTGTCGCCGAGCATCACCCGCACGCAGGGCATGCCGAGGTCCAGTTCCTCGGCCACGATCTGCCCGAGTGCGGTCTGGATGCCGGTGCCCAGATCGACGTGGCCGTTGAGTGCCGAGGCGCTTCCGTCGTCCCATACGGCGAGCAGGATCTCGTCGCCTTCGAGCGGGTTGCCGGCGATGAATGCGGGCTGGCCCTTGGCAGGCGGCGGTGCGAGCGGGGTCTCGCGCACCACCAGCAGCACGCCATCGGCCGCCAGGAACTCGGTGCGTGTCCGCGGAAGATCGGCGCGTCGCGTCATGGGGCCGGATGCGCGCGCATGCGCACCGCCGCGCGTTGCACGGCGTCGAGAATTTCGATGTGCGTGCCGCAGCGGCACAGGTTGCCCGAGAGCTCGGCGCGAATGCGCGCATCGCTCGCATCAGGATCGCGCGCGAGCAAGGCCGCCGCCTGCATCACCATGCCGTTGAGGCAGTAGCCGCACTGCGCGGCCTGTGCATCTTCGAAGGCGGCCTGCACCGGATGCCAGTCGCCCCGCGCGCCCAGCCCTTCAAGCGTGGTGATGGCACGCCCCGCCACGCCATGCGCGGGAATCACGCACGAGCGCGCCGCCACGCCGTCGACATGCACCGTGCACGCGCCGCACTGCCCCAGCCCGCAGCCGTACTTGGGGCCGTTCAGCCCCAGGTCATTGCGCAGCAGGTGCAGCAGCGTCGCTTCGCGCGGCACGCCCTCGATCGTTTGCGCCTGGCCGTTGACCAGCAGGTGCAGCGGCTCAGCGCCGCAACTGGCCGTCACGGGTGTACATCTCCAGGTCCACGAAGGTCGAGCCGTTGTGGTTCTTCGCGCTGTACTCGACGGGGAAGTCGCCGATGCGCGTGCTGCCGATGCTTTCAAGCCCGGCGATGAAGCTGTCGCGCGTGAGCGTCTTGCCCGCGCGGCGCAGGCCCTCGACCATCACGCGCGCGACGATGTAACCCTCCAGCGCGGTGTAGCTGTCGATCTTCTCGCCGAACTCCGCGCGGTCGCGCTGGTAGTCGGCCACGATGGGCATGCGCTGCGCCTGCGGCGGCGGCACGATGCTGGCCGTGACCAGCCCCGCGAGCTTGCCGTCTAGCCGCTTGGCCGAACCGGCCGCGTCGGTGATGCCGACCGACAGCGTGTACAGCGGCGCGCCCACGCCGTTCGCGCGGTAGTCGCGCATGAACACTTCGACCATGCGCCCGGCCATGATCATCACGACCGCGCCCGGCTTGGCTTCAGACAGACCGGTGACGACCTGCTTCGCGTCTTCGGCCGTGATGGCCAGCGGGAAGGTCTTGAGCACCTTCACCTTGTGGTCGGCCGCCAGCTCTTCACAGGTGGCGAGGTTCGACTTGCCGAAGGCGCTGTCCTGGTAGACCACCGCGATCGACTGGATGCCGATGGTCGAGAGGTGGCTGATGATCTTGCGCAGCTCCAGGTCGTAGCCCGCACGCACGTGGAACAGGTAGCGGTTGACCTTGGTGCGGAACGAGCTAGTGCCCACCAGCGGCGCGAACATCGGCACGCCCGCCTTCTCGGCCAGCGGCATCGCGGCCGCGAGGTTGCCGGTGGCCACGTAGCCGGTGAGCGCGAAGACCTTGTCCTCGTCGATCAGCTTTGCCGTGTTGATGGCGGTCTTTGCGGGGTCGTAGGCGTCGTCATACGTGACGAGTTCGATCTTGCGACCGTTGACGCCGCCCGACTTGTTGACGCGGTCGAAGTACAGCTTGATGCCCGCGCGGTAGTCGACGCCGAAGTCTTTTGCCGGCCCGCTGAACACGGCCGACTGGCCGATGCGGATGGTGGTGTCGGTCACGCCGTTTTCCGCGCGTGCCGACCGCAGCAGGCCGGGGCCAAGGGCCAGGGCTGCACTGCCCGCCACCATGGCGCGCCTTGAAAGGGAGGGCTTCATGCGTCGTGGATCTCGCTTTTTCTGCTGTTCTTCGAGGTGCGGGCTCAGGCGGTCTGGATGTCGGCGGACTGGATGCGCTTGACGCCCTTGGCCGTCATCTGCTTCCACGCCGCGGCCAGCGAGCCGTTGAGGTCGATGCCGCGCGTGGCGTCCTCGATCACGTAGGCCTCGAAGCCGGCCTTGCGCGCGTCCATCGCGGTCCATGCCACGCAGAAGTCGGTGGCCAGGCCGGTGACGAACACGGTCTTGATGCCGCGCGCCTTCAGGTAGCCGGCCAGGCCCGTGGCCGTCTTGTGATCGGCTTCCTCGAAGGCCGAGTAGCTGTCCATCTCCTTGTGGAAGCCCTTGCGGATGATCAGTTGCGCGGTTGGCACCTTCAGCTCCTTGCCAAGCGCGGCGTCTTCAGTGCCCTGCACGCAGTGATCGGGCCAAAGCACCTGCGTGCCGTAGCTGAGCTTGGTGGTCTCGAAAGGCTTCTTGCCGCTATAGGTGCTTGCGAAGGATGCATGGCCCGCCGTGTGCCAGTCTTGCGTGACGACGATGTTCTGGAACGCGGGCGCCAGCGCGTTGATGACCGGAATGACTTCATTGCCGCCCTTCACCGCCAGCGTGCCGCCGTCGAGAAAGCAGTTCTGCACGTCGACCACGATCAGCGCGGCCTTGTCGCCGGGCTTGATCTTGCCCGCCGCGAAGGCGTTGAAACCGACACTGCCGAAGCCGCCGGCCAGCCCCAGGGCGGCGGCGGATTTCACGAGGGTTCTGCGATGCATGGCGTGGACTCCGATGGGTTGAAGGAAAAACTCAAACGCTGAGGTAGGCGCGGCGAACTTCGTCGTTGGCCGCAAGCTCGGCCATGGTGGCGTGATAGCGGATCTGCCCCTTCTCGAGCACATAGGCGCGGTCGGACACCAGTTCAGCGAAGTGCATGTTCTGCTCCGACAGCAGGATGCTCACGCCCTGCGCCTTGAGCTCCAGGATCATGTTGGCCATCTGCTCGACGATCACCGGGGCCACGCCCTCGGAAGGCTCGTCGAGCAGCACGAGGTACGGGTTGCCCATGAGCGTGCGCGCCACGGTCAACATCTGCTGCTCGCCGCCGCTCATGCGTCCGCCGGGGCGGTTGGGCATTTCGCCGAGGTTGGGGAACAGCTTGAACAGGCGCTCGGGCGTCCACAGCGGCGCGTCGGTGCCGTCGGCCCAGCGGCGCGCGGGCTGCTTGCCGACTTCGAGGTTTTCCATCACGGTGAGGTCGGTGAACACGCGGCGGTCTTCGGGCACGAAGCCCAGGCCCAGACGCGCAGCGTGGTGCGGTTCGCTCTTCGAGATGTCGTGGCCCAGGAAGCGCACCGCGCCGCGGCGCTTGGTCAGCATGCCAATCAGCGTCTTCAGCGTGGTCGACTTGCCCGCGCCGTTGCGGCCCATGAGCGCGACCACTTCGCCGCGACGCACTTCGAGGTCGACGTCATAAAGGATTTGCGCGGCGCCATACCAGGCACACAGGGCCTTGGCCTGCAAAAGGGGTTCGTGTGTGCTCATGCGGCGACTCCAAGGGCTGCGGCTTTCTCTGCGATCTTCTCGAATGTCTTGCCGCTGCCGAAGTACACCTCCTGCACCTTCGGGTGGTCGCGGATTTCGAGCGGCTTGCCCTGCGCGATGAGGCGGCCGCGCGCCAGCACGATCATGCGGTCGGCATATGCGAACACCACGTCCATGCTGTGCTCGGTGAAGAGCACGGCCATGCCGCGTTGAATGACGAGATCCTTGGTCAGCGCCATGAGCGAGTTGCGCTCCTTGGGCGCCATGCCGGCGGTGGGCTCGTCCATCAGCAGCAGCTTGGGGCTGTTGGCCATCGCAATGGCGAGCTCGACGCGCTTCACGTCGCCGTACGCCAGCACGCTGCAGGGCCGGTCGGCCTGCGACTTCATGCCGACCTGGTCGAGCAGCGCCAATGCTTCGTCGCGCTTGTGGTCGGCCGCGCGGCGCCACATCGAGAACAGCTTGCCGTCGTGCGACAGCAGCGCCATTTGCACGTTCTCGACCACGGTGAGCGAGGCGAAGGTTTCGGCGATCTGGAAGGTACGGCCCACGCCCTGGCGCCAGATGGCGCGCGGCTTCTGGCCCACGAGCTCATGCCCATCGAACAGGATCGAACCCTGGTCGGCCTTGAGCTGGCCGTTGACCATGTTGAAGGTGGTCGACTTGCCGGCGCCGTTGGGGCCGATGAGGGCGAGCAGTTCGCCGGCGTGCAGCTCGAAGCTGATGCCGTCGACGGCCTTCACGCCGCCGAAGGACTTGCCGAGGTTCTCGACCTTGAGCAGGGGTGTGTTGGAGGTGGTCGTCATGCCTTGGCCTCCTTCGCCTCGGCGGCCACAGGCGCCGCATCGGGCTTGGCGCGGCGCAGCAGCTTGTCGGTCAGCTGCTTCGCAAAGCCTGCAATGCCCTGCGGGAACAGCAGCACGAGGATCAGGATGATGGCGCCGAGCGTCGCGCGCCAGTAGTCGGTGTTGCGCGCCACGGTGTCGTGCAGCCAGCTGAAGGTGACGGCGCCGACCACCGGCCCGGCCAGCGTCTGGATACCGCCCAGCAGCACCATCACCAGCCCGTCGACCGACTTGTCGACGCTCAGGCTCTCTGGCGAGATGCTGCCCTTGGAGAAGGCGTAGAGCGAACCGGCCAGCCCGGCCGCGGCGCCCGCGACGACGAAGGCCGTCCATTGCATGCGCTTGACGTCGATGCCGATGGCGTCGGCGCGCAGCACCGAGTCGCGGCCCGCGCGCAATGCATAGCCGAAGGGCGAGAACAGCACGCGGCGCAGCATCATGACGCCGGCAGCCACCAGCACCAGCGTGAGCCAGTAGTAGGTGCGCTTGTCCGACAGCCATTCCGACGGCCACACGCCCGTGAGGCCGTTGCTGCCGCCGGTGAACGAATCCCACTGGTAGACGACAGCCCAGGTGATCTGCGCGAAGGCCAGCGTGAGCATGGCCAGGTACACGCCAGACAGCCGCACCGCGAACCAGCCGTAGACGAAGGCGCCGATGGCCGCGACCAGCGGGGCCACGATGAGCGCGACTTCCATCGGCAAACCGCTGGAGCGCACCAGCAGCGCGGCGCCATAAGCCCCGAGGCCGAAGTAGGCGGCATGGCCGAACGAGTGCATGCCGGCCGGGCCCATGATGAAGTGCAGGCTGGCAGCGAACAGCGCGGCAATCAGCAGGTCGATCATCAGCACCGTGGTGTAGGGCGAATCGGCGGTGAGCAGCGGCATCGCCATGAGCACCACGCCCAGCGCGGCGACCAGCCACAGGTAGCCCTTGCTCGCGCGGCGCAGCGGCTCCTCGGCCATGCCCACGTAGCGGCTCGGTGCCTGTGGCCGGCCGAACAGGCCCCACGGGCGCCACACCAGCACGATGGCCATGACGATGAAGTCAACCACCAGCGTGAGCTTCGAGAAAGACACGCTGTAGCCGAAGATTTCCACCACGCCGAGCCAGATGCACACGGCCTTGATCTCGGAGATCAGCAGCGCCGCCGCATAAGCGCCCGGAATGGAGCCCATGCCGCCCACCACCACGACCACGAAGGCTGCGCCGATGGTGTTGAGGTCCATCGCGAGCGTGGCCGGCTCGCGCGGCAGCTGCAGCGCACCGCCCAGGCCCGCGAGCATCGCGCCGAGTGCGAACACCGCGGTGAAGAGCCAGGCCTGGTTCACGCCCAGCGCGCTGACCATCTCGCGGTCTTGCGTGGCGGCACGCACCAGCGTGCCCCAGCGGGTGCGCGTGAGCAGCAGCCACATGAGGCCGAGCACGACCGGGCCGACGACGATCAAGAACAGGTCGTAGGTCGGAAACTGCCGGCCCAGGATTTCGACCGAGCCCGACAGGCCCGGAGCACGCGGCCCGAGCAGTTCGTCAGGCCCCCAGATGTAGAGCACCGCGTCCTTGATGACAAGGACCAGTGCGAAGGTCGCCAGCAGCTGGAACAGCTCGGGCGACTTGTAGATGCGGCGCAGCAGCACCATCTCGATCAGCGCGCCGAGAATGCCGACCGCGAGCGCGGAAATCACCAGCGCGGGCCAGAAGCCCATGCCGCCGCCGAGCTTCTCGACCAGCGTGTAGGCCAGGTAGATGCCGACCATGAAGAAGGAGCCATGCGCAAAGTTGACGATGCGCGTGACGCCGAAGATCAACGAAAGGCCGGCCCCCACGAGGAACAGCGACGAAGCCGACGACAGCCCGGTGAGGAACTGAAGCAGCAGGGACGAGAGGCTCATGGGTGCAAGCGTTCCGAAAAAGGATCAGGGTCAGTCGGCGGCGCGCGACTTCTTCACGTCGGCGGCGGAGGGCTGGAACTTGGCGCCGTCGAAGTAGGTGTAGTCGACCATCACGCCCTTGCCGTTCTCGTTCTTCGTCTTGCCGACGAAGGCGCCCATGGTGGACTGGTGGTCTTCGGCGCGGTAGCTGATCTTGCCGAAGGGCGTGTCGACCTGCAGGCCCTTGAAGGCTTCGAGGAGCTTCGGCGTTTCGGTGCTCTTGGCCTTGGCGGCGCCGGCCGCGACCGACTTGATCATGCTGTAGCCAACCACCGAGCCGAGGCGCGGATAGTCGTTGTACTTGGCGTGGTACGCGAGGAAGAAGGCCTTGTGCTCGGGCGTCTGGATGCCGTACCAGGGGTAGCCGGTCACGATCCAGCCGTTGGGCGTTTCGTCCTTCAGCGGGTCGAGGTACTCGGGCTCGCCGGTCAGCACGCTGACGACCGCGCGGTCCTTGAACAGGCCGCGGGTGTTGCCTTCGCGCACGAACTTCGAGAGGTCTGCGCCGAAGAGCACGTTGAAGATCGCGTCGGGCTTGGCATCGGCCAGCGCCTGGGCGACGGCGCCCGCATCGACCTTGCCGAGCGGCGGCGCCTGTTCGGCGACGAACTCGACGTCGGGCTGCGCGGCCTTCAGCAGCGTCTTGAAGGCGGCCACGGCCGACTGGCCGTATTCGTAGTTGGGGTACACGACGGCCCAGCGCTTCTTCTTGAGCTTGACAGCCTCGGGCACGAGCATGGCGGCCTGCATGTAGGTGCCGGGACGCAGGCGGTAGGTGTATTCGTTGCCGCCCTGCCAGGTCATCTTGTCGGTCAGCGGTTCGCCGGCCAGGAAGAAGATTTTCTTCTGCTTGGCGAAGTCGGCCACGGCCAGGCCGGTGTTCGACAGGAAGGTGCCGGTGAGCACGTCGATCTTCTCGCGCGCCACCAGCTCTTCGGCCACGCGCACGGCGTCGCCGGGGTTGGCGTTGTCGTCGCGCGTGATGAGCTCGATCTTCTTTCCGTTCACGCCGCCCTTGGCGTTGATTTCTTCGACAGCCAACTCCATGCCCTTCTTGTAGGGCTCGAGGAAGGCGGGCTGGGCCTTGTAGCTGTTGACCTCGCCGATCTTGATCACGCCCTGCGCGTGCGCGGGAACGAGAGCAGTGGTCAACGCAGCGAGGGCCGCGGCGCTGAAGACGTGACGCAATGGGTTCATGGGGAAAGCTCCTTGAGATCGAATGAGGAAAGAAAACACCGTGATTGGGCGAGGGCGAAAGACAGCGTCAGCGAAGACCGTCTTCGCCCTTGATTTCATGGGCCTGCAGGCCGCCGATGCGCGGCAGCGGACGGCCGCTGTCGGTGACGGCAACCGCCACCACGATCTCGTTGGCGCGCGGCGCGTCGCTTACGCGGGCTTCGATCGCGTCGAAATGGCTGCGCACGAAGGCTGCGTCTTTATGGCCCAGCGGCACGTCGATGGCGGTGCCCAGCGTGCCCTGCTTCTTGGCCGAAGGCACGAGCGCCGCGCCCTTCTCGACTGCAACGCGCAGCGGCGCGCCCAGCTTGGGATGCAGGATGGCGGCGGCGTGTTCGAGCTCGCCGCGCTCGCCGACGATGGCGGCCTTGCCATAGCTTTGCGCCTGGCCGGGCTCGATGCCCAGCGCCTTCACTGCCTTCTGGCCGAGCAGCGCGCCGAGCTCTTCGCCGATGGCGATCAGTTCGTCGAGGTTCTCGCTGTAGCGGCCGGCGTACGGGTTCTCGATCACGGCGATGGCAACGGCGCGGCGCGTGGGCGGCGTGACGTCCTTACCCATTTCCTTGCGGGTTTCATCGACCTGGATGACGAGCTTGCGGATGTTGGCGGTCATGTTCTGTATTCCTTGTCTTGTCTCTGTGCGGGTCAGCGCAGGCCGTCCCACTTGCTGATGTTCTCTGCGAGCAGGCCGCCGACGCGGGCATGCACGCGGTAGCCGGTGCTCATCGCGAGGATGAAGACGATCTCGTCCGCAGCCGGCGCGCCGGGCACGCGCACCTCGATGGCGTCGAACTGGCCGCGCACGTAGCTGGCGTTGATGTTGGTCAGCGGCACGTCGAGCGCGGCGCCGGGCGGGCCGACCTTCTTGGTCGAGGGCACGATCGACAGCGCGTTGCCGGGCTGGCCGGTTTTCTCTTCGGCCTTGCCTGCGGTGTAGGCGACGCGGCTGCCCTTCCAGCCGAGCAGCTCGCGCATTGCGTAGCCACCGGGCACGTGCCACAGCGCGCCGTGCTCCAGCTCGCCGTCGGCGCCGACGATGGCGCCCTTGCCGTAGGTGGCAATGCGCTCGAGCGGCACGTCCATGGCGGCGTGCAGCTTGTGTGCCATGTCGACGCCCACAGGGTCGAGCAGCGCCATCATCGGAAGGATGTCGGGCTCGTAGCGGCCGGCGAACGGATTGGTCAGCACCGCGCCGATGGCACCGCGCACCAGCGGCGTTGCGGCACGCGGTCCGAACTCGTGGTGGATGTGCTCGACATGGGTGAAGACGCGTCGGATTTCGATCATGAAAAAGAACCTTGCTTTTCGTTAAGCAAATACTGAACCAACTGCTTTCGGCAGCTCGGTCTTGAGCGCCTTCGAGCATAAGGGTTCGACAAGTCGCCACTGCCCCTGACAAACGAGTAGAGCGGCCCACACAAGCCCGCCTTTTTGCAGGACCTTGGCGCACACCACGCCCGTATCGAGTGCGCTGCGCACCTGCCCGGGGGCCAGCGTGGGTACGTCGACGGTGACGAGGGTGTCGCCGAGGTCGCTGTCGTCCTTGCATTCGTTCGCGGGGCGGCGCGCGATGGCCGCGTCGTCCACATCGACGGCGTTGGCGATCACTGTCGCCGCCGCATCGGCCTGCGCTGCAGTGGCGGCCAGGACCGTCACGCTGTCGGCGATGCCCAGCGAAAAGCTGCGTCCGCGCCAGCCGCTGGTGGCGACGCCGCGCACGGGCTGGTCCGCGCGCAGCTCGAACTGGCCGTCGGTGGTGAGGATGCCGCTGCCACCATCGACATGATTGCGCCAGTCGAAGCGCGCGAGGTCGGCGAACACGCCCACGCGCGCGGACTGGCCGGGCGCGAGGTGCAGCGCGATGTCGCCGCCGTTGTTGATCCATGCGCGCTCGATGCCGGGGCGTTCGTAGAAAGCGATCAGCTCCTGCGCGACCGAGCCGGCCACCGCCGCCATCGGCGTGATGAACATCGGCGAGAACGCGGCGCAGGCGTCCCACATGCG
The DNA here is from genome assembly GCF_024734665.1 of Variovorax paradoxus. Taxonomy (NCBI): domain Bacteria; kingdom Pseudomonadati; phylum Pseudomonadota; class Betaproteobacteria; order Burkholderiales; family Comamonadaceae; genus Variovorax; species Variovorax paradoxus. The sequence continues at coordinate 6,654,891 of NZ_CP102931.1, forward strand.
GCGCGCCACCACATTGCGCGGACGCATCTTGTCGGTGACGGGCAGGCGCAGCAGCGGCAACTCGCGCACCAGTTCGTCGAGCACATGGACGAAGCGCGCCCACGCGGCGTCGTGCGCGGCCGCGACGGCGTACGGGTCGCCATGCGCCTCGGCCACGATGTCGATCGGGCCGTGGTTGAAATGCCAGCGGTTCTGATCGAGCGCTGTGCGTTGGGCGGACATGATCAGCCCAACATGGGGGCGTGGCCGAGCGGCCACGGATTGGCGTCGTCCATCGCGAGCCATTGGCGCGCAAGCGGTGCGCCGTCTTCCTGCCATGCACCGCGCGCGAGCGCCTGTTCGAGCGGGAAGATGTGTTCCATGTGGCCGCCGAGCGCTTCGTAGTCGTCGCGTCGCATGCTGAACTCGATGGGTGCGACGATGGCCGGCGTGGGCACGGTGCCGAAGCTGTTGTCGGGCATGCGCATGACGTCGGCCATCACGGTGATGCCGCCGCCGGGCCACACGTATGCCGGTGCGCCGCCGCAGGTGACGTTGACCAGCGCGCGCTTGATGGCACGCGTGAGCAGCACCGGGTTTTCAGTGACCCCCGCGCGCAGGCTGCCGCCCGCGCCGCCGAGGAACAGCACAGTGCACAGCGAGGGTTCGCAGTTCTCGCCGATGCGGTCGACGATGCGCTTCACCTCCGCGGGCATGGGTTGCTCGACAGGCTTGAGCGCATCGTCGAGCACGTACCACTGCGCGTGCTCGCCGGTGGTCGAGGTCATCAGCAGGCGCAGGCCGGGGCGCGCGACGCCCTCTGCCCAGCCTTCGATGATCGCGAGCGGATCGGCGATGTCGGTGCCGCCCCAGCCGTTGCCCGGGTTCGCCACCTGGAAGTAGCGCCCCGGCGTGGACTTGCGCCCCAGCATCTGGATGCCCGAGGGCGCCATGTCGAGGCAGCGGCCGGCCTGGTGCTCGGTGAGCACGCCTGTGATGTGGTCGTCGACCACTACCACCTCGTCAGCCACGCCCGCGAACTGGCGCGCGAAGATGCCGACCGCCGCGGAGCCGCAGCCCACGCGCATGCGTTGCTCTTCGACGCCATTGACGATGGGCGCCTTGCCGGCCTGGATGACGAGGGTGGAGCCGCCGTCGATGGTGCACTCCACGGCCTTCTTGTTGCCCAGCAGTTGCATCAGCTCGGCCGTCATGCGGCCTTCCTTCTTGCTACCGCCGGTGAGGTGGTGCACGCCGCCGAGCGAGAGCATCTGCGAGCCATATTCGGCCGTGGTGACGTGGCCCACGACCTCGCCGCGGTAGCGCACGTTTGCCTGCTCTGAGCCAAGGAAGCGGTCGGTGTCGATCTTCACCTTGAAGCTGCAGTAGCTGAAGATGCCTTCGGTGACGACGGTGACCATGTCGACGCCTTGGGCCTTCGATGCCACGATGAAGGGCGCGGGCTTGTAGTCGGGGTAGGTGGTGGACGAGCCCACGCCGGTGACGAAGACTTCGTCGGCGTGCAGCAGGTCGCCGTTCCAGTCGGGCTCGGCGGGGGCCGGGGCCAGAGCCGTTTCGGCGCCAGTGCGATTGAAGGGCACCAGCGCAGGCGCTTCGCTTTCGATCGTCCGGCGCAGCAGCACCACGGGATCGACGCGCACCAGCACGCCTTCGCGGTTGGCATAGCGGTCGCAGGCGCCGGTGCGGCCGTCGGAGATCTGGCACAGCACCGGGCAGGCGTTGCACTCGACCTTGGCCGTGCTCATGCGCTCGTTGCGCGGAGGCGCCTTGCCGAAGGCGCTGCTGCCGGCTTCAGCCACCACGGGCATGTCCATGCCGGGGAGGCCATCTGTCTTGGTGTGTTCTGTCATCGGGCAATCTCGTGGGCGTATGTGGGCAAATCCTGGCTGTCGGGGTTTGCAACAAACGTGCCGTCCGCCCGCTTGTGCACCGACTTCCGTTTGTGTAGCATTCCCTACACTTTCATGTTGCGTTCACTACATTCGCAGTCAATGTAGCAAACAGGCCCGATGCTTGCAATGGTGTTTTCTCGCGATGTTCATCGGGGTTTTTACGACCAACGACAATGGAGGGTTCGGAGCCGGCCGGTGGTTTTCGCCCCAAAGGCGTGCACATCGGCTCAGCCAACCTCCCCTGTTACCAACCAACTCTTGAGTTCCGTATGAGTGCATTCAGCGAAGAACGCGTCCTGAGCGTCCACCACTGGACCGACCGCCTGTTCACCTTCACCACCACGCGCGACCCGGCGCTGCGCTTCTCGAACGGTCATTTCACGATGATCGGCCTGAAGGTCAACAACAAGCCCCTGCTGCGCGCCTACAGCATCGTGAGCCCGAACTACGAGGAGCATCTCGAGTTCCTGAGCATCAAGGTGGAAGAAGGCCCGCTGACCTCGAAGCTGCAGCACATCCAGGTGGGCGACACCATCATCGTGGGCCGCAAGCCCACCGGCACGCTGCTGATCGACTACACGCTGCCGGCCAAGCGCCTGTACCTGTTCGGCACCGGCACCGGCCTCGCACCGTTCATGAGCATCATCCGCGACCCGGACACCTACGAGAAGTTCGAACAGGTCATCCTGGTGCACGGCGTGCGCCAGGTCGACGAGCTGGCCTACCACGACCTCGTGACCGACCACCTGCCCAAGCACGAGATCCTCGGCGAGATGATCGAGAAGCAGCTGCTGTACTACCCGACCGTCACGCGCGAGGAGTTCCGCAACCAAGGCCGCATCACCGACCTGATCGAGAGCAACAAGCTCACCGACGACCTCGGCCTGCCGCCGCTCAACGTCGAGGAAGACCGCGTCATGCTGTGCGGCAGCCCCGGCCTGCTGGTCGACCTGAAGCACATCCTGGAGAAGCGCGGCTTCAAGGAAGGCAACACGAGTACGCCAGGCGACTTCGTCGTCGAACGCGCCTTCGCAGAAAAGTAAGCAGGACGTCGCGCGCACGATGGCCGACAACAGCCGCTCCGCCTCCCACAAGCCCAAGCCGCAGCGCCGCACGGGCGTGCGCGAGGCGGCCGCACAGGCCACGCGCGACAGCATCCTGAAGGCGGCGACCAAGGTGTTCGCCAAGTACGGCTACGACGGCGGCAGCGTGGAGAAAATCTCCAAGGCCGCGAAGTCGTACGACCGGATGATCTATTACTACTTCGGCAGCAAGGAAGGCCTCTTCATTGCGGTGCTCGAAGGCATCTACCAGCGCATGGACGACGCCGAGGCCGCCATCGCGCTCGACGCCTCGCGGCCGGTGGAAGCGCTCACCGAAGTCATCCGCTTCGTGCTGGGCTACTACCGCAAGAACCCCGAGTTCGTCACGCTCTTGAACACCGAGAACCTGCACAAGGGCCGGCACATTTCGAAGTCGCTGCGGGCGCGCGAGTATTCGTCGCGCGCGGTGGCGATCATTGCGGAAATCCTCGCCAGCGGCGCTGCGCAAGGCCTGTTCCGCAAGGAACTGGTGGCGCGAGACATCTACCTGCTGATCGCGTCCACGGGTTATTTCTACACCTCCAACCGGCACACGCTCACCGCCTTCCTCGGTGAGCCGCTGGAATCGCCGGAGGCGATCACGCACTGGGAAAACTTCGTGATCGAGACGCTGCTGCGCACGGTGCGCGCTGACTCGGATGCAGAGGCGGACGAGCCGCAAGACAACACACCACCCCACGAGGACACATCGAAATGGCAGAAATCGCAGCCGGCGGCAAGTCGGGCAAGGTCGTCATAAAGAACATCGGGCTGCTGCTCTCGGGCGACATCGACAAGCCCATCCTCGACGCCGACACCATCGTGGTGAACGACGGCCTGATCGTCGCGGTCGGCAAGGAGAAAGACTGCGATCTCGAAGGCGCGCAGACCATCATCGACGCGAAGAAAACCTGCGTGACGCCCGGCCTGATCGACAGCCACGTGCACCCGGTGTTCGGCGACTGGACACCGCGCCAGGGCCAGATCGGCTGGATCGACTCCACCATGCATGGCGGCGTGACCACGATGATTTCCGCTGGCGAGGTGCACCTGCCCGGCCGTCCCAAGGACATCGTGGGCCTGAAGGCACTGGCCATCACCGCGCAGCGCGCCTTCGACAACTTCCGCCCCGGCGGTGTGAAGGTGCTGGCGGGCGCGCCCGTCATCGAGAAGGGCATGGTCGAGAGCGACTTCAAGGAACTCGCTGAAGCCGGCGTGGGCCTGCTCGGCGAAGTGGGCCTGGGCTCGGTGAAGGCCGGCTACGAGGCGAAAGAGATGGTGGCCTGGGCGCGCAAGTACGGCATCCAGAGCACGATCCACACGGGCGGTCCGTCGATCCCCGGCTCGGGCCTGATCGACAAGGACGTGGTGCTCGAGGCTGACGCCGACATCATCGGCCACATCAACGGCGGCCACACCTCGCTGCCGGAAGCGCACGTGTGTGAGCTCTGCGAGAAGAGCTCGCGCGCCATCGAGATCGTGCACAACGGCAACGAGAAAGTTGCCATTGCAGCGGCGAAGGCGGCGCTGGAGCTCAAGTGCCCGCACCGCGTGATTCTCGGCACCGACGGCCCCGCCGGCTCGGGCGTGCAGCCGCTGGGCATCCTGCGCATGGTGGCAATGCTGTCGTCCATCGCGAACATTCCGGCCGAGCTGGTGTTCTGCTTCGCGACCGGCAACACCGCGAAGATCCGCAAGCTCAACTGCGGGCTGATCGAAGTGGGTCGCGATGCCGACTTCGTGTTCATGGACCGCGCGCAGCATTCGCCCGCGCCGGGGCTGCTCGAAAGCGTGCAGCTCGGCGACATCCCGGGCGTGGGCATGGTGATGATCGACGGCATCGTGCGCTGCGGCCGCAGCCGCAACACGCCGCCTGCTACCGAGATTCCGGTCGTCGTGTCCGGCGCGCACTGAGCGCTGGCGGCCTCAGCCGCCGCGGTGCGAGCGAAAGACCAGGTAGCGCGCCGAAAGGAAGTTGGCGCTCATGCCGGCAAGGCTGCCCAGCGCCACGCCCAGGGCAGCGGCCCAGCGCCCTTCGACCCAGTGCAGCGTCAGCACATAGGCGCCGTAGTTCAGCACCGCGCCGGCCGCCATGGTCGCCAGGTAGCCCAGGTACTCGCGCCAGAGAGAGCGGCCGGCCGATGCGCTGGGCGCGAAGGTGTAGCGGCGGTTGAAGGCCCAGGTGGTGGTCGCCGCTGCAAGAAACGACACCACCCGCGCACCGTACCAACCCAGCAGCGGCGCCAGCAGATACAGCACGACCACGTCGACCACGAGCCCGATCACGCCGACGAGGGCGAAGGAGAGGAGCTCGCGTCCGATCTTCATCGTGAATTGCGTGTGCCGCGGGCCGCCTGCTCGCGCACGCTCGGAATCGCGAGGTAGCTCAGCCGCTTGGCCTCCCGCCGTCCCAACGTGATGGCCTGCATGACGACGCCGCACACGAAGGACAGCATCGCCGCCAGCATCGCGCCCGTGGCCAGCACCGCCGTGGGGAGGCGAGGCACCAGGCCGGTGTGCATGTAGGTCATGACGAGCGGCAGGACCAGCGCGACCGACATCAGCACCAGCAGCCCCCCGATGATCGAGAAGAACTGCAGCGGCCGCTCGCTCACGAACAGCTTGCAGATGGTCTTGAGGATGCGCCAGCCGTCGCGGTAGGTCGAGAGCTTGCTCACCGAGCCTTCGGGGCGCGTGCTGTAGGCGGTGCTTTCCTCGGCATAGGGCATGCGCAGTTCGAGCGCGTGCACGGTGAGTTCGGTTTCGGTCTCGAAGCCCCGCGACAGCGCCGGGAACGACTTGGCATAGCGCCGCGAAAACACGCGGTAGCCCGAGAGCATGTCGCTGAGGCCGCCACCGAACAGCTGCGCCACGGCACCCGTGAGCATGCGGTTGCCCAGGCGGTGGCCAGTGCGGTAGGTGTGCGCGTCCTGGCCGTCGTCCACGCGGCTGCCGACCACCATGTCGAGGTTGTCGCTCACCAGCCGGTCGATGAGCCGGCGCGCGGCGCCGGTGTCGTAGGTGGCGTCGCCGTCGACCATCACGTACACGTCGGCATCGACGTCGGCGAACATGCGCCGCACCACGTTGCCCTTGCCGCGCAGGGTCACGTGCGTGACGATGGCACCGGCCGCGCGCGCCACGGCGGCCGTGTCGTCGCTGGAGTTGTTGTCGAAGACGTGGATCTCGGCCTCTGGCAGCGCAGCGCGAAAGCCCGCCACCACCTGGGCGATGGCGAGCGCCTCGTTGTAGCAGGGGATCACCGCGGCAATGCGCAGGCCGCTGCTGCCGTGGGTGGTGGGGAAATTGGCGTCGGTCATGGTGCGGCGGGAAGGATACGGTAGACCCGGCTGCCGTCCTTCTCGTATTCGACGGCGAAGTACTTGTCGAAGTCGACGCGCGCGCTGAATACGGGCACCACACTGTCCGGCAGGACGACCGCCACAAAACCCAGGCCGCCGAGCTTGCGCGCGAGATCGCCGCCCGACAGGCGCCCGAAGTCGGTGTAGCGCCACGGCCCGAGCGTGTCGCCCCAGATGGGGTTGGGCCCGTAGTAGATCGCTTCGTTCAGCGCGACCTGGTAGACGCGGCCGGTGGCAGTGCGGCGCAGGTAGTCCATGACGGCATAGCCCGGCACATGCTTGCGCAGCACGGCATCGCGGGCCTCCGGGGTGATCGAGACCATCGACATCTTCACCGCGGTCTGGCGCACCGACACGGCGGCCAGCACGGCCAGCAGCAGCACGAGCACCCAGTCACCCGCGCGGGCGCCGGAACGCGCGGTGTCGCGGCTCATCGAGCCCGTCGCCACGGCGCCGGCATCCTGCGTCTTCTCTTTCGCACCGAACATGCGGCGCAGGCCCGATGCGGCCCAGCCGAACAGCACCTGCCAGCCGATGGCCGCGATGGCGGCCAGCAGCGGGAACGAGGCCGTCAGGTAGCGCGGATAGCGCGAGGTCACGACCCAGACCACCACCGAGTAAAGGCAGAACCAGCCTGCGGCGCGCACGGCCGCGGAGCGCTTCCACAGCACGCTGAACGGCGCGAAGAACACGGACCAGATCAGCGCATTGGGCAGCTCGGCATGCACGCGCACGTCCGCCACCTGCTGCACGTAGTCGGCCGGCGTCCATTCGGTGAAGCCGAACACGCGCGCACCGATCGGGTTGAACGGGTCGCCCGTCATGACGGCGTTGCGCGCGTACCAGTACACGCACGGGATCAGGAAGCAGACGAACACCAGCGCCCATGCCTGGGGCCGGCGCTCGTGGCGAATGACGAACAGCGCCACCAGCGGCAGGAAGATCAGCGCCTGGTACTTCGAGCCCGCGGCCACGCCAAGGCAGAAAGCGGCCACGCCGAGCCAGCGCATGCCGCCGTGCACGGGCTTTCCGGGCTCCGACTCGCGCCACCACCACAGCGCCACGCAGGCCGACAGCACGAACAGCGCCACGCCCATGTCGATCAGCGCGTTCGAATAGTCGCCGAGCCCCAGCCAGATGGCCGCGCCGATGCAGGCGGTGAGCCGGTTGGCGTGCAGGATGCCGAGGCGGAAGATCATCACCACCGACAGCGCACCCGCCAGCGCATTGAGGAAGTGCGGCAGCACGTCGTCGCCAACCTGCAGTGCAGCGGCGTAGAGCAGGTTGTAGTTGTACGGGAACCAGGGGTAGCGCAGCCAGTCATGGATGCCCAGCGAGCCCTGCTGCGCGACCTGGCGCGCATACGGCAGGTGGTACATCAGCTCGTCGAAGGCGATCGGCGGGGCGAGCGGCGCCACCAGCGCGGGCAACGCGACCAGGGCCAGCGCGATCATGGCAACGCGCTCGAAGTAGGTCCACGGCGCGGCGGGTTCGTTCGCGCGCAGGGCACGCCGTTCGCGCAGCCACGACGGTAGCTGGATCGCCGCCGCAACGAAGCCCGCCACGACCAGCGCCACGGTCGCGCCCATCTTGAAGGCCCCGAAGATGGCCAGCGCCTGGAACGCGCAGATGAAGAGGCCGACGCCCAGCGCCACGGCCATGGCGGCTTCGAGCCCAGCGTCGCGGCGCGGCGGCGGGGCCATGCGGCCCAGCAATGCGCGGCCGTAACCCCAGCAGCTGAACACGAAAATCGCCAGTGCCGCGTAGTGCGCGGCTGCAAACATCAGCTTCTGAATAACAACTCCCGGCGCCGGGCGGCCGCGCCGGCCGGCAGGTTCAAAGATTGGGCGCCAGCAGACGCTCGAGATCGGACTCGCTCTCCTTGCGCCGCGCGGCTTGGTCCTGCAACTGATCGTGTCCGATCTTGCCGACGTTGAAGTACGTCGCATCGGGGTGGCTCAGGTAGAAACCGCTCACGCTGGCGGCGGGCATCATAGCGAGGCTTTCCGTCAGGGTCATGCCAATGTCCGCGCAAGCCAGAAGGTCGAACATCGGGCGCTTCACGCTGTGGTCGGGGCAGGCCGGGTAGCCGGGCGCGGGGCGGATGCCGCGGTACTTCTCCGCGATCATGTCGTCGTTGCTCAGGCTTTCGTCGCTCGCGTAGCCCCAGAGGTCGGTGCGCACGCGGTGGTGCAGCGACTCGGCGAAGGCCTCTGCCAGCCGGTCGGCCAGGGCCTTGAGCATGATGGCCGAGTAGTCGTCGAGGTCGTCGATGAAGTACTTCTCTTTTTTCTCGACACCCAGGCCGGCGGTCACGGCGAACATGCCGACATAGTCTTTCACGCCGCTGTCCTTGGGCGCGACGAAGTCGGACAGGCAGCGGCTGGGGCGCATCACGCCGTCGATCATCTGCTTCTCGGTCTGCTGGCGCATGCCGTACCAGGTGAGCGCGACCTCGCTGCGCGACTCGTCGGTGTACAGCTCGATGTCGTCGTCGTTCACCGTGTTGGCAGGCCAGAAGCCGACGATGCCGCTCGCGCTGAGCCAGCGGCCTTCGATGAGGCGCTTGAGCATGCGTTGGCCATCGGCGTACACGCGCACGGCCTCGGTGCCGACGATCTCGTCCTTCAGGATGGCAGGGAACGGGCCGGCCAGGTCCCAGGTCTGGAAGAACGGGCCCCAGTCGATGTACTTGGCCAGATCGGTCAGGTCGAAGTTCTTGAACACGCGCCGGCCGATGAACTTGGGCACGGGCGGCAGGTAGTTCGCGAAGTCAATCGGCGTCTTGTTGGCGCGCGCCTTGGCCAGCGGCCACATCGGCACCTGCTTCTTGTTGGCGTGCTGCTGACGCACCTTGACGTAGTCGGCGTTGATCTCGTCGATGTACGCAGTGGCCTGGTCGGAGAGCAGGCTCTGCGCCACGCTCACGCTGCGCGAGGCGTCGGGCACGTAGACCACGGGGCCTTCGTAGTGCGGCGCGATCTTCACGGCCGTGTGCACGCGGCTGGTGGTGGCGCCACCGATCAGCAGCGGAATCTTCTTGATGCGGAAGTGGTCGTCCTTCTGCATCTCGCCGGCCACGTACTGCATTTCTTCCAGGCTCGGCGTGATGAGGCCAGACAGGCCCACGATGTCCGCGCCCTCGACCTTCGCCTTGGCCAGGATCTCGTGGCACGGGACCATCACGCCCATGTTCACCACTTCGAAGTTGTTGCACTGGAGCACGACGGTGACGATGTTCTTGCCGATGTCGTGCACGTCGCCCTTCACGGTGGCGATGATGATCTTGCCCTTGGTGCGCACGTCGCGGCCCGCGGCCTCGTCCTGGCGCTTTTCTTCCTCGATGTAGGGAATGAGGTGGGCCACGGCCGACTTCATGACGCGCGCCGACTTCACCACCTGCGGCAGGAACATCTTGCCCTGGCCGAACAGGTCGCCCACGATGTTCATGCCGTCCATCAGCGGGCCTTCGATCACGTGCAGCGGGCGGCCGCCCTTGGCAAGGATCTGCTGGTAGGCCTCTTCGGTGTCTTCGACGATGAAGTCGGTGATGCCGTGCACCATCGCATGCGACAGGCGCTGGTTGACGTGCACCGGGTTCTCGGGCGTGCCGCGCCACTCGAGTTTCTTGCTGTCGTCCTTGGCGCCGCTCTTGGCGGTTTCGGCCACTTCGACGAGGCGCTCGCCGGCGTCGGCGCGGCGGTTGAGCACCACGTCTTCGACGCGCTCGCGCAGCTCGGGTTCGAGGTCGTCGTACACGCCGACCATGCCGGCGTTGACGATGCCCATGTCCATGCCCGCCTTGATCGCGTGGTACAGGAACACGGTGTGGATCGCTTCGCGCACCGGGTCGTTGCCGCGGAAGCTGAAGCTCACGTTCGACACGCCGCCCGACACCTTGGCGCCCGGCAGGTTCTGCTTGATCCAGCGCACGGCGTTGATGAAGTCGACCGCGTAGTTGTCGTGCTCCTCGATGCCGGTGGCAATGGCGAAGATGTTCGGGTCGAAGATGATGTCCTCGGGCGGGAAGCCCACCTCGTCGACCAGGATGCGGTAGGCGCGCTCGCAGATCTCGATCTTGCGTGCGTAGGTGTCGGCCTGGCCCTTCTCGTCGAAGGCCATCACCACTGCGGCGGCACCGTAGCGCTTCACCAGCTTGGCCTCGTGCTTGAACTTGTCGACGCCCTCCTTCATGGAGATGGAGTTGACGATGCCCTTGCCCTGGATGCAGCGCAGGCCTGCCTCGATGACTTCCCACTTCGAGCTGTCGACCATCACCGGCACGCGCGCGATGTCGGGCTCGCTGGCGATGAGGTTGAGAAAACGGACCATCGCGGCCTTGCTGTCGAGCATGGCCTCGTCCATGTTGATGTCGATCACCTGCGCGCCGTTCTCGACCTGCTGGCGCGCCACGGCCAAGGCTTCTTCGAACTGCCCGTTCAGGATCATCCGCGCGAAAGCCTTGGAGCCCGTGACGTTGGTGCGCTCGCCGATGTTGACGAACAGCGTGCCCTGGCCGATGGCAACCGGTTCGAGGCCGGACAGCTTCATGGGAGGGGGCATTGGGGAAGACATGGTTTGACTCGTGGGCAAAAGCGGTTATTCGTGCGCGGGTTGGGGGAGTCTATCGCCGTCCCCTATGCCGATAGCGAGCAAAGAGTAAGTCTGAATCATGAAAGGGTAAGTCCGAATCGATAGCGAATCCCTGATTTCGCAGAATGAAAAGAGCACGCTCGTTCTTTTTTGCGTGCATCCCCCTAAACCGACCTAACGCAATACAGGGAGTTCCGATGATTCGACTGAAGACGATTCTGGCTTCGACAGGCAGGAAAAGCGGCACGGCGCGGCGATCTGCCGGCGCCCTCCTGATGTGCGGCGTGCTGGCCCTCGCGCCCCTGGCGCAGACCGCGCAGGCAGCCAGCAGCAAGACCGCACAGACGGCCTACCCGATCGTGCTGGTGCACGGCATGCTGGGCTTCGACACCGTCGCGGGCATCGACTACTGGTACGGCATTCCCGGCGAGCTTCGCGCCCAGGGCGCCAAGGTCTTCGTCGCCGAAGTGGCGGCCACCAACAGCAGCGAAGTGCGCGGCGAACAGCTGCTCAAGCAGGTCAAGGATGTGCTGGCGCTCACCGGCGCGAGCAAGGTCAACCTGATCGGCCATTCGCACGGCGGCCCCACGGCGCGCTATGTCTCGGGCGTGGCGCCGGAGTTGGTGGCCTCGGTCACGACGGTGGGCAGCCCCCACAAGGGCAGCAAGGTGGCAGACGTGCTCGGCAACACACTGCCGGACGGCAGCATCAGCCGGACCGTGGTGGTGAGCGTGGTCAACGCGTTCTCCAGCCTCATCGGCATTCTCTCGGGCAACAACACGCCCCAGAACGGGCTCGGCGCGCTGGATTCGCTCAACACCGCCGGCTCGGCCAAGTTCAACGCCAAGTTCCCCGACGGCGTGCCCACCACGGCCTGCGGCAACGGCACCGAGCTGGTCAACGGCGTGCGGTACTTCTCGTGGTCGGGCACCCAGCCGCTGACCAATGCGTTCGACGCATCCGACTACGCGCTGTCGCTGACGAGCGTGGTGCACGGCGAGCCCAACGACGGCCTCGCTTCGGCCTGCAGCTCGCACCTGGGCACCTACCTCGGCAGCTACCGGCAGAACCACCTGGACGAGGTCAACCAGCTGCTCGGGCTGCGCGACCTGTTCTCGGTGAGCCCGGTGACGCTGTACGTCAACCAAGCGGCGAAGCTGAAGCAGCTCGGCCTCTGAGGAGACGATGTCCCCGAAGCTCCTGCGCCCGCTGGCAGCGGTCGCGGTGGTGGTAGCCGCAGGCGTGGCGTGGTGGCAGCTCAGCGAGCCTGAAGCGCCTGCGGTCGCCGCTTCTTCGGTGCCGCCGGTCGCCAACCCCGCGGCGGCGGAAGCATCCGCCATCGCGCTGCGCAACAACGGCCATGCCCCCGACCCGCTGCTGACGCCCGACCTGCTGCGCATCTTCGAGCAGATGCTGAACGACAGCCAGGCCAGGGACAAGGAAGGCCTGATGGCCGAGATGCGCGCGAAGGTCGACAAGTACCTGCCGCCGGAATGGCGCGTGCGCGGGCTGGGCCTGCTGGAACGCTACATCGACTACCGCAACGCGCTCGAGGCGCTGCCGGCAGCCAGCATCGGCGACCCTGCCGGGCTGCGCAGGATCCTCGATGCGCGCGCGGGCATCAGGGCACGCTACTTCGCACCCGAAGAGGTCGAGGGCTTGTTCGGCGCCGAAGAGAAATTCGACCGCTTCAGCGTCGAGAAGCTGGAGATCGAGCGCAACAAGGACCTGACGCCCGAACAGAAGCGCGAGGCGCTGGCGCAGACCGAAAAGAACTGGCTCACGCCCGAGCAGCTCGCCGACCGAGCTGCCACCACGGCGCAACTCGGCGTCGCCGAGCAGACCGCGGCACTGGATGCGCGCGGCGCGAGCCCCCAGGAACGTTTCGCGGAGCGCTCCCAGCAATACGGCTACGAAGCGGCGCAGCGGCTGGCCACGCTCGACCAGCAGGAGCAGGACTGGCAAAGCCGCCTCTCGCGCTATGCCGCTGCCGACGAGGCCACGCGAGCACAGCTGCAGGCCCAGCTCTTCACGCCGCAGGAAGCGCTGCGGCTTCAGGCCGCGCTGGAAGTCCGCGCCGCCAACGACAAGAAGAAGGGGCCCTCTACGCCGTGACCACCGCGCTGTTCGCCGCCGCAGAAGCCGGCAGGCCGAACACCCGGTCGAAGGCCCAGTTGAAGACGAAGGTGTAGACCAGGAAGAAGATCACCAGCCCCAGGTCCATCACCAGCGCCTGCCAGAGCGACACGCCCAGGCCCCAGGCGAACATCGGCACCAGGAAGGCAACCAGCCCGCCCTCGAAGCCGATGGCGTGGGCGATGCGGCGGCGCAGGCTGCGTCCGCGCACGACCTGGCGCGATTCCCAGCGCTCGAACAGCGAGTTGAAGACCAGGTTCCAGATCACCGCGATGACCGAGGCGGCCACCGCCAGCACGCCCGAATGGCCGAGGCCGGCGTCCGTCATCAATGCCAGCCCGGCGCTGGCGGCGACGATGGCGATGCCCTCATAAAGGCTGATGTAGACGATGCGACGTTGAATGCCTTGCATGACTCTTCTCTTGGTTTCGTGACTGCGATGACTGGACTTTATGTGTCATCCACTGATATAAAAAGTTAACTTGTTTCAGTTTTATTGATAGATCGGACGCCATGGCTTTTTCCAGCGACAACGTCGAAGTCTTCCTGGCCGTGATCGACCACGGCTCGTTCTCGGCCGCCGCCCGGGCGCTGCACAGGGTGCCGTCTGCCGTGAGCATGGCCATCGCCAACCTCGAGGCCGAGCTCGACCTGCCGCTGTTCGACCGCAGCGGCCGCGAGCCCCAGCCCACCGCCGCCGCGCGCTCGCTGGAGCCGCAGGCGCGGCTGCTGGCGGCCCAACTCAGGCAGCTGCAGGTGCAGGCGCTGGCGCTGAACCAGGGGCTGGAAGACCGGCTCACGCTGGCCATTGCGCCCGAGCTGCTGGCCGCGCGCTGGAGCGGTCCGCTGGCCGAGCTGGCACGGGAGCATCCGCTGCTGCAGGTCGAGGTGCTGGCGGCCCCGCAGGCCGACGCGCTGGCGCTGCTGCACAGCGGGCGGGCGCAGCTGGCGCTGGTGTTCGAGCGCCCGAGCCTCGACGGGCGGGAAGGCTTCCAGGAAGTCGGCAGCGACCTGATGGTGGCGGTCATCGCGCCGGACCACCCCGTGCTCGCGGCCAACGGCGGCCGGCTGCGCGAGGACCACCTGACGAACACCCGGCAGATCGTCGTGGCCGGGCGCGACCTGACCACCAGCGACCCGCGCTTCGTGTTCGCGCGCCATGTCTGGCGCACCGACAACGCGCTGGCCGCGCTGAGCCTGATCACCGCCGGGCTGGGCTGGGGCTGGCTGCAACGCAACTTCGCGAAGCCGCATGTGGCAGCGGGCGCGCTGATCGAGATTCCGTTCGAGAACCTCAGCAACGGGCTGGACCTGTGGGTGGATGTAGTGTGGTCACGTGAGCGCCCACTCGGCCTGGGAGCCCAGCGCTTCGTGAGGTTGATAGCCAAGGACCGGGTTGCCGCCGGTGAATGCAGCCCCAAGACAGGCGGCGATCAAAGCGACTAGACGACTGGTCTAATAGCCGCTAGAGTGCGGACCATGAACGCGATCGCTCCCACTCCCGACGTCCGGCAGCACATCCTCGACGTGGCTCATCCGCTGCTCCTGCAAAGGGGCTTCACCGGGGTCGGCCTGGCCGAGGTGTTGGCGGCGGCGAAGGTGCCGAAGGGGTCGTTCTATCACTACTTCGGCTCCAAGGAGGCCTTCGGCGAGGCCGTGCTCGAAGCCTATTTCACCGAATACCTGGGGCGCACCGACGCCCTGCTGACCGAGGCGCCGGGCACGGCCGCCAAGCGGCTGATCGGCTATTTCGACGACTGGCTCGAATCGCAGACCGGCGACGATGCGCAGAGCCGCTGCCTCGTGGTCAAGCTAGGCGCGGAGGTCTGCGACCTGTCCGAGAGCATGCGCGCGGCGCTGGCGCGCGGCACCCGCGGCATCACTGATCGGCTTGCGCGCTGCATCGAGGCTGGCCGGGCCGACGGGTCGCTGCAGGCCGCGCCGCAAGCAAAGGAACAGGACGCGCAGGGAATCGCCGTCGCGCTCTACCAGCGCTGGCTCGGCGCCAGCCTGCTGGCCAAGATCACCCGCGACCGCGCATCGCTGGATGCGGCGATGTGCGACACCCGGCAGCTGCTGGGCCTGTCTACGGACAACTGAAGCGAAAAGCGGGAGACGAGCGCTCCCGCTTTTTTTGCCCGCCCACTAGACGACTGGTCTATTAACCACCAAAGGAGCCCACTGCCCATGCCTCAAAGCGACACCCTCAACCGCCGCATCGTCCTCGCCGCACGCCCGCGCGGCCTGCCGACACCGGGCGACTTCCGCCTCGAAGAAACCGCCATCCCCATGCCAGGCGAAGGACAGGTGCTGCTGCGCACGCTGCATCTCTCGCTCGATCCGTACATGCGCCAGCTGATGGACGAGGTCGCGCCGGTCTACGCGGCCTCGGTGCCGCTGGGCGAGCCGATGCCGGGCGGCACGGTCAACCGCGTCGTCGACTCCAAGCACCCGCAGTTCCGCCCCGGCGATCTCGTGCTCGGCAACGCCGGCTGGCAGGACTACGCGCTGTCCGACGGCCAGGACCTGCTCCCGCTCGGCGAGATGGCACAGCCGTCGCTGGCGCTGGGCGGGCTCGGCATGCCTGCCTTCACCGCCTACGTCGGCCTGCTCGACATCGGCCAGCCGAAGCCGGGCGACACCGTGGTGGTGGCCGCAGCGACCGGCGCGGTCGGCTCGGTGGTCGGTCAGATCGCCCGGCTCAAGGGCGCGCGTGTGGTCGGCATCGCGGGCGGCGCGGACAAGTGCCGCTACGCCGTCGAAACACTCGGCTTCGACGCGTGCCTCGACCGCCACGACCCGGAGTTCGCATCGCGCCTCGCGACCGCCTGCCCCAAGGGCATCGACGTCTACTTCGAGAACGTCGGCGGGGCGGTGTTCGACGCGGTGCTGCCGCTGCTCAACATCGGCGCGCGCGTGCCGGTGTGCGGGCACATCGCCGACTACAACAACGAGACGCTGTCGTCAGGCCCGAACCGGCTGCCGCTGCTGATGGCGGCGCTGCTGCAGAAGCGCATTCGCATGCAGGGCTTCGTCATCCTCGACCACTACGGCGAGCGCTTCGACACCTTCCGGCGCGAGATGGGCGAATGGGTCGGTGCCGGCCGCGTCACGCTGCGCGAGGACCGGGTCGATGGACTGGAGAACGCCCCGGCCGCGCTCATCGGCCTGCTGCAGGGGCGCAACTTCGGCAAGCGCGTGGTGCACGTCGCCGAGGGCTGACGCACGCGCTTTCAGGGCCGGTGGCCGCCACCATGTCCGCCGCCGTGTCCGCCACCGCCATGCGGACGGTCGCCGCCCCCACCGGGCCTCGGCCGGCCTCCGGGATGCGGATGTGGCAGCCCGGGCGGCGGCCCGGGACGGAAGGCCGGCTGCGGCCGTGGCGGCCTGATGCCTGGATCGTGCGGCGGGCGGAATCCGGGCCCGGGTGGTGGGCGAAAGCCAGGGCCCGGCGGCCGGAAACCCGGCCCCGGCCGCCACGGGTGCGGCTGCCAACCCGGCCTCACCGGCGGCGGTGGACGCCATCCCGCCATGGGTGGCGGAGGCGGCCGGCCACCCCACCAGCGTCGGTCGCCGTACCACGGCCGGTCCCGGTAGTAGTCGGCCCAGTAGCTGCCGATCGCGAAGCCGATGATCGGCACGCCGATCACCGCGCCGTAGGTGGCCAGCGGCACGCGCTGCTCCTGGTAGGCGTAGTCGAGGTTGCGCGACCACACCCAGCCGCGCCCACCGTCGGGCAGCACCACGTCGCACCAGCCATAGCCGCTGGTGCAGCCGACCACGTCGAGCGGCTGGCCCGGCCCGAGCCGCGCCACCAGCGGATAGTCGCCCGAGGGGCCGGCGCGCATGTTGACCGCGCCGCGCGTGAAGGCCTGCTGCGCCGCGGCCGCGAGCGGAAGCAGCAGTGCCAGGGCGCCGATGCCGATCCAGCGCGGAACGAGTGTGTTCATGGGTAGGCTCCTTGCGCCCCAGCGTAGGCCGGGGGCCAAGAGCCTGTCAATCGGCCACGGGCGCGACCGGAGTAGTGCTTACGCAGCTTCTTTGTAGAAGCCAGCGTTGTTGCTGCCGAGCACGCGGCCTGCCACCGGCGCCACCGCCTTGCCGATGGCCGCAATGTGGTCCGGCGTAGTGCCGCAGCAGCCGCCCACGATGTTCACCAGCCCCTCGGCCGCGAACTCGTGCAGCAGCCGCGAGGTCACGTCCGGCGTCTCGTCGAAGCCCGTGTCGCTCATCGGATTGGGCAGGCCCGCGTTCGGGTAGCAGCTGATGAAGGTGTCGCCGGCCACGCGCGCCAGCTCCTGGATGTACGGGCGCATCAGCGCCGCGCCCAGCGCGCAGTTCAGGCCGATGGCCAGCGGCTGCGCATGGCGCACGCTGTGCCAGAAGGCAGTGACGGTCTGGCCGCTGAGGATGCGGCCCGAGGCGTCGGTCACCGTGCCGCTGATGATCAGCGGCAGGCGCTGCCCGCTGTTGTCGAAGTACTCGTCGACCGCGAACAGCGCGGCCTTGGCGTTGAGCGTGTCGAAGATGGTCTCGACCAGGATCACGTCGGAACCGCCCTCGACCAGCGCTTCGGTCTGCTCGTAATAGGCCGCACGTAGTTCCTCGAAGTTGACGTTGCGCGCGCCCGGGTCGTTCACGTCGGGGCTGATGCTGGCCGTCTTGGGCGTCGGGCCAAGGGCGCCGGCCACGAAGCGCGGCTTGTCGGGCGTGCTGAACTTGTCGCAGGCCGCGCGCGCCAGCTTGGCTGATTCGAGATTCATCTCGCGCGCGAGGTGAGCCATCTTGTAGTCCTCCTGCGCGATGGTGGTCGCGCCGAAGGTGTTGGTCTCGATCAGGTCGGCACCGGCCGCGAGGTAGCTCTCGTGGATGTCGCGGATCACGTCGGGCCGCGTGAGCGACAGCAGCTCGTTGTTGCCCTTGATGTCGCGTTCGAAGTCCTTGAAGCGCTCGCCGCGGTACTGCTCCTCGGTGAGCTTGAAGCGCTGGATCATCGTGCCCATGGCGCCGTCGAGGATGGCGATGCGCTTGGCGAGGATGCCGGCCAGGGCCTGGCCGCGGGTGTAGACGAGGGGCTTCATAACCCCCGATTGTAGAAACCAGCCCATCGCCCCGCTCTGCCCCGGGACTTGGGCCTTGTCCATGTCTTGCCGCTCTGGCAAGGTTGGACGCAGGCATCGACGCTTTCATCTCCATGCAAGAAGACATCTTTCAGGTCGGCGACGCGCACTTCGCGTTCACCGCGCAATCCTCGGCCAGCTTCGTCGACGGCGGCATGCAGTTCCAGTTGCACACGGCCCCGGTCGCATTCGATGCGGCGCTGCATGCACCCGCCTTCCAGCCCGACGACGTGGACAACCCCTCGGAGGGCACGATCGCGCCGCAATTCGGCACCGGCAGCACGTTCTTCTTCCACGACAAGACCGGCGAGGCGCTGCGCACAGTGCAGATGCCGCAACACCAGCCGGCCACCTTCGACTTTCACCTGTACGAGCGCGGCTTCGCGCTCGACAACTTCCACGGCACGGTGACGCTGAGGCCATCGTCGGTCGAACTGCACGGCGCGATGCGCTCGCGTTACAGCGACGGCAAAAGCGTTCCCGTCCACATCCGCAAGGCTTTCGCGCCGGGTGAAGTGATATTGCAGCCGCACATGTACACCAGCCTCGCGGAAGCGGCCGAGGTGCCTCCCGAACGGGTGCGGCGGCTGCTGATCAAGCAGCCGTGGCAAGACGACGCGCCGAAGATCGAGGCCTTCCCGCCCGAGATCCTGCGCTTCAAGAACCTCGAATTCCTGTCGTTGCAGTTCACGTCGCCGGCACACGCGCCCTTCACAGCCTTGCCGGACGAATTCTGTTCGCTCGCGTCGTTGAAGGAGCTGTTCGTACGCGGCTCGGCCATCGAGCACCTGCCCGAGAACTTCGGTGCGCTCGAGCAGCTGGAAGCGCTGTTCCTGCAGTACGGCAAGCTGCGCGACCTGCCCGACAGCATCGACCGCCTTTCGCGGCTGCAACGGCTGGTGCTGCCCGGCAATGCGCTCTCCACGCTGCCCGAATGCGTCGGCCACCTGCCGGCGCTGACTCTGCTGAACGTCGAGAAGAATCCCTTCGTGTCGCTGCCGGCGTCGCTGAAGAACATCGGGAAGGTCACGCTCGAGAACAAGCTCAAGGCGCTGTATCTCGACATCCGCTATCGCCCGGACATCGATCTGGCGGTGGCGCCCGAAAGCTTCCTGGCGCGCGACAGCGCAGAACACGCGGCAATCCTGGAAGCCGCCTGCGCCCGGCACAAGCTCAAGCGCTATCTGCCCGCGCTGCTGCGCCTGGCCCGCAACACCGTGCGCTACCGCACCACCGAGCCGGAAGACTATGCGCAGAAGGGCAACACGCGCTTCGGCGGCGCACCCGACCTTCCGCCGGACATCGAATTTCCCCGTGCGGAAGACGGCACGCACTGGCGCTTCTATGCGCAACTGCGGCTGAGCGACGTGGCCGGGCTGCAGCCCTGGCTGCCGCGCGACGGCATGCTCTACTTTTTTGGCGAAGACCAGGAAGAGCTGCAGAAGCACTGGGTGATTCACTCGACCGCTCCCGCCTCGTCGCTGCAGACCTACCGCTACCCGGACGACCCCACGTTCGACATCGACGACGTGTTCCCCGGCTTCAAGGCCGTCGCCAGCGCCACCGTGTCGGTGCCGAGCCTCTACAACGCAGGCGACCGCCTGACGGGCCCCGACGCGGTGCTGCTGGACATCCGCGACAACGACAAGCTGCAGAAGGCCTACTGGGCGCTTCGGGACGAGCTCTCGGGCAAGAGCGAGGACTGCCATCTCGTCAATGCGCATGTGTTCACGCAGCACGAATCGCCCGAGGAGCAGGCATCAGCCGAGCGCGGCGGCCTGCCCGGCGAATGGGTCAACCTGCTGATGCTCGAGTCGGACAACCGGCCCGGCTTCTACTTCTGGGACGCGGGCACGCTGAGCTTCAGCATCCACATGAAGGACCTGGCGCTCGGCGATTTCTCCAGGACCTTCGCGAGCCTGGAAAGCAGTTGAGCCTGCGGTCGCTCAGCGCGCCGCGCGCGATTCGGCGAACGCCAGCACCGCCTCGATCATCCGCCGCACATGCGGCTGCACGCCGGCCGCCACCTCGGGCAGGTAGTCGAACGGCAGCTTCTCCTGCATGTAGCTGCTCTGCGTCATCTCCAGTTGCACCGCGTGCACGTTCTGCGCGGGGCTGCCGTAGTTGCGCGTGATGTAGCCGCCGGTGAAGCGGCCGTTGAGCACACCGGTGTAGCCGGTGGCGCTTTCGGCGATGCCCAGCAGCGTCTGCGCCAGCGCCGGGTCGCAGCTGATGCCCTTGCCGGTGCCCAGGTTCAGGTCGGGCAGCTTGCCTTCGAAGAAGCGCGGCAGCACCGAGCGGATGGAGTGCGCGTCCCACAGCGCGGCCACGCCGTGCTGCGCGCGGATGCGCGCGAGCTCTTCGGCCAGCTTCGCGTGATAGGGCTGCCAGATGGCATCGCGGCGCTCGGCGGTTTCCGCATCGCCCGGCAGATCGCCGGGGTTGGCATACACCGGCGTGTCGTCGAAGGTGTCGACCGGGCACAGGCCGGTGACGCTCTGGCCGGGATACAGGCTCGCGCCATCCGGCGGACGGTTCAGGTCGATCACGTAGCGCGAATGCGTGGCCACGAGCACCGACGCGCCGAGCTCATCGGCAAAGTCATACAGGCGTTCGAGGTGCCAGTCGGTGTCGGGCACATGGCGCGCTTCTTCCGTGAAGCGGGCAGCCAGTGCGGGCGGCACATGCGTGCCGACATGCGGCATCGAAATGAGCAGCGGGCGCGTGCCCTGGCGGAAGCGGAATGGCGGTTCGGCGGTGGTGAAGGCCATGGTGGGGTCAATCCTTGAGTAGTTGGGTGCGCGCGGCCACGAAGGCGGCCGCGGCTTCGTCGTGCAGCGCATGGCGGCCGGCCGAAACGCGCGGACGGCCCGCCACCCAGACGGTGTCGATGGCCGAGGTGCGATGGCTCGCGAAGACGTGGGCCGAGAGCATATCGGGCGCAAGCAGGCCCTGCAGCGCGAGGTGCGATGCATCGAGCACGGCAAAGTCGGCCTGCTGCCCCGTGGCAAGCCCGCCGACGGCGCGGCCCGCGGCCTGCGCACCGCCCTGCACCGCTTCGAGCGTGAGCGCGGTCGCGACATGCGGCTGCGCCGCGCTGGCGCCGACGTTGCGCTGGCGCTTGGCCAGGCGCTGGCTGTACTCGAGCATCAAAAGCTCTTCGGCCGCGTTCACGCTGGCGTGGCTGTCCGAGCCCACGCCCCATGCCCCGCCGTGGCTGCGCCATTTGGCGAAGTCGAAGATGCCGTCGCCGAGGTTGGCCTCGGTCGTCGGGCACAGGCCCGCGACCGCGCCGCTCTGGGCCGCGTACTCGTACTCGGCGTCGTTCATGTGCGTGGCGTGCACGAGGCACCAGCGCGCATCGACCGAAGCGTGGTCGAGCAGCCACTCGACCGGGCGCAGGCCGCTCCAGGCCACGCAGTCGTCCACTTCCTTCGTCTGCTCGGCGATGTGGATGTGGATGGGCGCGGTGCGGTCGATGGCTTCGAGCCCCGCGATCGCATCGCGCAGGCCTTCGGGCGGCACGGCGCGCAGCGAATGCGGTGCCAGGCCGAGGCGTGCGCCCTGCGCTTCGCAAACCGGCTTGAGCGCTTCGAGCAAACGCAGCATCGAATCGGTCGAGCGGATGAAGCGGCGCTGCCCGTCGGTGGGCGGCAGGTCGCCGAAGCCGCCGGTCTGATAGAGCACCGGCAGCAGCGTGAAGCCGATGCCGGCATTCTTCGCGGCGCGCAGCAGGGCAAGGCTCAGCGTCGCGTCGTCGGCATACGGGCGGCCATCCACGTCGTGATGCACGTACTGGAACTCGCACACGCTGGTGTAGCCCGCTTCGAGCATCTCGGCATAGAGCCAGGTGGCGATGGCTTCCATGTGCTGCGGGCCGAGGCGCGCGGCAAAGCGGTACATCAGCGTGCGCCAGCTCCAGAAGCTGTCCTGCTGCTCGGCGCGATGTTCGGTAAGGCCCGCGAAGGCGCGCTGGAAGGCGTGCGAATGCAGGTTGGGCATGCCGGGGATCACGGGGCCGCTGGCGGCTTGCGTGTCGGCAGTCCGTTGTGCACCGGCTTGCACCTGCGTGAGCTGGCCCGCATCGTTCCACGTCAGCAGGACGTTCTTGGCCCAGCCTTCGGGCAGCAGCGCGTCGGCTGCGAAAAGCGTTTGTGTCATTCCTTGGCTCCGATGGCGATGCGGCCCTGCCGCACCACCGCGCGCACGGGCTGCTGGCCAAACCAGTAGGCGAGTTCGGCCGCTTCGCGCACGTTCCACAGCACGAAGTTGGCGGGCATGCCGGGCGCGATGGCGCCGTGTGTATCCTGCAGGCCCAGCGCCCGCGCGGCGTGCACAGTGACGCCATCAAGCGCTTCAGGCACGGTGAGACGAAACAGCGTGCAGGCCATGTTCACCATCAGCAGCAGGCTCAGTGCCGGCGAGGTGCCGGGGTTGTGATCTGTGGACACGGCCATCGGCACGCCCGCTGCGCGCAGCGCGGCGATAGGCGGCAGGTGCGTGTCGCGCAGCGTGTAGTAGGCGCCGGGCAGCAGCACGGCCACGGTGCCCGACTGGCGCATCGCCTCGATGCCTTCGGCCGACAGGTGTTCGATGTGGTCGCACGAGAGCGCCCCATATCGCGCGGCCAGCGCCGCACCGCCCATGTCCGACAGCTGCTCGGCATGCAGCTTCACCGGCAGGCCCAGCGCCTGCGCGGCCTTGAAGACCTGCTCGGTTTCTTCGAGCGAGAAGGCGATGCGTTCGCAGAACACGTCGACCGCATCGACCAGCCCTTCGGCCGCCAGCGCGGGGAGCATCTGGTTGCAGACGAGATCGATGTAGTCGCCACTTCCATTGACCTGGCCCGCGTATTCGGGCGGCAGCGCGTGCGCGCCGAGGAAGGTGGTGCGCACCGTCACGCCATAGGCTTCGCCCAGGCGCCGCGCCACGCGCAGCTGCTTGCGCTCGTGTTCCAGCGAGAGGCCGTAGCCCGACTTGATCTCGATGGCGCACACACCATCGGCCAGCAACTGTTCGAGCCGCGACGCGGCCTGCGCGAAGAGCGTGTCTTCGTCAGCCTCGCGCGTGGCGCGCACCGATGAGACGATGCCGCCACCGGCCTTCGCCACTTCTTCGTACGTGGCGCCCGCGAGCCGCATCGCGAATTCGTTGGCGCGCTGGCCGCCGTAGATCAGGTGCGTGTGGCAATCGACCAGGCCCGGTGTGACGAGCGCGCCGCCGCCGTCGTGCGGCGCAAGGCTCGCGAACCCTGCCGGCAGTGCGCTGCGCGCGCCGACCCAGCGGATCGCGCCCTGCTCCACCACGATGGCAGCTTCCGCCCCGGCATCGGTAGCGAGGCGCAGACCGGTCCAGAGGCCGTCGGCCGAAGGGAATTCGTTGGCGGGTTTCATCGTCTTTCCTGTCTTTGCTGTTGCAGGTTACGCCGGCCTGATGCGCACAGCGAGCAACCGTGCATCGGTGCCCTCGGGCACCGCCTGCCAGGCCTGCGCTGCGTCAGCCCACTGCAGGCCCTCGCCTTCGCGGAACGCTTCGTCGTTCAACCGCCACGCGCCGCGCAACGCCAGCAACACGCCATGCGGCGCGGCGTCGATGGCTGAAACGCCATCGAGCACCAGCACCTCGGCGCGCCACTGTCCACGCCGCGTCATCACGTTGAAGTCGTTCGACGCACCGCCGAGCAGCGTGCAGTCGACGGCCTCATCGCCGCTGAAGGCAAAGGGCCGGTGCGGCACGTCGAGCCGATGGTCGATACGCCCGTCGTGCGTGAACAGGCGAACCCCGTCGCCTTCCAGCAGCGTGATGCTGCGGTCGACGCCCGCGAACACCGAGAACGGCCCCGCCGCTGCGATGGTCGCGATGCTCACGCGCCAGCCGAAGCTGTCGAGCCCCGCGCCCTGCGGCCAGCTGGCGATTTCCTGCGTGGTACCGCCGCCGTTCTTCCACGGCATAGCAGGCAGCGCGGCGCGCGAGAAACGAAGCACAACGCTCATCGCATCAACCCGCCCTGGCGCAGCCGCTGCTCGAAGTGCCGCAGCACCAGCGTCATGGTGCCGGTCAGCACGAAGTACACGACCGCGATGGCCAGGTACACCTCCAGCGAGCGGTAAGACACGCTGATGATCTTCTGCCCTTCATGCATCACGTCGTGGATAGTCAGCAGCGACACCAGCGCCGAGTTCTTGATGAGCGCGATGAACTCGTTGCCCAGCGGCGGAATCATGCGCACCACCGCCTGCGGCAGCACGATCTGGCGCATCGCCACGCCGGGCGTCATACCCAGCGACTGCGCCGCCATCGTCTGGCCCTTGTCGATCGACTGGATCGCGCCGCGCACGATCTCCGACACGTATGCGCCCGAGTACACGCCGAGCCCCAGCACGCCGCACAAGAAGGCCGGCAGAAGAATGCCGAAGTGCGGCAGCCCGAAGAACAGAATGAACAGCTGCACCAGCAGCGGCGTGCCGCGAATGGCCGCCACATACGCGGTGCACACGCCGTAGAGCCAGCGCCGCTTCGGGTTCAGCCGGCCGATGCCGACCAGCAGGCCCAGCACGCAGCCCAGCGCCAGCGCGCAGGAGGTGATCTCCACCGTGACGAGCGCGCCGCGCAGCAGGTCGGGCCGGCCCTCCCAGACGGGCGAGAAATCGAAATCCATGGCCCGCTTACTTGGCGTTGGCGCTGAACCACTTCTTCACGATCTGGTCGTAGGTGCCGTCCGCTTTCAGCTTCTCGATGGCGCCGTTCACAGCCTTGGTGAGCTCGGGCGTGTCCTTGCGGATGGCCATGCCGTATTCCTCGGTGGTGATCTGCTCGGGCAGCACCTTCAGGCCGCCGCGCGTGCGCACGTACTGGTAGGCGGCGGGCTTGCCGGTCACGGCGGCGTCGGCGCGGCCGATGTCGACGAGGTTGAACATCTCCTGGTTCTTCTCGACTTCCATCAGCTGCACCTGCGGGAATTTCTCCTTGGTGTACGACACCGACTTGGTGCCCACCTGCACGCTGACCTTCTTGCCGTTGATGTCGGCCGGCGTCTTGATGGCGGTGTTGCCGTCCTTCACCATCACGACGAGGCCGCCCGCGTAGTACGGCACGGTGAAGTCGACGACCTTCTTGCGCTCGTCGGTGATGTAGATGCCCGAGACGGCCATGTCGAAGCGCTTGGAGATCAGGCCCGGCACGAGGCCCTTGAAGTCGATGTCGATCCACTCGATCTTGCGGCCCAGCGTCTTGCCGATGGCCTCGACCAGCTCCACGTCGAAGCCGGTGCGCTTGCCGTTCTCCACGAATTCCATCGGCGGGAAGGTGGCATCGGTAGCCACGCGCAGCGGCTCGCCCTGCGCTTGCGCGGCGCCAGCGAAACCGAAGAGAGCGAGACCGGAGAGTGCGGCGGCGACAAGGGTGCGACGGGTGTTCATGGTGAAAGGCTTCCGTGGGAATGAAAAAGAAAGAGCAGCGCGCGACTACTGCAGGGCGCGAGAGATGCGGGCCGCCGTGACGACGGTCATGTGGAGCAATGCAGCTTCCATGCCCTCGACGCGCGTGAGCGGCGCCATGAGCGTGATCGCGCCGCGCAGGCGCCGCCCCGAGGCGAGCACCGGCGCGCTCGCGCCCCACACGCCGGCATCGACCTCGCCGTGGGTCACGGCATGGCCGGCTTCGCGGATGGCATCGAGTTCGGCGGCACGCTCGGCACGGCGTTCAGGGCTTTCGGCCAGCCCGTCGAGCAGGGCATCGCGCTGGTCGAGCGGCATGTGGGCCAGCAGGCACTTGGCGCTGGCGCCGTCGCGCGCCGGCACGCTGCGGCCGCGATCGAAGGAGCAGCGCAGCGACTGCTCGCTGTCGATCATCTCCAGGCACACGACGCGCTCGTTCACGGCCGTGACCAGCGCCACGCTCTCGTGCGTCTGCTGGGCCAGCACGCGCATGTCGGCGCGCGCCGCCATCACGAGATCGGAGTTGCCGTCGAAGCCGGTGGCCAGCTGCACGCTCACCGGCCCCGGCGAGTAGCGGCCCTCGGACTCCATCACGAAGCCCCAGCGGCGCAGCGTGGCGATCTGCCGGTACAGCGTGCTCTGCGACAGGCCGGTGGCCTGCACCAGCTCGGCCGCCGTCATTGCCGCCTTGCTTTGCGCCAGCACCGACAGCACGAACAGCGCGCGGTCGTTGTGGGCGGGAGCTTCAATCGGGGGCGTCATCGGAGGCAATCGCTGGAGGTCGAAAGTGGATCCGGCGTGCAGTATCTTGCTCGCCGTTCTCACTTCCAAGTCTTGATTCCCATTCGATGGGAATGAGCGCGTTTTTTCTTTCTACCTTCGTCTTAACCCGGGGCGGCCTCTTCAGCCCACCAGCAGCGGAAAGCGCGCGTCGTCCATGGGCGCGCCCGCCGGCAGCGTGTCGGCCAGCCCGGGGAAGTCGGGCGAGGTCTTCCAGCTGCGCGGCGCATGGCGGATGTCGTCGCCCAGGAAGCGCACCGAGAACACGCGGCGCCGGTTCCGCCCCTCGACCCCGGCGGCCGCGTGCAGCGTGAGCATGTGGAAGCAGACGAAATCGCCGGGCTCGATGTTCCAGCCGACGATGGGAAAGCGCTCGCGATCGCCCTCGATGTCGGGCAGGTCTTGCAGGCTGCCTTCGGGGAACCACTTGGCGTGGTTGTCCATGAAGGTGCGCGGCATCAGCCACGGCCCCTTGTGGGAGCCGGCCACGAACTCGAGCGTGGCAGCGCGCGACACCGGATCGACCGGAATCCACATGCTGACGTTCTGCTCGCCCTCGATGTTGTAGTAGGGCTGGTCCTGGTGCCACGGCGTGCGCTGACGCGTGCCGGGCTCCTTCACGAGCAGGTGGTCGTGGTACAGCCGCACGGTCTGCGAACCCATGAGGCGCTGCGCCAGTTGCGCGAGTGGCGCCTCGAAGATGAAGCGGCGGAAGGCGTCGATGTCCTGCCAGTTGCAGAAGTCCTCGAAGAAGCGGCCCGGGTCGTCGGGCCGGCTCGCCACCTTGGCGCGCGGGCTGGGCGCGGCGAGGTTGGCTTCGATGCCGCCCTGCAGCAGCGCCAGTTCGCCCGGCGTGAGCAGCTGTCGGATGCAGACCGCACCGTCGCGCTGGAACTGCGCGACCAGCGCGTCGTCTACGCGCGCCTGAACGCGGCGCTGCAGTTCCCGGGCGTCGGGAAGGACCGCGCCCGCCATCACTTCACCATCGGCAGCTTCAGGCCCTGCTTCTTCGCGGTGGCGACGGCAATGTCGTAGCCCGCGTCGGCATGGCGCATCACGCCGGTGGCCGGGTCGTTGAAGAGCACGCGCTCGATGCGCTTGGCCGCGGCATCGGTGCCGTCGCACACGATCACCACGCCCGAATGCTGCGAGTAACCCATGCCCACGCCGCCGCCGTGATGCAGGCTGACCCAGGTGGCGCCACCGGCGGTGTTGAGCAGCGCGTTGAGCAGCGGCCAATCGGACACGGCATCGGTGCCGTCCTTCATGGCTTCGGTCTCGCGGTTGGGGCTGGCGACCGAGCCGGTGTCGAGGTGGTCGCGGCCGATGACGATGGGCGCCTTCAGCTCGCCGTTCTTCACCATCTCGTTGAAGGCCAGGCCCGCGATGTGGCGCTCGCCCAGGCCCAGCCAGCAGATGCGCGCCGGCAGGCCCTGGAAGGCGATGCGCTCGCGCGCCATGTCGAGCCAGCGATGCGTGTGCTTGTTCTCGGGGAACAGCTCCTTGATCTTGGCGTCGGTCTTGTAGATGTCTTCCGGGTCACCCGAGAGCGCCACCCAGCGGAACGGGCCCTTGCCCTCGCAGAACAGCGGGCGGATGTAGGCCGGCACGAAGCCCGGGAAGTCGAAGGCGTTCTTCACGCCTTCGTCGAAGGCCACCTGGCGGATGTTGTTGCCGTAGTCGACCGTTGGGATGCCCATGGCCTGGAAGTCGAGCATGGCCTGCACGTGCACGGCGCACGACCTGGCGGCGGCCTTCTTCAGCGCATCGTGCTGCGAGGCGTCCTTCATCGCAGCCTGCCATTGAGGCACGCTCCAGCCCGAAGGCAGGTAGCCGTTGATGAGGTCGTGCGCGGAGGTCTGGTCGGTCACGAGGTCGGGCTTCAGGCCGCCGGCCTTCGCACGCTTGACCAGCTCGGGCAGGATGTCAGCCGCATTGCCGAGCAGCGCGATCGACACGGCTTCCTTCGCGTCGCAATGCTGCTTGATGAGCTCGAAGGCGTGGTCGATGTCGCGCGCCTGCTTGTCGACGTAGCGCGTGCGCAGGCGGAAGTCGATGCTCGACTGCTGGCACTCGATGTTGAGCGACACCGCGCCCGCCAGCGTGGCCGCGAGAGGCTGCGCGCCGCCCATGCCGCCGAGGCCGGCCGTAAGGATCCACTTGCCCGCGAGGCTGTTGTTGTAGTGCTGGCGACCGGCTTCAACGAAGGTTTCGAAGGTGCCCTGCACGATGCCCTGGCTGCCGATGTAGATCCAGCTGCCGGCCGTCATCTGGCCGTACATGAAAAGGCCTTGGCGGTCGAGCTCGTTGAAGTGCTCCCAGTTGGCCCACTTGGGCACGAGGTTCGAGTTGGCCAGCAGCACGCGCGGTGCGTTCTCGTGCGTCTTGAACACGCCGACGGGCTTGCCCGACTGGATGAGCAGCGTCTCGTCGTCGTTCAGCTCTTTCAGCGACGCGAGGATCTGGTCGTAGCAGGCCCAGTTGCGCGCGGCGCGGCCGATGCCGCCGTACACCACGAGATCCTGCGGGCGCTCGGCCACCTCGGCGTCGAGGTTGTTCTGCAGCATGCGGAACGGGGCTTCGGTGAGCCAGCTCTTGCAGTTGAGCTCGCTGCCGCGCGGGGCGCGGATCACGCGGGTCGGGTCATGGCGCGGGTCGGCGGCATCGGGGTTGTTCAGGGCGAATTTCTCGGGAGCGTTCATGGCGTGGTTCTCCTAATCGGGGTGTGTTTTACGAGTGACTGGGCAGGATGTCGAGCAGCGCGGCCGGCAGCTCGGCCTTCAGCGCCCACTGGCGCATGGCTTCGATGTCGGGGGCGAGGTAGCGGTCGCGTTCGAGGAAGGCGACCTTCTGGCGGATGGCGGCGAATTCGGCTTCGACCAGCGGCGAGCTCTTGAGATTTCGCTTGAGCTCGATACCTTGGGCCGCGGCCATGGCTTCGATGCCGACCACCACCGCGGTGTTGTTGACCATGTCGGCCAGACGACGGCCCGCGAAGGTGGCCATCGACACGTGGTCTTCCTGGTTGGCCGAAGTGGGCAGGCTGTCGACGCTGGCGGGGTGCGCGAGCGACTTGTTCTCCGAAGCCAATGCGGCCGCCGTGACCTGCGCGATCATGAAACCGGAATTGAGGCCGCCATCGCGCACCAGGAACGGCGGCAGGCCCGACAGGCCCGTATCGAGCAGCAGCGCGATGCGGCGCTCGGCAATCGCGCCGACTTCGCTGATGGCCAGCGCAATGATGTCGGCCGCGAATGCGACGGGCTCGGCGTGGAAGTTGCCGCCCGAGATCACCTCGCCGGTGTCGCAGAACACGAGCGGGTTGTCCGATGCGGCATTGGCCTCGATGACCAGCACGCGCGCGGCGTGCGCGAGGTTGTCGAGGCAGGCGCCCATCACCTGCGGGATGCAGCGCACCGAGTACGGGTCTTGCACGCGGCCGCAGTCGGCGTGCGAGGGAACGATCTCGCTGCCTTCGAGCAGCGTGCGCACCGCGCCCGCCACGGCAATCTGGCCGAGCTGGCCCCGCGCGGCGTGGATGCGTGCGTCGAAAGGCTTGATCGAGCCCTGGATGGCTTCGAGCGAGAGCGCACCCGACATCAGCGAAGAGGCGAACACGTCTTCCGCGCCGAACAGGCCGAAGAGCGCGAGCGCGGTCGACACCTGCGTGCCGTTGAGCAGCGCGAGGCCTTCCTTGGGGCCGAGCACGAAGGGTTCGAGGCCGATGCTGCGCATGGCTTCCGCACCGCCGACCACCTTGCCATCGGCCAAAGTCGCCTGGCCTTCGCCGATCAGCACGCAGGCCATGTGCGCGAGCGGTGCGAGGTCACCTGAAGCGCCGACCGAGCCCTTGCACGGGATGCTCGGCGTGACGCCCGCGTTGAACAAGGCCAGCAGCGCATCGACCAGCGCGGGCCGCACGCCCGAATGGCCGCGCGCCAGGCTCACCGCCTTGGTCGCGAGGATCATGCGCACGACAGGCGCAGCCAGCGGCTCGCCCGTGCCGACGCTGTGCGACAGCACCAGGTTGCGCTGCAGCTCCGCCAGGTGGTCGTTGCCGATGCGCGTGCTGGCGAGCTTGCCGAAGCCGGTGTTGATGCCGTAGACGACCTGGTCGTTCTCGACGATGTGGCGCACGGCAGCCTCGGCGCGCAGCATGCCGTCGCGCACCGACGCATCGAGCGCAAGTTGCACGCCGCCGGCCTGGATGCGTCGCAGCATCGCTAGATCGACCTTGCCGGGCATGAGGGTCAAAGTGGCATCTGGAGTGGCGGTGTGATTGCTTGGCATGTGAACCTGTCTATACAAGTAGTTGCGAGAGAAAACGTAGGTCTCTGAGGACGAAAAAAACTAGCCGAAGCTCGGGTTGCCGTCGGCTCGGAAGCGACTGCCCAGGCTGTAGCGCGAAGCGGGATGAAGGCAGCGCACCCAGGTCACGGGCGTGTTGCGTATCCACGTGCGGCGCGTCAGCAGCAGGCAGGGGTCGGTGGGTGCCATCGCGAGCCTTTGCGCCTGCTCCGGGTTGGGCAGCACGGCATCGACGACGTGTTCGATCTGGTCGAAGGGCACGTTGCGCACCAGGTATTCGCTGGGCGGCATGGCGGTGAAGTCTTGTTCGAGGTAGTCGGGCACGACCTGCGGGTTGACGTAGCGCTCTTCGAGCTGCACCGGCGTTTCGTTCTCCAGGTGCAGGCAGGCGCTGTGGAACACCGAGTCGCCAGCGCGCAGGTCGAGCCACGCAGCCACGTCGGGCGAGGCGGCAATGCGTTCGACCTCGATCATTTCGCAGCGGTAGTCGTGCCCGCGCTGGCGGATTTCGCTGGCGATGTTGGCGATCTGCAGCAGCGTGGACTGCGGCTTGTTCTCGGCCACGAAGCTGCCGACGCCCGCCACGCGCACGATGCGGCCCTGTTCCACCAGTTCGCGCAGCGCACGATTCACAGTCATGCGCGCCATGCCGAACTGCGCCACCAACTCGTGCTCCGAAGGCAGGCGGTGGCCGGGCGGCCACGTGCCGTCCTGGATCTTGCGGGAGATGTGATCCTTGACTTGCGCGTAGAGCGCGAGGGTTGGCAGGTCGCGTTTCATCGTTTCGGTCAATGCTCCGCTGCCGCCATCGACTCGGCGCGAATTTCTTCCGTCAGGCGCGCCTTGATGTCCATGAACTCCGGCGAGGTCTTGATGGTGTAGCTGCGCGGATGCGGAAAGTCGACCGCGATCTCGGTCTTGATGCGCCCCGGCCGCGCGCTGAACACCGCCACGCGGTTGGCCATGAAGATCGCCTCGTCGATGTCGTGCGTGACGAACAGTACCGTCTTCTGCGCCGACTCCCAGATGCCGAGCAGCAGTTCCTGCATCAGCACGCGGGTCTGGTTGTCGAGCGCGCCGAAGGGCTCGTCGAGCAGCAGCATCTTGGGGTCGTTGGCCAGCGCGCGCGCAATGGCCGTGCGCTGCTGCATGCCGCCCGAGAGCTGCTTCGGAAAGTGGTTCTCAAAGCCGCGCAGGCCGACCTTGGCGATGAAGAACTCGCTGCGCTCCTTCTGGTCGGCCTCGCTCATGCCGCGCTCGCGCAGGCCGAAGCGGATGTTCTGCGCCACCGTGAGCCACGGGAACAGCGTGTAGCTCTGGAACACGACGCCGCGGTCGGCACCCGGGCCATCGATGCGCTCGCCGTCGAGCAGCACCTGGCCGGTCGTCGGAAAGTCGAGCCCCGCCACGATGCGCAGCAGCGTCGACTTGCCGCAGCCCGAGGGGCCGAGGATGGTGACGAAGTCGTTTTCCTTCACCTCGAAGTCGATCGGCTGCAGCGCCTGCGTGTGCTGGCCCTTGGTGCCGGTGAAGACGCGCGAGACGCCCTGGATGGAAAGTTGGTTCTTCGTCACAGTGCGGCCCATGCAAACAGACGGCGGTTGAGTGCCTTGAAGGCGAAGTCAGATAAGAGGCCGATGACGCCGATCACGATGATCCCGAAGATGATCTGGCCGGTATTCAGCAGCGCCTGGCTGTCGGTGATCATGTGGCCGATGCCCGACGAAGAGCCGATCAGCTCCGCCACGATCACATACGTCCACGCCCAGCCCAGTACGAGGCGCAGCGTTTCGGCGATGCCCGGCGCGGCGCCCGGAATGAGCACGCGCGCCACGATGCCGCGGCTGTTGGCGCCCAGCGTGTAGGCCGCTTCGACCAGGTCGCGCCGCGCGCCACCCACCGTAACGGCCACCATCAGCACGATCTGGAAGAACGAGCCGATGAAGATCACCAGCAGCTTCTGCATCTCGCCCAGGCCCGCCCAGAGAATGAGCAGCGGAATGAAGGCCGAGGCCGGCAGGTAGCGGCAAAAGGACACGAAGGGCTCGAAGAAGGCTTCGACGGTCTTCCAGGTGCCCATGGCAATGCCCAGTGGCACGGCGAACACTGCCGCCAGCAGGAAGCCGCCGAACACGCGCCACACGGTCATGCCGATGTCGCCGATGAAGCCGTACTCGGTGAAGAGAAGCCAGCCCTCCTTGACCATGGTCGGCGGGCTCGCGAGGAAGGTCGGCGGCACGAAGCCGCCGAGCGTGGCAATGGCCCACACGAGCACGAAGACGACGAAGAACGCGAGCCCCAGCAGCACGCGCGCACGCGTGCCGATGGGTTCGAGCGGTGCGAACGCGCGGCGGCGCGCGGGCGCGACGACCGGCGCCGCTGCGGGCCTGGGGGCAGGCGCCGCGGCCACCGCGGCGGACGGCATTTGCGACATGGTGTTACTTGACGAAGCTTGCATCGAAGGTCGCCGCGAAATCTTCAGGCGCCTTGCGGATCACGCCGGCTTCCAGAAGGATGGGCGTGGCTTCCTTCATGAAGCTGGTGAGTTCGCCAGCAAAGAACTTCTGGTTGGCGGCCTTGTCCTGCCAGCGCAGGAAGGCCGACGACTTGGCGAACTGCTCGCCGCTCTGCTTCACGGCGGAGCCCATGAGCTCGTTCGACTTCTCGGGCTCGGCCTTGATCATGTCGAGCGCCTCGAAGTACGACTTGGTGAGCGCGGCGGCGGCCTTGGCGTTGGCCTTGAGCCAGGTGGGCGCGCAGCCGACGGTGTCCATCACCATCGGGTAGTCGAGCGTGGTGGCCAGGATCTTGCCGGCGGCGGGGTTGGCGCGCACGGTCGAGAGGTACGGCTCGTAGGTCATGGCGGCGTCGTTCTGGCCGGCCACGAAGGCCTGGGCCGAGGCCTGCGGCGACAGCGTGGTGGTCTTCACGTCCTTCAGCGTCATGCCGTTCTTGTTGAGCATCCAGGCCAGGCCGAAGTAAGGGGCGGTGCCGGGGGCGTCGACGCCGATGGTCTTGCCCTTGAGGTCGGAGAACTTGCTGACGTCGCCGCGCACGGCGAGGCCGTCGGCGCCGTAGGACTTGTCCATCTGGAAGATCTGCACGATGGGCACGCCGTTGGCATTCCAGGCCACGTGCGTCTCGACCGTGGTGGCCGCGCACTGGATGGCACCGGAGGCCAGCGCCAGGTGGCGGTCCTTCTGAGGGATCATCTTGAGCTCGACGTCGAGCCCGTTCTTCTTGAAGATGCCGGCCTTGTCCGCCAGCGAGAGCGGCGCGAAGCCGGTCCAGCCGGACATGCCGAGCGCGATCTTCGTCATGTCCTGGGCGGCGGCCGTTCCGGCCATGCCCGCTGCACATGCCCCTGCTGCCAGCAGCGAAGCGACTTTCACAACTACCGTCTTCTTGACCATGGGTACTCCTGGGGTCTGTTCTTAGGAAAAGGCTCGGCGGCGGGCCCGATGGCCGGGTAACGCACGCCTCGCATTGTTGCCAAGCGCCCCAACTTGTATATACAGGATAACCCGAAAGCTCATTTTTGGTGCACTTCCTTGGGAAATGCACCGCTTTGCTGTCTAGACAAGGGAGGCCGCGGGACGGGGGTGACCATCGCAAACCTCGTGCCACAGTCATATCGACGGGGCTGGGGGACAATCGACGGCCCACCCTCTTTGCCCCCTTTCCGACCTCCCCACCGCTGCCTGTGTCCTCTCTCGCTCCCCACCCCATCGACGTCTCCGGCAGCAGCGCCCCTTCCGACATCCTCCACGAGGTCTTCGGCTACGCGCAGTTCCGGGGGGCCCAGCAGGACATCGTCGATCACGTGGTGGGCGGCGGCGATGCGCTGGTGCTGATGCCCACGGGCGGCGGCAAGTCGCTGTGCTATCAGATTCCCGCTATCGCGCGGCAGCGTGCGGGGCGCGGCGTGGCGATCGTGGTGTCGCCGCTGATCGCGCTGATGCACGACCAGGTGGGCGCGCTGCACGAAGCCGGGGTGAGCGCGGCCTTTCTCAATTCGACGCTCGACTGGGAGCAGACGCAGGACGTGGAGCGCCGAATGCTGCGCGGCGAGATCACGCTGCTGTATGCCGCCCCCGAGCGCGTGAACACGCCGCGCTTCCTGTCGCAGCTCGATTCGCTGAAGGAGCGCGGCAAGCTCTCGCTCTTCGCCATCGACGAGGCGCATTGCGTGAGCCAGTGGGGCCACGACTTCCGCCCCGAGTACCGCGCGCTGACGGTGCTGCACGAGCGCTACGCGGGCGTGCCGCGCATCGCACTCACGGCCACGGCCGACGATCTGACGCGGGCCGACATCGTCGAGCGGCTGCAGCTGGAGGATGCGCGCCAGTTCGTCTCCAGCTTCGACCGGCCGAACATCCGCTACACCATCGTCGAGAAGAAAGACGCCACCACGCAGCTGCTGCGCTTCATCGAGCGCGAGCACGAGGGCGATGCGGGCGTGGTCTATTGCCAGTCGCGCAAGCGGGTGGAAGACGTGGCCGTGACGCTGCGCGACGCGGGTATCAACGCATTGCCGTACCACGCGGGCCTCGATGCGGCGGTGCGCCAGAAGCACCAGGACCGCTTCCTGCGCGAGGAAGGCATCGTGATGGTCGCGACCATCGCCTTCGGCATGGGCATCGACAAGCCCGACGTGCGCTTCGTCGGCCACCTCGACATGCCCAAGAACATCGAGGGCTACTACCAGGAAACCGGCCGCGCCGGCCGCGACGGCGGCCCCGCCGACGCATGGATGGCCTACGGCCTGCAGGACGTGGTCAACCAGCGTCGCATGATCGACGAGAGCCCCGCCGGCGAAGAATTCAAGCAGGTGATGCGCGGCAAGCTCGATGCACTGCTCTCGCTGGCCGAAGCCAGCGACTGCCGGCGCGTGCGCCTCCTGGGCTACTTCGGCGAGAAGAGCACGCCCTGCGGCAACTGCGACAACTGCCTGAACCCGCCGCAGGTGTGGGACGGCACCGATGCCGCGCGCAAGCTGCTGAGCACCATCTACCGCGTGCAGCAGCTCAGCGGCATCAGCTTCGGCGCGGGGCACATCATGGACATCCTGCGCGGCAAGCCGACCGAGAAGGTCAAGCAGTTCGGGCACGAGCGCGTCAGCACCTTCGGCATTGGCGCGGAGTTCAGCGAGGTGGCGCTGCGCGGCGTGCTGCGCCAGCTGATCGCCACCGGCGCGCTGGCGGTGGACGCAGAGGCGTTCAACACGCTGAAGCTCACCGAAGGCTCGCGCGCGGTGCTCAAGGGCGAGGCGAGCGTGACGCTGCGCGAGTCGGTGTCGTCACCGGCCGAGCGCAAGCCCCGGCGCGAGAAGGTCGCCAAGGGCGCCCCCTCGCCGGCCGCGGCCAAGCTCGACGACATGGGCAAGAAGCGCTTCGAAGCGCTCAAGGCCTGGCGTGCCGAGGTGGCGAAGGAGCACAACCTGCCGGCCTACGTGATCTTCCACGACGCCACGCTGGCCGCCATTGCCGAGCGGGCGCCCGCGACGCTCGAAGACCTGCAGGGCATCAGCGGCATCGGCACCAAGAAGCTCGAGGCTTATGGCACCGAAGTGCTGCGGGTCTGCGAAGCGTTCTAGAGGCTGCAGCGTCTAGTTCGTCGCCGACAGCGTGATCGGCACCGGCCGCGTCAGCAGGTCGACGTACAACTCGAAGAAGCGCGCGTTGTCGAACTTCTTCACCACCGTCATCTTCTGCAGCGTCGCCCCCGCAGGCTGCGAGGTGTAGCCGATGGATTGGCCGTTGTT
This sequence comes from Variovorax paradoxus, assembly GCF_024734665.1. Classification (NCBI taxonomy): domain Bacteria; kingdom Pseudomonadati; phylum Pseudomonadota; class Betaproteobacteria; order Burkholderiales; family Comamonadaceae; genus Variovorax; species Variovorax paradoxus. The sequence continues at coordinate 6,691,364 of NZ_CP102931.1, forward strand.
GGCGGCACCGGGCTTGGCAATCACGTCGACGTAGCGGTCCACCGTCTGCGTGGCGTAGCTCGGATCGATCAGGTAGGCGAGCGTGAGGGTGTCCCAGATGTTCTGGGTGTAGTTCGGGTTGGTCTCGAAGCCGTTCTTGCCGTCGAAGCCGTAGCCGTTGAGCTTCTGGAACACGTCGGTCACGGCCGTGGGCTTGGCAGCATGCGCGATGCGGTCGTAGATGGGCTTGGTGAGGAACACGGTGTCGGTCACGTCCAGCGGCACCACCACCTGCGGAATGGGCAACCGCACCACGAACTGCGCGGCGTCGGGGTCGAACCACCAGTTGAACTCGGCGGCCTTGGTGGTGTTGCCCGGCACGTCGATGGCGCCGCCCATGTAGATGATCTTCTTGATGAGCGGAACGATCTCTGGGTTCTGCTTCACCGCGAGCGCGATGTTGGTGAGCGGGCCGATGGCCAGGATGGTGATCTCGTTCGGATTGGCCTTCACGGTGTCGACGATGAAATCGACCGCGCTCTTGCGCTGCACCACTGTGTGCTGGGCGAAGCCGTCGGGCGAGGGCTTGAGGTCGGCATCGGTCTTGGGTTCGGGGCCGCCCCAGGCGCCGAGGTAGCCGTCGCCGCCCGCGCCCGCTGCCATTTCGGCTTCCACGTCGGCGAAGGTGTGGTTGAGCGCGTAGTCCGCACCCACGTAGATGCCGATGTTGCCGCCCACGCCAAGCCGCTCCACCGACATCAGCGCGTCGGACACGCCCTGCTTGAGCCACTGGTTGCCCGAGACCACGCTGATGCCCATGACCTGCACCTGGCCCGTGGCCTGCAGTTGCGCGGCCATGACGCCGAGCTGGCCGTCATCGCTCATGGTGTTGTAGTCGCTGTCGATGATGATTTTCTGTGCGCTGGTGGAGCCACCCGATGCGCCGCCACCGAAGCCGGAACCGAGGCCGATGCCGCCGCCTCCATCGCCACCTCCGCCGCAGCCCGCCAACACCGTGATGACGGCGAAGAACATCGCCCCGATCCATTTGCGCATCTTCTTCTCCTGAGACTAGGAATTTGGTTTTCAGGCTTCGACACCGAGTACTACTGAAATACAAACGTTTGCGCAAAGCTTTGCGCAAACGTTTGCTCACTCTAAAGGGCAAGCCACGGGTGTGGCAAGCGCCATGGCCTAGGGGTTTTCCGCGGGAACGGGGAGAGGGGTCAGCCCGGGTTGGGCTGGGGGTCGATCAGGCGGTTCTCGCGCAGCGGCGAGCGGCCTGGCATGTAGGGTTGCTCCACATCGGCCTGCTCGGTCTTCTCCAGGCCCGAGGCAGCGGACTTGGCCGACCCGGCCGGACAGGCGCCGGTGCTGCGCAGCGTGAGCGCCGCGGACAGCCGCGCCTCGTCTTTATCGCCGAGCTGGTGGCTGAAGTCGTCGGCCACGGTGCAGCCGGGGTTGGGCGTGAAGCCGTCGCCGTAGTCGCCGTAGCCCTGCTGGTTGACGCCCTTGAACTGGATCGCGAAGTAGGTGGTGCCGCAGTTGTCCTGCGGGTAGAAGCCATAGGGCTTGCCGCAAGTGGTGCCGCCGACGAGGTTGACGGTGACGCCCACGCCGCGCAGGCTGTTGACGACAGACTCGCTCGCCGAGCAGGTGTCCGGGCCGGTGAGCACAGTGACGCGCGAGAGGCCGAGCGTGGGCAGAGCCTGACCGCTGCGGCTGGTGGTGGCGAAGGGCGTGAGGGTCTGCGCGACTGTCAGGTGGAAGGGGTTCTTGTCGTTGAAAGCCAGTAGCTCGAAAGTCTTGCCCGCGGTCACCGCCGGCGACGAGATCATGTAGGCCAGCCGGCTGGCAATGAGCAGCTGGCCGCCGCCGTTGTAGCGCATGTCGAGCACGAGGTCCTGGATGCCGGCACCCTGCTTGAAGGTGTTCACCGCGGAGATGAGCTGCGCCTCGGAGGTCGTGATGTGGTCGTTGAACAGCAGGTAGCCGACGCGGCCGCTGCCGGTGTCGATGACCTGGACGTTCTGCACCGGCGTGCTGGTGATCTTGGCCGCCGTCAGTTGCACCGCGGGCTGCGCCGTGCCGCCCACCTCGAAGGTGAAAGTGTGCGATTCGCCAATGGCCTTGGGCGACAGGGCGGCATTGATCGCGTTGACGTTGGCGGTGCCGGTGCTGCTGACGACGTTGATGCCGTCGATCGTGAGGATCTTCGCGCCGCGCTGCAGGCCCGCCGTGGTGGCGGGCGAATTCGGCTCGACGAAGGCGATGCGGATGTCGCGCGGCGGCGAGCTGCGCACCGACGCCGTCTCCATGCCGTAGCCGGCCGACACGCCGCCCTGCGACAGCTGGCGGTACACCTCGGTGTCGTAGGTGAAGTGAAAGCGGTCCTTGGCGCGGCCCGAGTTCGTTGTGGCCGTGGTCTTGAGCACGTTGAACCAGGTGATCGGCGTGGCGTAGTCGGCGGCCTTGAGGGTGGTCGGCACTTCGCCGTACCAGAGGTAGGTTTCGTCGATCCAGCCACGCACCCAGCTTTTCTCGTTGTCGAGCGTGCCGCTGTGGTCGGGGTAGGCCGTGCCGGTATCGGGGTTGATGCCGCTGCGCGGCGCGGCGCACAGGCCGGCGACCGTGGCCGAGGCGACGATGCCGCTGCCGCCGTCACCGCCACTTGCGGGCGGCGGTGTCGTGGTGCCGGGCACCAGGCCGATCGGCAAACCACCGCCCCCGCCTCCACCACCGCCGCCCCCACAGCCCGCCAGCAGGCAGGCCACGGCGAGCGCAGCGCTTGCTGCTGCAGCCCTTGTGCCAGGAGGCGGCAATTGCCGCGCGTCATCGAACTTGAGAGAGCCCATGTGTTCCTCCTTGTTCTTCCTCACAGCACCGTCTTCTTCGTCCGGCTGCTGCCATTGAAGCCGGCTACTGCAGGAAGCCCATGCCGCGCGATTCGCGCACTTCGGGCTTGATGCGGTGCTCGGCTTCGAGCTGGTCGAGAAACTCGGTCGCGGAAAACTCCGCCGCGAGGATATCGACCTGTCGTTTCACCGCCGCGAAATCCCCCGGGCACAGCTGTGTCAGCGGCGCCAGCCGCGAGCGCATGGCGCTCGTCATGAGCGCGGCGTCGCCGGCGAGCGCCTCGGTGATGAACATGCGTTCGCGCTGCGCGGCCGTGAGCGGCATGAACTTGATTTTGAAAGTGAAGCGCCGCAGCGCAGCCTGGTCGAGCCGGTCGAGCAGGTTGGTGGTGCAGATGAAGACGCCGTTGAAGCGCTCCATGCCCTGCAGCATCTCGTTGACCTCGGTGACCTCGTAGGTGCGCTGCGCGCCGCGCCGGTCCTGCAGGAAGCTGTCGGCCTCGTCGAGCAGCAGCACGGCCTTTTCGTTCTCGGCCTCGCGGAACATGGCAGCCATGTTCTGTTCGGTTTCACCGACGTACTTGCTCATGAGGTCGCTGGCTTGCTTGACGATGAGCGGGCGGCCGACGGCCTTGGCGATGTGCTCGGCCAGCGCGGTCTTGCCGGTGCCTGGCGCGCCGTAGAAACACAGCGTGCCGTGGCCGCGCGCCTTCAGTGCCTCGACGATGCGCGGGATCTCGAAGCGGGTCTCGACGTTGAGCATGTCGAGGTCGTAGGTGGTGACGCTGCGGCGCTCGCCGCGGCCGGTGTCGAGCGTACCCAGCGCCAGGTCGGCGTTGCGCAGCTGGCGCTCGATGAGCGCTTCCATCGAAGCGTCGTCGGTTCGCGCGAGCCCTGCGAAGCGCACCGCCGTGCGGATCTGCGCGGGCGTGAGGCCCTTGCGCTCGGCCAGCTTGGCAGTGAAAGCCTCGGACACGACCACGCCTTCGAGCGTCTTCTTCACGAGCTGCTCGCGCGCGCCGGGCGGCGGCGACTTGAGCTCGAGGTGATAGGCGAAGCGACGACGGAAGGCCGGGTCGATCTGCTCGATGCGGTTGGTGACCCACAGCGTGGGCACGGGGTTGGCTTCGAGGATCTGGTTGACCCAGGCCTTGCCGCTGACGCTGCCGCTGGTGGGCGCCGGAATCTGCTCGGCGCGCGCCATGAACTGTGCGGCCTCGGTGCTGATGGGCGGGAAGACGTCTTCGACTTCGTCGAACAGCAGTGCGGCCTGCGCGCTGCCCTTGAGGAACACCTGCGCGATCTGCAGAGAGCGGTAGCGGTCGCGGCCGCTCAGCGAGTTGCCATCGCGGTCGGCGTACTCGACTTCGAAGAGCTCGAGTCCGGCGGCCTGCGCAACGACTTTCGCGAGTTCGGTCTTGCCGGTGCCGGGCGGGCCATAAAGCAGCACGTTGACGCCGGGCTCCTTGCGCGCGACCGCCGCGCGCAGCAGCGTGACGAGCATCTGCGCGTCTTCCTGCACGAAGGAAAAATCGTGCGGCGTGAGTGCGCTCTTGGCCGAAGGCCGCGTGAACACGGCCATCAGCTCGTTGTGGTCGCGGTACTCGCGCATGAGCACTGGTGGCAGCTTTTCGCTGACCTTCATGAGATCGGCAAGGTCGGTGATGTTGTGCTCGGAGATGAGGTTCTCGACGAGCCCGATGCGCTCGAGCCGCGAGCCAGCGCGCAGCGCCTCGCCCACTTCGCTCGCGTTCACGCCCGCGATGTCGGCGATGGCCGCATAGGCCTCGGGTGCGTTGTTGACCTTGAACTCGACCAGCAGCGAGCGCAGGTCGCGCTGGTAGCGTGCGAGCGTGCCGTAGAGCAGCAGTGCACGCTCGGCCTTGTTGAGCTGCAGCAGGCCTGCGAGCGCATCGATGTTCTTCTCGACCAGCGTCGACTGCTTGCGCAGCGCATGCGTGAGCCAGTCGCGCGTGACGGCCAGCACCGAGAGCAGGTCCTTCGGCTGGTCCTTGGCGTATTCGTCGAGGTAGAAGAAGAGCGTGCCTTCTTCATACGGGCCGCGCCACACGCCGTGGCGCTCCAGCAGCGTGCGGCCGTCGAAGTCTTCGACGCCCTTCCAGGCTTCGTTGCCCGCGCAGCGGCGTCCGAGGAATTCGCGCAGCCGCTGCAGCACGGCCGCGGGCCACACCAAGTGCCGGCCCGTGAGCGACAGGAGGCCGTTGATATCGCGCCGCACATTGAAGCGCGGCCCCTGCTTGGCCGCGAGCGTGAGCACGAAGTGCGAGCACATGAGCTCGAGCACCGGCGCCTCCTTGAGGCCGGGCGACGGCAATGCCTGCCCGCGTACTGCAGCAGCCACTACATCGACACCCGCACGCTTGGCCATCAGGCAACCTCCAACGAGGACAATCTCAATCTCGGAGCGACCATAACGCAGACTTTTAGCTTCGGGAAGACCAGTAAACGGGAAAAACCCTGATGGTGCGATTCCAGCCACAATGCGCGCCATGATCGGAATCCAGGAAATCGAGCGCGCCGCGGCGCGCCTGCAAGGCCAGGTGCTCAACACGCCGTGTGTTGAATCGCGCACCCTGTCGGAAATCGTCGGCGCTCAGGTGTTCCTGAAATTCGAGAACCTGCAGTTCACATCCTCATTCAAGGAACGAGGGGCGTGTAACAAGCTGGTCGATCTTTCTCAGAACGGTACACGCGGAGTGATTGCCATGTCTGCCGGCAACCATGCGCAGGGTGTGGCCTATCACGCGCAGCGCCTCGGACTGCGCGCGCTGATCGTGATGCCGCGCTTCACCCCAGGCGTGAAGATCGAGCGCACGCGCGGCTTCGGCGCCGAGGTGGTGCTGCACGGCGACACGCTGGAGGCAGCGCGAACCCACGCTTTCGAGCTTGCGCAGCGCGAGGGGCTGACCTTCGTGCATCCCTACGACGACGAGGCGATCATCGCGGGCCAGGGCACGGTGGCGCTCGAGATGCTCGACGCCGTACCCGACCTGGACACGCTGGTGGTGGCAGTGGGCGGCGGCGGTTTGATCGCGGGCATGGCGGTCGCCGCGCGCGAGCGTAAGCCAGGCATCGAGATCGTCGGTGTGCAGACCACGCGCTTTCCGGCGATGGTCAACGCCATCAAGGGCACGCATCACGTGCAGGGCAAGAGCACCATCGCCGAGGGCATTGCGGTCGGCACGCCCGGCGTGCTGACGCAGGAAATCATCGCGAGCAAGGTCGGCGACCTGCTGCTGGTGGACGAAGGCGACATCGAGCAAGGCGTGCTGATGCTGCTCGAAATCGAGAAGACGCTGGTCGAAGGCGCGGGCGCGGCGGGGCTGGCGGCGCTGATCCGGCACCCCGAACGCTTCAAGGGCAAGCGCGTAGGGCTGGTTCTGTCGGGCGGCAACATCGATCCACTGCTGCTCGCGGCCATCATTGAGCGCGGCATGGTGCGGGCGGGGCGGCTGGCACGCGTGCGTGTGAGCGCGCGCGATGTGCCGGGCTCATTGGCCCAGATCACGGCCACTGTGGCCGAAGCGGGCGCTAACGTCGACGAGGTCCATCATCAACGCGCCTTCACGATGCTGGCGGCGCAGAACGTCGACGTCGAGCTGGTGCTGCAGACGCGCGGGCGGGACCATCTGGCCAGCGTGCTGGCCGCGCTGAAGGATGCGGGCTTCGAGGCTGAAGAGCAGCATTGAGCCGCAAGATCAACCCCGACAAGCCCAATTAAGGGGCTCGCATCCCCCTAGACCGGCCCTGGGCTACCCGCCGGTAAAATGCCATCAGTTTGTCAATTGAGCCTTCGAGGAATTTCCCGATGTCCAACCCTACTCCCGTCGAGCCGAGCCACAGCGCCGCTGTTGAAAAAGACGCCGTCGAATCGGTCGTTCACCTGATGCCGCTGGTGCTTCCGCTGGCCGGCGGCGTGCTGATGCTGCTGCTGGCATCGATCGCGGTCTTCATGGCCTGACGCTGACAGGTACTGTCGCCTTTGTCTGCGGGCGGTGCGGCCCGCACTGACGCAATCTCCCGAAGCGAAACGTTTTCTCAAACGGACCTCCGTGCCTGAGCAGGCACAGCGCCCCGTTCGGAAAGACGATTTTTCAACTTAGGAGATTTTCCGATGAACGCACCCACGATGCAGGGCCTCAACATTCAGGCGCCCTCATACGTCAAGAACGCGAAACTGATTGCCTGGGTGGCCGACATGGCCGCGCTGTGCAAACCCGAAGCCATCCACTGGTGCGACGGGAGCAAGGAAGAATACGACCGCCTCTGCCAGCAACTGGTCGACGCCGGCACCTTCAAGAAGCTCAACCCCGTCAAGCGCCCCAATTCCTTCCTCGCGGTGTCCGACCCGAGCGACGTGGCGCGCGTCGAAGACCGCACTTTCATCTGCTCCGCGGAAAAGGAAAACGCCGGCCCCACCAACAACTGGATGGCACCGGCCGAAATGCGGGCGACCCTGCAGCCCCTGTTCGACGGTTGCATGAAGGGCCGCACGATGTACGTCGTGCCGTTCAGCATGGGCCCGCTGGGCTCGCCGATTGCCCACATCGGCATCGAGCTCTCCGACTCGCCTTATGTGGCCGTCAACATGCGCATCATGACCCGCATGGGCAAGGCCGTGTACGAGGTGCTGGGCGCCGATGGCGATTTCGTGCCTTGCGTGCACACCGTGGGCGCGCCGCTCGAAGCCGGCCAGAAGGACGTGGTCTGGCCCTGCAACAAGACCAAGTACATCGTTCACTACCCCGAGACGCGCGAGATCTGGAGTTATGGCTCCGGCTACGGCGGCAACGCACTGCTGGGCAAGAAGTGCTTCGCGCTTCGCATCGCTTCCAACATGGGCCGCGACGAAGGCTGGCTGGCCGAGCACATGCTCATCCTGGGCGTGACGAGTCCTGAAGGCAAGAAGTACCACGTGGCGGCCGCATTCCCCAGCGCTTGCGGCAAGACCAACTTCTCGATGCTGGTGCCGCCTGCCGGCTTCGAAGGCTGGAAGGTCACGACCATCGGCGACGACATCGCCTGGATCAAGCCCGGCAAGGACGGCCGCCTCTACGCCATCAACCCCGAGGCGGGTTACTTCGGCGTGGCGCCTGGTACCAACATGCTGACCAATCCGAACTGCATGGACAGTCTGCACCACGACGTGATCTTCACGAACGTGGCGCTGACCGATGACGGCGACGTGTGGTGGGAAGGCATGGAGCAGGACACCAAGACGCTGCCCGAGCACCTTACCGACTGGCAAGGCAATGACTGGACGCCGCAGATCGCCAAGGAAACCGGTGCCAAGGCGGCACACCCGAACTCGCGTTTTACCGTGGCAGCCACAAACAACCCAGCGCTCGACGACGCTTGGGACGACCCGAAGGGCGTGGCGATCGACGCCTTCATCTTCGGCGGTCGCCGCTCGACCACCGTGCCGCTGGTGACCGAAGCCCGCAGCTGGGTCGAAGGCGTTTATATGGCTGCGACCATGGGTTCGGAGACCACTGCCGCCGCTGCCGGCCAGCAAGGCGTGGTGCGCCGCGATCCGTTCGCGATGCTGCCGTTCATGGGCTACAACATGAGCGACTATTTCCAGCATTGGCTCAATCTCGGCAAGAAGCTGGAAGCCTCGGGCGCCAAGCTGCCGAAGATCTACACGACCAACTGGTTCCGCAAGGGTGCTGACGGCAAGTTTGTCTGGCCAGGCTATGGCGAGAACATGCGCGTGCTGAAGTGGATGATCGATCGCGTCGAAGGCAACAAGACCGAAGGTGTGGAGCACATCACCGGCGTGAGCCCGCGCTATGAAGATCTGAACTGGACGGGCTTGAACTTCAGCGCCGAGCAATTCGCCACGGTGACCAGTATTGACAAGGCAGCTTGGCAAGCGGAGTTGAAGCTGCACGCGGAACTGTTCAAGCAGCTGGAGCACCATCTGCCGACGGAATTGCCGGAAACCAAGGCTGCTATCGAGCAGCGCCTGGCGGCCTAATCACACTGGCTGCGCCAATAAAAAAGCCCGATGGATTCATCGGGCTTTTTTTGTTTTTGCGCATTTGGACATTTGCAGATTCCAAAAGCATTCCCCCAAGGCAAAAACCCCCAGTCAATGCTGACTGGGGGTTTCTGGGCTGTAAGAGCCTGACGATGACCTACTTTCACACGGGAACCCGCACTATCATCGGCGCTGACGCGTTTCACTGTCCTGTTCGGGATGGGAAGGAGTGGTACCACGTCGCTATGGTCATCAGGCATAAAGGGTTGTCTGACTGATCACGTGATCAATCAAACGAATTCATAGAGTTTGGAATCAGCTTTTGGCGAATTATTTTGAATGCGTCAACTTGGCATAACACCTTGATCAGACTGATCAAAGTTATAGGGTCAAGCCGCACGAGCAATTAGTATCAGTTAGCTTAACGCATTACTGCGCTTCCACACCTGACCTATCAACGTCCTGGTCTTGAACGACTCTTTAGGGGGCTCAAGGCCCCGGCAGATCTCATCTTGAAACGAGTTTCCCGCTTAGATGCTTTCAGCGGTTATCTCTTCCACACTTAGCTACTCGGCAATGCCACTGGCGTGACAACCGATACACCAGAGGTGTGTCCACTCCGGTCCTCTCGTACTAGGAGCAGGCTTCCTCAAATCTGCAGCGCCCACGGAAGATAGGGACCAAACTGTCTCACGACGTTTTAAACCCAGCTCACGTACCTCTTTAAATGGCGAACAGCCATACCCTTGGGACCGGCTACAGCCCCAGGATGAGATGAGCCGACATCGAGGTGCCAAACACCGCCGTCGATATGAACTCTTGGGCGGTATCAGCCTGTTATCCCCAGAGTACCTTTTATCCGTTGAGCGATGGCCCTTCCATACAGAACCACCGGATCACTATGTCCTGCTTTCGCATCTGCTCGACTTGTCAGTCTCGCAGTTAAGCACGCTTATGCCATTGCACTATCGTCACGATGTCCGACCGTAACTAGCGTACCTTCGAACTCCTCCGTTACGCTTTGGGAGGAGACCGCCCCAGTCAAACTGCCTACCATGCACTGTCCCCGATCCAGATAATGGACCTAGGTTAGAACCTCAAACACACCAGGGTGGTATTTCAACGTTGGCTCCACAAGATCTAGCGACCCTGCTTCAAAGCCTCCCACCTATCCTACACAGATCTGTTCAAAGTCCAATACAAAGCTACAGTAAAGGTTCATGGGGTCTTTCCGTCTTTCCGCGGGGAGATTGCATCATCACAAACATTTCAACTTCGCTGAGTCTCAGGAGGAGACAGTGTGGCCATCGTTACGCCATTCGTGCAGGTCGGAACTTACCCGACAAGGAATTTCGCTACCTTAGGACCGTTATAGTTACGGCCGCCGTTTACTGGGACTTCAATCAAGAGCTTGCACCCCATCATTTAATCTTCCAGCACCGGGCAGGCGTCACACCCTATACGTCCACTTTCGTGTTTGCAGAGTGCTGTGTTTTTAATAAACAGTCGCAGCCACCGATTTTTTGCAACCCATTCATGCTCCGTTGTTCACTTCACACTAATAGGGCACACCTTCTTCCGAAGTTACGGTGTCAATTTGCCGAGTTCCTTCTCCTGAGTTCTCTCAAGCGCCTTAGAATACTCATCTCGCGCACCAGTGTCGGTTTGCGGTACGGTCGTATATAGCTGAAGCTTAGTGGCTTTTCCTGGAACCTCGTTCAGTCACTTCACCAGCAAGCTGGCTCGATCGTTGGCCTCGGTATATGTGCACCGGATTTGCCTAATGCACGCCTACATCCAACTAAACCGGGATATCCAACACCCGGATGACCTATTAAGATCCGTCCCCACATCGCACTATATATCGGTACAGGAATATTGACCTGTTTCCCATCAGCTACGCATCTCTGCCTCGCCTTAGGGGCCGACTCACTCTACGCCGATGAACGTTGCGTAGAAAACCTTGCGCTTACGGCGAGGGGGCTTTTCACCCCCTTTAACGCTACTCATGTCAGCATTCGCACTTCTGATACCTCCAGCACGCTTTACAACGCACCTTCACAGGCTTACAGAACGCTCTCCTACCACTTGCAATAAATTGCAAATCCGCAGCTTCGGTAACTGGCTTAGCCCCGTTACATCTTCCGCGCAGGACGACTCGATCAGTGAGCTATTACGCTTTCTTTAAATGATGGCTGCTTCTAAGCCAACATCCTGACTGTTTTAGCCTTCCCACTTCGTTTCCCACTTAGCCAATTTTAGGGACCTTAGCTGGCGGTCTGGGTTGTTTCCCTCTTGA